>JALFNY010000129.1 GCA_022774105.1 Prevotella sp.
TAAGTTATTATTACCACAGAAGGAGGTTATGTATTCTACGCTTAGTTTCGTGATGGCATATCCTAAGAATGTTAAAGGATATAAGGGCGATGCCATAGAAATTACAAATTCTGTTGATAAGGATGGTGTGATATTGTGGAAGGCTCCCAAGAAAGGTGACTGGCGAATTATTGCTATCTATAACGGAAGGACACGTCAGCAGGTTAAACGTGCTGCCCCAGGAGGGCAGGGCTATGTGATTGACCATTTTGACAAGACTGCGGTAAAGCATTATCTTGAAATATTTGACAAGGCTTTCGCTGAGACTAAAACACCGTGGCCACACTCTATGTTCAACGATTCATACGAGGTGTATGGCGCAGACTGGACACCTACCTTGCCGGAGGAGTTTGAGAAACGCAGAGGGTATTCGCTGAAAGAGAATATAGATAAACTCGTTGACAGAGACAAGAAAACGGTCAGCGACTACCGTGAGACCCTGTCAGACCTGTTGTTGGAGAACTTCACCGACCAATGGGCGGCATGGGCACACTCTCATGGTATGACGGTGCGTAACCAGGCGCATGGTTCTCCTGCCAACCTTATAGATGTTTATGCTGCGGTTGACATACCGGAGATAGAGGGCTTTGGACTTTCAGAGTTTGGGATAAAAGGTTTGCGTGTTGATCCCGGAATGACAAAACTGAACGACTCCGACTACTCCATGCTGAAATACGCACCTTCCGCAGCACATATCACAGGCAAGAAACTTGTAAGTAGCGAGACATTCACGTGGCTGACGGAGCATTTCCGTACATCGTTGTCACAGATGAAACCCGACCTTGACCTCATGTTCTGCGCCGGTGTGAATCATGTTTATTTCCATGGAACATGTTATTCGCCCAAGAATGACCCATGGCCAGGATGGAAGTTCTATGCCTCAGTGGATATGTCACCCACTAACAGTATATGGCGTGATGCACCGGAACTTATGAAGTACATACAGCGTTGCCAGGAATTTCTGCAAAGCGGCGAGCCGGACAATGACATTCTTGTATATTTCCCTGTGCGTGACTTGTGGAAAAAGAATACCAGCAAGTTGCTGATGCAGTTTGCCATACATAATCTTGGGCATCTTGCGCCGGAGTTTAAGAATTCAATTCTGGAACTTGACAGCCTCGGATATGACTGCGACTATATCTCGGACAAATATCTTTTGACCTCAAACGCCAACGGGGCAGGTAACATTGTAACCGCGGCCGGAACTTCTTACAAGGCTCTCTTGATACCCTCAGGCAGTACATTGACGGATGAGGTGAAAGCACATATAGAGAAATTGAAAGCCAACGGGGTAAGTGTTATTTTGGGTAACGATGTTGAGGCTTTGGCAAAAGTCGCCAAGCCAGAGGAGATGAAGACCAAGTTGGGGCTGAAAATGATACGGCGTAAGAAGGATGGGGAATATGGTTACTTTATTGCCAACCTCACTCCTAACGATGTTGACAGTTATGTTAAACTGGCAGTGGATGCAAAGGATCTGTTTTGGAGCAATCCATTGAATGGGATATGTTATAAAGCCGAGAGTAATGAGAATGGTGTTCGCATAACGTTGCGTTCCGGTGAGTCTATGTTTTTGGCAACAGGCCAGTTGCCAGAACAGGTGTTGCAGTTAGTCACAAAGCGTCTTACCCGCGAGAAAGAAGGCACGGCGGTTGATATAAACAGCGGTTGGAGACTGTCATTTATAGAAGAGGCTCCGAAGGTAAACGCCACATTCGATATTGACAAGTTGCAGACTTGGGAGACACTTGACAATGATTCTGCCAAGGTGACGATGGGAACGGGTGTGTATGAGACTACATTCCGTATAGGCAATGCTCCCAAGGTGACCAGAAAAGGCAAAAAAGTGGCACCAAAGAAACTGCAAGGGGAGTGGGAGATTAATCTCGGAGATGTGCGTGAGAGTGCCCGTGTATATATAAATGGTCAGTATGTCGGTTGTGCATGGAGTGTACCTTATGTATTGAAGTTTGACGGCACGGTGCTTAATGAAGGTGACAACGACATCCGCATTGAAGTTACCAATCTGCCTGCTAATCGTATTGCCGATCTTGATAGGAAGGGTGTTGAGTGGCGTAAGTTTGAGGAAATAAATGTTGTGGACATTAAATATAAGAAGACCAAATACGACAATTGGACACCAATGCCATCAGGTCTTAACTCTTCCGTACGCCTGTATCAGTTGTCAGAGTGACGGAGGTGACGGATAAGAGGTAAAAGATAGAAGGGTGAAAGGATATAATGCCTACAATGTGAGGCTCTCCTTTCACCCTTCTTCTATATAGATCTCTTATACGTTTATATCATACAAGAGTAATGGTCCACTACTCCTATAAGATGTTTGTCGCTATCAACCACAAGAACAGTGTGTATCTTGTTCTTGTTCATTATAGAGAGAATCTCTGATATCTTTGTTGTGGGCAACACACATTTTGGCGTTACAGTCATTATGTCTGATACTGTATGGTCAAAGAATGCGGCTTGCCATCGTTCCATCGCTCGTCGTATATCACCATCGGTAATAAGTCCAGCAATGGTATTATCTTCATTTAGCGAAATCCCCAGTCCGAGTTTTCCTGCGCTGACCTTTATGATGGCATCGCCAAGATGCGTGGATTGAGGGATAATAGGTAGGTCATTGGTGCGCATTACGTCAGTTGCAGTAGTGAGAAGTCTCTTGCCAAGTTCTCCTCCGGGGTGGAATTGTGCAAAGTCACGGGGTTGGAAGTTGCGTAGTTCCATCAGTGCTATTGCCAGTGCATCTCCCATTGCCAGTTCGGCTGTAGTGCTACTTGTAGGTGCGAGGTTTAGTGGACAAGCCTCCTTCTCTACCTTTACGTTTATGTGGCAGGTGGAATATTTTGCCAGTAGGGACTGAGGATTGCCACTCATGCCTATGATAGGCGCATTCATGTGTAGTATCATAGGAATGAAACGTAATAGTTCATCGGTTTGTCCGCTGTTAGAAATAGCAAGCACTACATCTTCTTCTGTTATTACTCCGAGGTCACCATGATATACGTCCAAAGGGTTTACGAACACGGCAGGTGTGCCAGTACTTGATAGTGTGGCTGCAATCTTTGCCCCGATGTTGCCGCTTTTCCCTACGCCAGTGACTATTACTTTGCCTTTGCAGTGTAACATCAGTTCTACTGCTTTCTCAAACTGTTCGTCAAGCTGTGGTATGAGTGCCAGTATTGCCTGTGCCTCATCATTCAGGGCTTGTGTAGCTATGTTATGAATATTCTTCAATGTGTTTCTTTGTTTTGTAAAAGGATAGTGTTGTTTTACTGTTATCAGTGTATTAGTTGTTCCACAAGAGGTGCGAAGTCTTCTAACCGTAGCATATTTGGACCATCTGATTTGGCGTTGTCTGGGTCGGGATGTATTTCAAAGAAGAAGCCGTTTGCGCCAAAGGCTTTTGCTGCCATTGCCATTGCTGGCACGAAGCAACGGTCGCCAGATGTGCAACCATTGCCGCCACCGGGACGTTGTACACTGTGTGTGCAGTCCATTATAACGTGTGGCGTGATTTCTTTCATGTCTGGGATATTGCGGAAATCTACCACAAGGTTATTGTATCCAAAGCAGTTCCCGCGTTCTGTGAGCCATACGTTATCCGTTGCTTTTCGTCCATTAGTCTGTGCTATATTCTCGTTGGAAATGGTGTCAAGCACTTTTTGCACGGGGAACCTCATGTCAATTCCTGATAAGAACTGTGCTTTCTTTATGTTGATAGCCTTTCCTGTTCTTGCTGCGGCAATGAGAAGGTCTGTCTGCCTACACAGGAAAGCGGGTATTTGCAACACGTCCACCACCTCGCTAACTGGCTCTGCCTGGTATGCCTCGTGAATGTCTGTAAGCAGTTTAAGACCGTACTTTGCTTTGATGTCTGCAAGCATCTGTAAGCCTTTTGCCATTCCTGGACCACGAAATGAGGTAAGGCTTGTTCTATTTGCCTTGTCAAAGGAGGCTTTGAATATGATGTCTGTACCGTGTTGTTGGTTTATCTCTACTAACCTTTTGGCGATTTCGTCAAGCAATTCTACTGACTCTATCACGCATGGTCCGGCAATAAATATTGGTTTTTCCATTTATCTTTTCTTTTTCCAGAACTTACTTGTTATGTCGGTCATGCTGCCGTTCGTAATTTTGTATAGTCTCTGGTTGGTTGTTTTCTTGTTTAGTCCACCCTTTGTTTCTATATATGGTCCAAGTTTTATATAGTCAAAGTTGTTTATGTCTATCTCTTTTGCCAGGTTTGCTCTTCCTGAGTACCAACCTATATGTATCTCTGGGTGTGCCATTTTCATCCAGTGTGCCAAACTATTTACTGTTGCGGTGTCACCGTCTCCTCCCATGAAGCAGATGCATGTGATGTCTGCGCCATAGTCTTTAATCATCTGGTTAAGTGTCATTGCTGTTAGTTGTTCGCCTATGTCTTCCCAAAGATATTCGCTATGACACCCTTTACAGTGGCAAGGGCAGTTGGATATATTTATAGAGAGCGTGACCTCATCAGGTATTTCCTGAAAGACCACGCCCGTATTTACATATTTCATATTTTAGCCTACCAATTTGTCTGAACCTGCATAGAAACGCCTTCCTGCTTCCTTCTGACGTGCTTGTGAGAAGTTGCTTACACGTTTGAGGTAGCCGATGATTCGTGTCATGTAGTCAACGTTTGTAGAATGACAGGCGGGACACTCCTGCAAGTAACGCTTGTCTATATGTCCGCAGTTGTTGCAGATGGTGTTTGGAATGTTGAATGTGAAGTAGTTACATCCTTCTTGTGCTGCCACTTTCAGCAACTGCTTGTATTGTTCCTTTGACAGGTGTTCCTCGAGGTTCATGTGCAGTGCGGAGCCTCCTGTCAGGTGTTCAATGTATGGCGCACCGTGTAACTTGAATTTGTCCATTATGTTCATGGACTGGTCTTCCACGATGTAGAAGTATGAGTTGTAACAGTCGCGTGGTACGAAGTATCCGTCTTCTCTGTCCCATTTTGCATGTTTCACGCCAACGTTCTCTGCGGGAATCATTTCGCAGTTGAACAATACGTCTTTTGTTCTATAAGCCTTGTTAAGGTCTTCTACAATTGATAGTATTCCTTGTACAAACTCTTTGTATTTGTCATTTGGTGTAATCTTGAGACCCATGAATTCTGCTGCTTCTACGAGTCCGTTTACTCCTATTGTAAGGTATTGGCGGCTCATGTTGATGTAACCAGCGTCGAACAGTGGTAGCATACCGTGTTCTTTTAGTTCTTTGAGGTTCTCGTTATATGCCAGTTGTACTTTGTGGCAGAGGTCTATCACCTCTCTCAGAAAATCCTTGTAGTCGCGTCCGTTGTTTACTGCATATTGTACGCAGCGGTTAATGTTTACGGTCAGTACAGACTTTGAACCTGTGCTTACGCCTCCTGCTCCGAGGGTGTATGAGAATCCGTTGTCTTGTATCTCGTTACGTAAACGGCAGCATGAAGACAGTGAGTCGGCGTTATCACTCATGTATGTGAAGAAGGAGTGTCCTTCTGCATACATTTCGGCAGTGAATTCTCCCCATTCTGGGTCGCGACATTCTCCGTTGTCTGCCAGCAGTGCCATGGTCTCAACGGGGAAGGTGAGGACTGTCTTTGTTCGCTCTTTGTTAAACCATTTCATAAAGCGTTTCTGGAGCCATGATAGTCCTTCCCAGTCTGGCTGTGAGCCATCGGGGAAGTAGAAGTTCCCGAAGAGTGATTCGAAGTAGAACTTGTCGTAGTATGCTATATTCCAGAATACGGCTTGGAAATTACGTGCTCCTGTTGGCTGGTTTATTGAATATACAATTTGTTCAAAGCAGTCTGTTATTACTTTGTCTATTGTACGTTGGCGCAGTGAAAGGTCAACTACCTTGTCTGCCTCTTTCCAATAGTCCTTACCATATTCTTTGCCGATGAAATAGTTTAGGTACATGAGGAACTCAGGGGTAGCACATGCGCCAGAGAGCATGGAACTTACGATGAACACCATGTTGACAAATCCTCCGCAGAATGATTTTAGGTTTGTTGGTGCGCTTGAGTTTCCTCCTATTCCTGTTGTTCCGTTAATTAGCCATGGGTACATTGTTATGGAAGCACAATATGGCGCAATGGAGGTCTCATCGTTCTTATATATAAAGTGGTGTGTCAGAAGGTCGATGTATTTGTCGGCGAGTTCTTTGCCGTACATTTTCTTTATGCGGTCTGTCAGCAGACGACGGTTCAGACGTATAAAGTTTGACTTTGGTAATTCTCCTATGAGGGTTGCTATGTTTTTGTGTTCTACATTGGCGTTTGCATCAAACTTTGAACCTGTTGCTGCATTGGCTGCTTCCATGTAGGATGTCAAAAAGTTCAACTTGTCAAGTGTCT
>JALFNY010000167.1 GCA_022774105.1 Prevotella sp.
GAGGCAGGACTCGAACATGCGACCTCCAGGTTATGAGCCTGGCGAGCTACCAACTGCTCCACTCCGCGATGTTATTTCTCTTTTGCGAGTGCAAAGTTACTGCTTTTTCTGTACAGTACAAAACTTTTATTGCTAAATAATGAGAACACCGCCAAATAATAGATATAAATCAAGAATACCTTTATTTCAGCCTTAGGCAACAGCCGTCTTTGTGTAAACTGTCGCCCATTGATAACGCTCTATCAGTTAAAATTGGCAGACCAAATAAACGGGGTGAAACCGATTTCTGTGGCGATGTCTTCCTTCTTTGGTTCATACTGTGCATTGGCAACAGAAGTTAGACCAAGGCCTAAAACCATGAACAATAATGTCTTTGTCATAAAAAATATTTTTTTTGTTATTACGCTTGGCTTTACCTCCAAAAGCCTCTACTTGATTATGCCTGCCAACGGAGGCTACACACACCGCAAGATGAGTGGATTGGCAGGATAGGGGAATCTTTTTTATTAAAATAGTTGTAAGAAGTGAGAATGTAAACAGGTGCTGATTACAATGTAAACAGGTGCTGATTACAACGTAAACAGGTGCTGATTGTTGGGTAATCAGCACCTGTTTGTTATACGGCAGTTTGCTCGTAGTATCACGATAGATGTTATGATGTTGTTGGCAGGGGGTTATCTTCCATTGCCCTCTTCCATTCTTGGTATGGTGAGTTGTTTCAGGTCATAGTATGAGCCATTGTATATATTGAAATCCACATAGCCCTTTATTCCTGGCAGTCGCCCGGCATCGGTATGCTGCCAGAACTTCCACTCGCCCTTGTCTTCCATTTTTTCCACGTAGTAGTGGGCTATCCAATACGGATAAGCGTCAAAACGTTTGTCTGAAAGGTATTTCTCCTTAAACTTATAGTATGTATATATTATCGGCTTCACGTGGTAACGGTCTTCCACTATGTGCAACCACAAGAGCACATCTTGCTGAAATTCCTCTGTTGACTGTTCTGGTTTCTTGTGCTCTACGTCAAGTACTGGCGGTAGGTCGCCCTCTTCTAACTTTACTTTTTCAAGGAAATGGTAGGCTTGCTGACGTGCGGGCGACTTGGTACTGTAAAAGTGATACGCTCCGCGTATGAAGCCATATTCCCGTGCCTGATAGAAGTTGTCGGCAAAGTTTTCGTCTATCATTGATGAGCCTTCTGTCGCTTTTATAATGACAAAGCGCACCGGGGCTTTCTGTATCATGGCGTTTCGCAGTGCTTCCCAGTCTATTGTTCCTTGGTAGTGGCTTATGTCTATGCCCTGTATCTCGAATCCTTCGCCCTCTGGATATGTCACATCACCGTATATCGCCCTCCATCTGAAACCCGTGGGGCCTACAAAAAAATAATAGAAGACGAAGACATAGACTACGGCAACGAGTATTCCTCCCAGCCACCAGCACCAGAGTGGAAGGCGCGAAGCCTTGCGCACATTCTTCTGTCTGTTGCGTTGCTTTGTGGATATGGGAGACATTGTGTTTGCTTTTGATAAAAAAATATGTTCCAGGTCTTAGGTCTTATGTCCTTCTCTGCCTTCTTGCCGTGTACTTGCAGCACCTGACGGTATTGTAAACACGCCGTCTGACACTCGGTCGGCATATAGGTTAAGGGACTGTTTTACCTGAAACCTGGAACATGAAACTGTTTATTCGTGCTCTAATTGTAATGTTTTTGTGGGTTGATCACAAACCTCTGACGGGCCGAAGTACTGTATAGGGCCGGGATATACGAACTCTGTCTCACGCGCCCACTTAGTGCGGTGTGCCACGAAGTACTTGTACGGCTTGCCGTCAAGTTCCACAAGAGCCTTGCGTATAACTGGCTTCATCTCGCCGTTACGCTTCTCCATGTTCATCATCATGGTGATAGGTATTCCGCCAGCCACCCACTGGTCAACGGGCTTTGATGTGTTCTTGATAGATGACATATAGCCTGTCTTACCTGCTGCAATAAGCATTGAGGCGTTGAAACCGAGTGAATAGCAGTAGTCTGCATCAAAGTTTGACGGCGCAGCGCAACGTCCTTCGTAGCCGAAGAAGTGATGTTGGGTTGAGAACTTGCCGCTGTATAGACCGTCCTTCTTCCACTGCGCCAGTTTCTTTCCTACCATCTCAGCAAGCAACTGCTCCGTCTCGATGAGTGATACCTGTACATTTCCGTGTGGGTCACGCTCCAATGCCAGTTGGCGTGACACTGCGATAGGCAGGCTCTTAAAGATTGCTGCATTCTCATCAGAGAGGTGTTTCAACACGTAGTCAATCTTCTTGTCATCAGCAACGAAGTCAAAGTCTGCCTGATTAGCAGCAAGCATATCGTTGAGTTCGGCTATAAGTTTCTTTATTGCTGGTATGAACTCTATCAGACCTTCTGGCACAAGCACCACTCCGTAGTTCATTCCACGTGTGGCACGGTCAGCAACTGCATCAGCAATGTATGTCACCACATCGTCCAATGTCTGCTCCTTTGCCTCAACTTCCTCACCAATAAGGGTGATGTTAGGGTGTGTCTGCAATGCACATTCCAATGTTACATGAGAGGCAGAGCGACCCATCAGTTTCACAAAGTGCCAGTATTTCTTGGCAGAGTTACAGTCGCGCATGATGTTGCCTATAACCTCTGAATAGACTTTTGTAGCGGTATCAAACCCGAAAGAGGTCTCTATCTCAGAGTTTTTCAGGTCTCCGTCAATCGTCTTCGGGCAGCCAATAACCTGCACATCAGCACCAATAGCCTTGTAATACTCTGCAAGTACGCAGGCATTGGTATTAGAATCGTCACCGCCTATGATGACAAGAGCCTTTATGTCAAGGGCTTTAAGTATCTCAAGGCCCTTGTCAAACTGGTCTTTCTTTTCCAGTTTGGTGCGTCCTGAGCCAATGATATCAAAGCCACCAGTATTTCTATATTCGTCTATCAACTCTGCCGTCAACTCCATATAGTTGTGATCCACAAGACCACCAGGGCCAAGAATGAAACCATAGAGACGGTTTGCAGGATTCAATTTCTTTATTCCGTCAAAAAGACCAGATATAACATTGTGTCCGCCAGGCGCCTGACCGCCAGAGAGTATCACGCCAACATTCATGGCAACGCTCTCACTCTCACCCTTGGTAGGTTCAAAACGTAGATACGGCATACCGTAAGTGTTAGGGAATAGTTTCTTGACTTCTTCCTGATCGGCTACTGACTGCGTGGGTTCACCCTCTATTGCTTTCAGTGCACCACGCAATGCCTTTGGCAATTTGGGCTGATAGGCAGCACGTGCAATCTGTAATGCGCTTTTTTCCATTTTCCTTTTATCTATTTAAGTTTAAGTATGTCGCTTGTTAGTTTTATGATGCAAAAATACAAAAAAAATAGAAAATAAGCACAGAACTATACAAAATATTTAGGTTATTGCAGAAATTTGTTTAACTTTGCAATGTCAATTTGACAATTATGTTACACACACATTATTAAATATATAAAGTATAAAGAGATGAAACAGATTAAGATTTTGACCCTCTTATTGGGCTTTTGTGTTGCACTTGCAAGTTGTAATTCATGGAATAACATGAGCAAGACTGGCCAGGGAGCCATAATTGGTGCTGGCGGAGGCGCGGCCTTAGGCTCTATTATTGGTGCTATTGCCGGCAACACCGCTATCGGTACCGCTATCGGCACTGCCGTAGGTGCAGGTACAGGTGCTGTTATTGGCAACCGTATGGATAAGGTCAAGAAACAGGCAGAGGCACAGTTGCAGAACGCAGAGGTAGAGACCGTGAAGGATGCCAACGGCCTTGACGCTGTAAAGGTGACCTTCAGTTCTGGTATTCTCTTCGCTACTAATAAGGCAGACCTCACTACTGCCAGCAAGAACGAGTTGAACAAACTCATTGATATTATGAAACAAAACAGCGATGTAAGCATTGATGTTCAAGGTTATACAGACTCTACCGGCAATGATGCCATAAACAATCCGCTGTCAGTGAGCAGAGCCCAGTCTGTTGCCAACTATCTTACAGCCAACGGTGTGCAGTATTCTCAGTTGAAGAAGGTAAACGGTTACGGCTCAAGTAATCCTGTTGCCGACAATAGTACAGTGGCAGGACGCCAGAAGAACCGCCGTGTTGAGGTATATCTCTATGCTTCTCAGGAGATGATAAACAAGGCACAGCAGCAGGCAAACTAAGTGATATGCTATGGGACTGTCTGTACCTATAATAGGAAAGATAATTAGATGGATAGTAGCGGCGTTCTTCGCCTCTACTATCCTTGTTGTTGTAGCATACAAATTCATACCTGTATGGTTCACTCCCCTTATGTTCATACGTACCGCCCAGCACGTCAGCAGTGGCGAGATGCCACGGTTACACCACCATTGGGTGCCCATAGAGGAGATTACTCCGGATATGCCCATAGCAGTAATGGCAAGTGAGGACCAGCGTTTCCTCATTCACCACGGCTTTGATTTCGATGCCATTCAGAAAGCAGTGGAACGTAATATGAAGGCGGGGAAGAAGAAGTACGGTGCCAGTACCATCAGCCAGCAGACGGCAAAGAATGTCTTTCTGTGGCCAGGACGCTCTTGGTTACGCAAGGGATTGGAGATGTACTTCACCACATTGATAGAATTAGTGTGGGGAAAGGAACGTATCATGGAGGTGTATCTCAACTCAATTGAGATGGGAGACGGCATATACGGCGTTGATGCCGTAGCGGAACACCACTTCGGCAAGACGGCCTCATCACTCTCAAGGCGTGACTGCGCACTGATAGCCGCCACGCTTCCCAATCCAAGGAGGTTCTCAAGCAAAGACCCTTCACAGTATATGAGAAAGCGACAGAGGCAGATAGTAAAAGAAATGAAACACGTAAAGTGGACAGAGGAGAAGTAATGCAACAACAAGACTACCTTAACGAACTAAACGAATCGCAGCGAGAGGCCGTTGAGTATATCAGCGGCCCCTCACTCGTTATAGCCGGTGCTGGTTCTGGAAAGACACGTGTGCTGACCTACAAGATAGCCCATCTGCTTACAAACGGGCTGAAACCGTGGGAGATAATGGCACTGACCTTCACCAACAAGGCGGCAAGGGAGATGAAAGAGCGTATAGGTAACATCGTTGGGGGCGACACAGCACGCTACCTGCGCATGGGAACCTTCCACTCACTCTTCGCTCGTATCCTTCGTGCCGAGGCCGCCCACATAGGCTACAGCAACAACTACACCATCTATGACGAGGCTGATTCAAGAGCATTGTTAAAGTCCGTGATAAAGGAACTGGGCCTTAACGACAAGGTGTACAAGCCCGCTGACATACACAACCGTATATCTTCGGCAAAAAACAGGCTCATCACCGCAGAGCAATATGCCACTGACCCACACGCCGCCAGCAGGGACAATGCTGACAAAGTGCCACAAACCGCACAGATATACACCATCTATCAGCAGCGATGCAAGGCCAGCAACGCCATGGACTTTGATGACCTGCTGCTCAACACCTACCTTCTTTTCAAGGAGCATGAGGACATTCTGGAGGTCTATGCCAACGCGCTGCGATTCATTCTTGTAGATGAGTATCAGGACACTAACTACGCCCAACAGTGCATTATCATGCAACTCACCTCACGCCACCATTTTGTCTGCGTGGTAGGAGACGATGCACAGAGCATATATGGCTTCCGTGGGGCAAACATTGACAACATACTCAACTTCCAAAAGATATACACCGACGCACGTCTCTTTAAGTTAGAGCAGAACTATCGGTCCACACAACGCATAGTACAGGCCGCCAACAGCCTGATACACAAAAACCAATGGCAGATAGAGAAGAACGTGTTCAGCCACAACGATGAGGGTGATAAACTGCTGCTCAAGGAGTTTGCAAGTGACAGAGAGGAGGCTATGTACGTCTGCAACGACATAAAACGCAGGGTGAGACACGAAGGACTGGAATACTCTGACTGCGCCATCCTCTACCGAACAAACTACCAAAGCCGCACCTTCGAGGAACAGTTTATGAAGAACAACGTGCCTTACAGCATCTATGGAGGCATGAGTTTCTACCAGCGTAAGGAGATAAAGGACATCATAGCCTACTTCCGGCTCGTGGTTAACCATGACGATGAAGAGGCTTTCCGCCGCATAATAAACTACCCCACACGCGGCATTGGAGACACAACAGTGCAAAAGGTCGCTGCTGCGGCACACTCCGCGGGCATGAGCATGTGGCAAGTCCTCTGCTCACCAGCCGATGCCGGACTGGATGTCAATAAGGGAACACTGACCAAACTGGCCCACTTCCGTGCACTGATAGAGGCTTTTTCCGCACGACTGGCAACGGAAGACGCCTTTGCCATAGGTCAATACATAGTGAAACAGTCAGGCATAACACAGGATATATACTCAAGCAACGAGCCAGAATACCGCTCACGACAAGAGAACATAGAGGAGTTCATGTCGTCAATGCAAGAGTTTGTGGAGACAGCCCGCGAAGAAGGAGAGCCTGATCGGCTGACAGACTTCCTGCATGACGTGGCGTTGCTCAGTGACCGTGACACACAGGACGATACCAACCCCAAGGTAACACTGATGACAATACACAGTTCCAAAGGTCTGGAATTCCCCATCGTATATATCGTAGGCATGGAAGAAAACATCTTCCCAAGCCCACTATGCACCGACACCCAGCGCAAGTTGGAAGAGGAACGCCGCCTGCTATACGTAGCAATAACACGTGCAGAGAAGAGTTGCACACTCACCTACGCCCGCAGCCGCTACCGCTACGGCAAGATGGAGTTTGACACTCCAAGCCGTTTCATACGCGACATAGACCCCTGTTTCCTCACCATTGACGGAAGCAGTGCCAACACCTTCAGGCAGATGACAGGCAACAACAGACACTCACTGTTCGGCTCCATGCCAGAATACGGGCAAAGCACCAACTACAACACGCCACGACCAAGCAACCTGCGCAGACTGAACACAGCAATAAAAGAAGCCCCACACCATGCAACAACACCACCATCACCCTCAACACAAACATCAACAGCAGGAACAGGAGGGAACATAACAGTGGGCACCAGCGTGATACACGAACGCTTTGGCAAAGGAATAGTGCGCAAGATAGAAGGCAATGGCGAAAGCACAAAGGCCACGGTGGAATTTGAAAACGCAGGAACAAAACAACTGCTGCTGAAATTTGCAAGGCTGACAGTGAAGGCATAACACCAACAAAGACAGCAAACGGCAACAACACAACAAACGGCTATGCCCACAAAGAGGTGCAAATCACCATGCAATCAGGTGCAGATTACAACACTAACAGCACCTGATTACACCGTGATTTGCACCTCTTCACTCTCCAACAGAATATTATATACGATAAAGACAGCCATCAGCAGTATAACAACCAACAGACGTTAACACCATGCCCAACAACAGACAGCAACAAAGACCAGCACAGAGAACATACCTACATATAGTTAACACCACCACAACACGAAAACAATAAGAAGGAAACGCAGTGACAGGAAAATACCCACTTGTTAGTATTGCCCACGTCATAAGAAATAGGTAACTTTGTGCCAGAAAAGCAATATAACAAGACCGTGGCAATGAAAAAGATGAAACTATACGAACCCGACGACCAGATGCTGGCACTGATACGTGACAACTACAACGTGTTACAAAGCCTCAGCGCCTTCGGCATAGGCATGGGCTTTGGCACAAAGACCGTAAAAGAAGTGTGCGAAGCCGACGGTGTGGACACCTTCACCTTCCTCGTGATAGTCAACCTCACCATAAACGGCTATCACTCCCAAAGCGACATACACCACCTTGACATACAAACCCTACTGCGTTACCTGCGTGCCTCACACCAATATTACATAGACTTCCAACTGCCCTTCCTGCGCAAAGAACTGGTAGAGGCTCTGGCAGAGGGCGACAGGCTCGGCAAACTGATAATAAAAATATTTGACGAGTATGCCAGTTTCATCACCCACCACATGAAATTTGAGGAACAGACACTGTTTCCATACGTGGAAGGACTGATTAACGGCGAGAAGAAAGAAGGCTACGACATAGAGACTTTCTCCAAACATCACGACCAGACAAGCGAGAAACTCAAGGAACTGAAAAGCATAATAATAAAATACCTGCCCTCAGACCCGAAGTTAGGAAACCTCCTTACCGCCGCACTCTATGACCTGTACAACCTTGAAGAGTGGCTCGTACTACACGCAAACGTAGAGGAAGCCATCTTCATCCCAGCCATTCAGGAATTAGAGAAAGCCCACAACGAGAACAATCCCACCCCTATCCTCTCATCACTTATCAGCACATCGGCAGACAATGGCGAAGCACTGTCAGAGAGAGAGAAAGACGTTGTAGTAGGAGTAGTGCAGGGATTGACAAACAAAGAGATAGCAGACAAACTCTTCATTGCCCCCAACACCGTCATAACCCACCGCCGCAACATTGCCCGCAAGTTACAGATACACTCCATAGCCGGACTCACCATCTATGCCATCGTCAACAAACTGGTGGAACTGGAATAGCGGGATAGACTTTGAATCCGAACTAAGTGCCACTTAAAAACGTCATGTATCAATCGGCAGTGGAATGTATATTAGGCCAGGACTTACTGCCTTGCCGTGCCAAGTAGGAAACAAGGCCGTCACTATCAGCACCTGATTGCATTGTAAAAGAGGCCTGATTGCACAGTGATCAGGTGCTGATTGCGGTGTAATCAGCACCCTTTTGCAAAGCGGGTTGTATTCCGTTGTTTCTTAGCCTGTTCGTGTCGCCATAAGTGTCAGCGCATATTTCCTTTCTGTTTCCACCAAATTCCGTCCAAAAGTGACGTTGTTGACAGAAAAAACATTAATAATTCCAAATACATTTGTGTGAATACGATATTTTATGTAATTTTGAAGTGCAATTCGAAATTTGCATAAAAATGGGCAAGGAATATATACATAGGGACATAGAGGAGGTGATAAAGGAGGCCGCAAGGTATTTCCCGGTCATAACAGTGACAGGGCCGAGACAGTCGGGCAAGACCACCATGTTAAGGCATCTGTTCGGAAATCTGAAATACTATTCGCTTGAAGACCTTGACACAAGAAGCCTGGCAGAGGAAGACCCCGTGCGCTTTCTTAATATACATGAGGAGGGGATGGTTCTTGACGAGGTGCACAACGTTCCGCAACTGCTCTCTTACATACAGGGCATTGTGGATGAGAACCCCAAGAAACGGTTTATTCTCTCGGGCAGTTCAAATTTTGCTCTGCTGAGAAAGGTGTCGCAGTCTTTGGCCGGAAGAACCGGAGTGTTTGAGTTGTTGCCGCTATCGTATAAGGAAGTTGCCGGAGTGGGCTATGTAAATGATGTGGATGAGTTGTTGTTCAACGGCTTGTATCCTGCCGTTTGCAGTGGTAAGAACATTCCAAAGTTCCTTTATCCCTCATATATCAAGACGTACCTTGACAGAGATGTCAGGGACTTGCTGGCGGTGAGGAGCATGACGCAGTTCAACACTTTCCTTAGATTATGTGCCGGTAGGATAGGTTCTGTTTTCAATGCCTCTGAGATTGCCAATGAGGTAGGCGTTTCGTCTTCAACGATACAGTCGTGGATGTCCATTCTGCAAGCCTCATACATAGTGTTTCTGATGCCGCCTTACTTTGAGAACAGCCGTAAACGACTGACGAAATCGCCTAAGATGTACTTCTGCGACACGGGTCTTGCGTGTTGTTTGCTTGGCATAGAAAGTGCTGAACAACTGGCGTTTAACAGGATGCGTGGCCACTTGTTTGAGAATCTTATTGTGATGGAACTTCTGAAACGCCGCTTCAATGAGGGCAAGGAAAGTGACCTGTATTTCTATCGTGACTCCAACCAAAACGAGATTGACATACTGCAAGGCAATGCTTACGCAATGAAGGCCTTGGAGATAAAGAGCTCAATGACTTACAATCCGGCTTTTGCGAAAGCGCTGCAAAAGGCGGGGGACTGGATAAAAGCGAACATAACGCAGAGGACTATCGTTTATACCGGAGAGTTGGAAGAACCGAATGGGGACATACAGTTGCTGAATTTCCGCAGTATTTGATTTTATGCAAATTTGAAGTTGTATTTCAAATTTGCATAAATCAAAGCGCATTAAATACAAATCAGCCATCGGGAATGACTTTCCCGATGGCTGATTCTGTCAGTTCTTTATGTATATGGCCGTGAGACTATTCCCACTCTATCGTTGCTGGTGGCTTTGACGAGATGTCATAACAAACTCGATTGACACCCTTCACCTTGTTTATTATCTCGTTGCTGACCTTTGCCATGAACTCATACGGCAGGTGTGCCCAGTCTGCTGTCATAGCATCTGTTGAGGTAACGGCACGCAATGCAACGGGGTGTTCGTATGTTCGCTCGTCTCCCATCACGCCTACGGAGCGGACAGTAGAGAGGAGTATGGTGCCTGCCTGCCATATCTGGTCATACAGGCTCACCTCTATTTCGCCGTTCTTCATGTCAGCAGGCACTCCTGCGGCAAGCACACGGCGAGCCTCTTCGCCTGATAGTCTGGTCTTATACTCACGCAGTCCGCGGATATATATGTCATCAGCATCCTGCAATATGCGCACCTTTTCTGGCGTTATGTCTCCAAGTATGCGCACGGCAAGACCTGGTCCGGGGAAGGGGTGACGCGTGATGAGATGCTCTGGCATGCCCATAGAACGTCCTACACGGCGCACTTCGTCCTTAAAAAGCCATTTGAGGGGTTCACAAAGTTGAAGGTTCATCTCCTTGGGCAGGCCTCCAACGTTGTGGTGGCTCTTGATAACCTTACCC
>JALFNY010000192.1 GCA_022774105.1 Prevotella sp.
AAGCCAAGAAAATACAAATAACATACTACGTAACAACAACACAACAAAGAAGCACACCCAACTCGCCCCGTAATCAGCACCATTTTACCTTGTAAACAGCACCACATTGCAACGCAATCAGCACCCCTTTACACTGTAATCAGCCGCAAATCACACACAAAGGAATTACAAACACCTTCCAACCTAACAACAATACAGCAAACAGCATCCACCACATCAACAACAGCAGAGAAACGATTTGGAAAACAATATATCCTGACACACGCATTAACACCCAATCGGTCATTAGAGCAAAGATAAATATCCCCACCTTCTTTACAGAGATTTTCCGCTCATCCTCGCTCCACTATGCACCATCCTGTGCCATGCACCTTCTCGCCACAGAGCACTATGGCATTGAAGAAACACGACACAATCAGACAAATAGACAAACAAAACAAACAGAAAACTAAAGACCAATTTGGGTTAATTAAGGATAAATAATTTGCTTATGCGGATAATTTAGTGTAACTTTGCATTTATCATACACCAACAACTAAGCATTAAACACATAATGAAAAAAATCCTGTCAGCAATAGCACTACTCCTTACCACGGTAAGTATCACGGCCTCAAACTATACAAAATACTACGAGGGCCTACCCATAGAACTAAAACAAGCCGTAACACCCACTATCAGTGACCGCCGAGTAACCATCACAGACTACGGTGCTGTAGGCGACGGACAAACACTATGCACCACCGCCATACAACAAGCCATTGACAATCTCTCAGCCCAAGGAGGCGGACATGTGGACGTGCCAGCAGGCATCTGGCTAACAGCCCCATTCATACTAAAATCAGGAATAGACCTGCATCTGGCACAAAACGCCATCATACAACTGACCGAGGACCGCAGTATGCACCTAAAACCAGGACAAAAGAAAGCCATCAGCGCCATTACCGCAGCCAAAGCACACGACATATCCATAACCGGACAAGGAATAATAGACGGCAACGGAGAGTTCTGGCGAGCAGTAAAAAAAGGCAAGCAGAGCGATGTAGAATGGCGGGAATACCTCGCACTTGGAGGCAACGTGACAGAAAAAGGTGACCTCTGGTATCCATTCAACCTCAAACACCAAGGCAACATAGCCCAGACAATGGAGCAACAAGAGAAGATGCGCTCAAACATGATACGCTTCACAGACTGCCAGAGAGTTATGGTACAAGGAGTAACACTACAAAACTCACCAAAATTCCACCTCACCCCAACCGACTGCCAAGACGTAATAATAGACGGCGTCACCATACGTTGCCCATGGAACGCACAAAACGGCGACGCTATCGACATCGGTACATGCCAGCGTGTACTAATAATCAACAACACAATTGACTGCGGCGACGACGGAATATGCATGAAAGGAGCCGTAGGCGATGAATCACTCAACCACAAACCCTGTGAAGACATACTCATAAAACACAACACCGTGTTCCACGGTCACGGCGGTTTCGTCATCGGCTCAGAATTCTGCGCCGGAATGTATAGGATTGTAGTATGCCACAACACCTTCTCAGGCACAGACACAGGACTGCGCTTCAAAAGCGCAATAGGACGCGGAGGAAAAACCGGAGACATATATTGCTACAACATAAACATGACAGACATAAAGGGAGAAGCAATAGTATTTGAAACAACATACGCAGACAAAGCAGTGTCAGGAACAACCGGACCAGCCACAGGAACAAAGTGGGTACCAGAGTTCAAGGACATAAACATTTACAACATAATATGCAACAGCGCAAAGACAGGCATCAAAGCAAAAGGCGCAAAAGGCATGGTACACGACATAAACATAAGCAACTCAACCATCTTCTACACCCATACAGCCACTGACATAGACACCACCTGCGACATAAAAACAAAAGACGTAAAACTAATAACATACAAATGAACACACAACAAATAACAAACGCCAACACCCATAACCATCAAGAAATTCCGGTATTGCTGCTTACAGGCTACTTAGGCAGCGGGAAAACCACCCTGCTCAACCGTATCCTCTCCAACGAGAAAGGCATAAAATTCGCCGTAATAGTCAACGATATAGGCGAAGTAAACATCGATGCAGACCTCATACAGCAAGGAGGCATAGTAGGACAAAAGGACGATTCACTCGTAGCCCTGCAAAACGGCTGCATCTGCTGCACGCTGAAAATGGACCTCGTAGAACAAATCAACGACATAACCAAGATGCAACGCTTCGACTACATAGTAATAGAAGCAAGCGGAATATGCGAACCTGCCCCCATAGCACAGACCATATGCTCCATTCCTTCAATGGGGAAACAATATAACTTAGGCGCAACACCAAAACTCGACTGCATCGTAACAATAGTAGATGCACTGCGAATGAAAGACGAATTTGCCTGTGGGAAAAGCCTCATAGGCAGTAAAATAGAAGAAGACATAGAAAACCTTGTAATACAACAAATAGAATTCTGTAACATCATACTGCTTAACAAAGCCTCCGAGGTAACACCCGAAGAACTAAAATACGTGCGGCAGGTGATAAAAACACTGCAACCAAAAGCAGAAATAATAGAATGTGACTACGGAAACGTGGACTTTGACAAAATACTTGGCACAGGAATGTTCGACTTTGACAGCGTAGCAACATCGGCAGCATGGATAACAGAGATTGAACAACACAACGGTGACGAAGAAAAAGACCATCACCACCAGCACAACGAGCACGAAGAAGAACACCATCATCACCACGATGAACACAAAGAACACGACGAACACTGCCACCATCACCACGGAGGAGAATGTACCTGCGGACACCATCACCACCATCATCACGACGAAGGAGAAGCAGAAGAATACGGCATCGGAACGTACGTATATTACACTCGCAAACCATTCGACATCACAATGTTCGACGATTTCGTAGCACGCCGATGGCCAAAAAACATCATTCGCGCCAAAGGACTATGCTGGTTTGAGGACCAACCACACCTATGTTACATCTTTGAACAAGCCGGCCGACAGGTAAAACTACAAAACGCAGGACAGTGGTACGCCACAATGCCAGCAGAAGAACTACAACAATTCCGCATAGAAAACCCCGGAGTAAACCGTGATTGGGACGAAGAATACGGCGATCGTATGCAGAAAATTGTCTTCATAGGCCAGAAACTCGACAAGGAAGCAATCAAGAAAGAACTTGATGCCTGCCTTGTAACACTGTGAAATGACAAACAAAGAATACATACTACATAACCGCGAAGCAGACATCCGCTCTCTGGCCCTAAGGAAAGTGCCAGAGGGCGTTGACTCTTTATGGTGCCTTCGCCAGATAGAAGGCTACCAGTTAGCAAAGAAGAAACTACCCACCTGGGCACAAGCAGACGGTATCATCTATCCGCCGCGCCTGTCAATGGAACAATGTTCCAGCGAAATCACAGCACAATACAAACGCACTCTCGCCACAAGACTGATGCAAGGACTGTCCTTCGACACATTCATTGACCTCACAGGAGGCTTCGGGGTCGATTTCAGTTACATGGCAAAAGGATTCAATCATGCCATATACGTGGAACAACAAGAGGTCTTATGCGATGCCGTAAGGCACAATATGCCTATCCTCGGACTGCAAAACGTGACCACAGTAAACACTGACAGCGAGACTATCATTGACAACATAGACCACGCAGACATTATATATATAGACCCGGCACGGCGTGATAACACTGGGAAAAAGACCGTAGCAATAGAAGACTGCACGCCAGATATCAGCCGGTTACAACACAAAATACTCGCAAAAACACGCTATGCAATAGTCAAACTGTCGCCAATGCTCGACATAACACAAGCCCTTCGCACACTGAAAAACGTCTGCGAGGTACACATTGTCAGTGTAAAAGGCGAGTGTAAAGAACTAATCTGCGTGCTATCAGCCTCACATGACAGCGCACTGACAACGTATCACTGCGTCAATCTCTCCACACCTGATGCACCATTTGTATGTACCAACCGTGGAGGCATCACCGCTTCAATCCTCTCGCCAGACATATCTATAAAGGGAATGTTACTGTTTGAGCCCAACGCAAGCATACAAAAGGCGGGAGTACAAGACACATTCGCCACGCAATATGGACTGCATAAACTTCACCCTATGAGCAACCTGTTTGTCAGTGACGATGCTTCCATACTCTGCCCTACTGCCGACAGCAGTCTCAAAGGCCTGCCCCCGGCACGCATATTCCGCATAATTGACGTGGGAGATTTCTCTAAAAACTCTCTGAAAGCATTGCTGCAAGACTGCGACAAGGGCAACATCACGATACGTAACTTCCCTTCCACGGTGGCTGACTTGCGCAAACGCTTACGCTTAAAGGAAGGGGGAGACATCTATTTCTTTGCTACTACCATACAGAATGGCAAGCACTTACTTATAAAATGTAAAAACTTCACGAATAGAAATAACGCAACTACGTGACAGAAAGTATAACCAACAATTAAACCACCAAGTGACTATACCTCTACTCCCAAACAATCGTTATCCTACACGACGTGATAGTACGCCGATATTGTTCAGTTTCAGCAGGCTATCACCCTCTGCGGAATTAAGTATCTCCTTCTGTTCCTTCTGCAAATAGATAGGTGCGTCCTTACGTAAAGGCAGGATACGCAGTTCTACGCGCTTGCCTTTCAGGTCTGACAGTCGCACAAGCATTGCCTTACCATTCCAGAAATTGTCTTGCACAAGCACCCCGTCAGCGTACACTCTTGCGCAATCACCATAGTAATCTACGCTCAGGAACAGCCCTTCCACGTCCGTTTGTAATGCGGGATTGGCCAACAATTCTTCCACGTCAACAGCATATACCGCTGCATTGTCAAAGTCTGCATCCACTGGCATGGCTGCTACCTTCTGTTTTCCCATGGTTATCTCACGGGGTGCACTTGCCTTTTTCAGCAGTTTTGTGCCAGCGCTCACACCGTTTACCATGCTCCAATACTCTTCCTTTATCTCTTTTCCGTCCTTATACATTATGCCTCCGTCATGCTTGGCATAATGCAGTGTGCCGTCAATTTTGTACGCACGGCGTGCCGTTGCGTCAGAGAGCACGCATACAGTTACGTTCTTCACCTTGATTGGCTTGTCCTGTTTTACGGAGTATTTCTTACCGTTAATCCATATAACAGGTTTCATTCCCTTTATGGGCACAAGGTAAAGGGTGTCTCCCACGTGGCAGAAAGGCTGTGCGTTTGCCGTCACTTCTTGTCCTTTCCACGGCATACCCACTGGTCGCACGTATGCTCTGCCCCCTTCATTAAGTATGCGTACATAGTCATTATAGAACTCAAAACATCCGCGTCGAGCGTAGTTCTTCGTCAGGGTGTCCACGTCCATCATGGCAAGTTGCTCTCCCCAGTCTGCAAGGAACTGGTGAAGCAGTCGTGTCTGGTGGTATGCCACAATGTCAGGCTGTCCCATTTCTCCCAGCGGACACTGGAAATCGTATGACATAATGGGCATATCATTATAATTGGTAACTGTTGTTGCCTGTGTCTCTGCCATCGTATGTTCTGCACAGTAGGGGTTGGTTCCGCCGTGATACATATAATACCCTGGAAGGTTTGAGCCAGAACCCAGTTTACAGATAGCCAGAGGCATTGCTTCGTTGCCTGTCATATTGATGCGACGGTGATATGCCTGCATCATTCCTCCGCCCAGTTCGCAGGTGAGATAGGGGTACATCATGTCACTCTTCTCCATCTTCGTGTCTTGATTAGTGCCGAAAGTCTCTGTTGCAATCACGCTACTCACCCTTGTATCCTTCATTGTGAACGCCTTTGGATAGTCTCCTGGCATATCCTCCAGGCTACGGTCCCAGAATCCGTCAGCATAGTCTCCGTACAGCGGCAGCAGTTTGCCGAACTCCTCTTTGCCGTTCAGTTTTGGCCAGCCTGTACGTGTATAGAAAGGAGTGTCAAAGCCTATGCTCACCGCCATGTCCTTCAATGCCATGTAATACTGCCACGGTCCGCGGCACTCGTTTTCTATCTGCACGCCCACCACGGGTCCTCCATGCTTCCACAGCATATCGCTTGCCTGCGCATAGATATTGCTATACAGCCTTTGTACTGCCGCCATAAAGCCTGGTGCCATAGAACGCAACTTGTATTCACGTGGGTTTTCCGTTGCCTTCTTCACTATCCACACGGGGAAACCGCCCTGATACACCTCACCATGACAGAATGGTCCTATGCGCAACACAACGGGCATCCCCTCCTCCTTGCATATTTCGAGGAAACGATGTAGATTGCGGTTACCGCTCCAGTCCCACTGTCCCTCGTGTGGTTCATGGTGAATCCAGAAACAGTAAGTGGCTGCTACCGTTATGCCGCCAGCCTGCATCTTACGTATTTCACTGCGCCAGTCCCTTTCTGGAACACGTGCATAGTGTATTTCTCCCATCACTGGCAACACGTGCCTGCCGTTGATGATGAAGCCCTTGGAATCTACTTCAAAGGTCTCGCCCTTCGGATTTACCTTCGTTCCAAACTTAAATACCTGTGCGTCAGTAACCGTGCACAGTACTGTTAAGAGTGCAGCAAGAAATAATCTCCTCATATCTGTTCTTGTAGTTGGTGTATAGTAGTTGTATAAAGATAACGCATCACACGCCGCAATATTGCACGTCAGTCCAAAAAACGTTTGCCACCATTGCGTCTCTTTTCATCAATGGTAAAACAAACAGGTGCTGATTACACGGTAAACAGGTACTTATTGCAATGTTATCAGCACCTGTTTACTGTGTAATCAGCACCCTTTTACTGCGGAGGTAATATCCTATTCGGTTTCTATGTAGTATCAGAACGGCAGTCCCACAGCGAAGTGCAGGGCGTAATCACGACTGAAATTAGGGTGTGTAATGGGGAAATGCTCCCGTGAAGTGGTGTAGTTGGGGTTTACAGCCTTCATGCCTAAGTCGAGACGCAGGAGGAAATAGTTGAAGTTAAGGCGCAATCCCATTCCGTAAGCCACAGCCATTTCGTCATAAAGGCTGCGCAGGGTGAACACGCCTCCGGGCTGGTCGGCATAGTCACGCAGTGTCCATACGTTGCCGGCATCAATGAACAACGCCCCTTGGAACTTCCAGAAAAGATTGGTGCGCAGTTCTGCATTGAGGTCTATGCGCATATCTCCCGTCTGGTTTATGAAGTCAATCCTGCCGTCAGAGCCACGGTATCGTCCTGGTCCGAGTTCCCTCACGCTCCACCCACGCACACTGTTAGCACCGCCAGAGAAGTAGCGTTTCTCGAAAGGCAGTATGCTGCTGTTGCCGTATGGCACCGCCACGCCGATGCGAGCGTGTAGGGCAAGGGAGTTACGGTGGTCAAGAGTGAAGAGGCGTGTGTAGTCAGCGTCAACCTTAGCATATTGTGCAAACGCCACAAGGGCAAACTTGTATTGCCCCTCATCGTTCTTGCTGAACTTGAACAGGTGTGCTGCTCCGGCAAGAGTGTTACCTGCTGTCTCCACATTCACTTTGAGAAAATGCCGCCCGTCATTGTATGTGAAGCCGAAACCCATCTTCATTATGAGAAGATTCTCATAGTTGTAACGAAGAATGGCATTGCGATTGGTGGACGAATCGAGGTAATCATGCTTGAAAGTATCTGATATCCACGGCATGGAGACATAGTTAAGGTCAAGGAAATCGTATTGATAGCCTACACTCCCCGATGATGCCTGCCAGCGGTATCGCCATGTTCCGGTAAAGACACGGCGGTGGAACTCTGGTCGGTTCTGCCTGTTATAACTCAGAAGCAACTCCGTTCGCGCGCTGTGTCGGCGCTGAAAGTTACGGCTTATGCCAGGTATCACAAACTCTGGGAACGCCAGTTTGCCCTCAAAACTGTACTCCACGTAGTTGTCCCTCTGGTATCCCTCCAACCCTTTTATAGCCTCAAAAGCACCTCGTGCCTGCAAAGTGAAGGTCTCACTGCCACCAAACACGTTGCGGTTCTCATACGTCACGGACATCGCTGCACCGAAGTCGCCAGCGGTATTGGTGCCCTCGGGCTGAAGTTGTATGCTGTGTGTCTTGCGTTGTGACAGCATTATGTCCGCATACAAGGGGCGCATACCGCTGATAGGGGTGGCTGATTCCGTGCCTCTGACAGTGAGGCTGTCTGCCACGACGGCAGTCTGTACGGACAGAGACGATGCAAGTGTTGGCGGTGTTTCGCTGAACCTGATGTTTGTGGAGCGTATGGCACCGAGGCGAGAGAAACGACTGTACGTCCTCTGCACATTGCTCTCACAGTATGTATCACCAGCGCGCAGCAGGGTGTTTATGTCAAGTGTCCTCGCCCGTAACGGCAGTTCGCCAGAGGGAGAGTGATATGTCACACCGTGAATGTAATACCTTGGGTGGTTAGCAAGTGGCTCACTGGAACTACGGCGGTACAGACCTATATTCATATTCACATCTGCAAGGTGTTCCTGTCGTGAACTGTCAACATGGAATGTTATTGCCTCCTTGTTGAAATAAAGATAGCCTCGCTCGCTCAGCCAGTTGGTTATACGGCTTCGTTCCTCATATAACGCATTGACAGAGAAGGGCGTTCCAACTCTGAGACCACCCTCATGGAGGTATGACGAACGCAGGAGCGAATCAATAACACTATCGGCTATGTTATAGGTAAGGTGGCGCAGGGTATATCGCGGACCGGGTGTAACGACATAGTTTACCTTCACCTTCTTCCCTTTCACCGTGTTACGCGCTGTTACCTCTGCATCAAGATAGCCGGAATTACGTATGGCCTGACGCAGACTGACAATGCTCTGCTGCTGCATTACGGTGTCAAGCACCACGGGAGCCTCACCCCATTTGCGCAACAGACGGTTGACACGCCTTGTGGTGTCGGTGCCCGACATGGAGTAAATGGCAAGAGGAACTTTCAAGAAGGAGAACCACTTGGTGTTAGGTGACTGCTTGACATACTGGGCAAGCGTACCAACAGGAATCGCAGAATCGGTAGAAGTAACACGGCTATGGGTAAGCAACAACTCGTCTTCACCCACAAACTTCGTACTGTTGCACGACATAAACGACTGCATTGACAGCAATACGACAACAGAATATACTATATACAAGGAGATTTTATTCATCAGGGGACAAAGGTAATAAAAAATTTCCTTATTAAGAAATAATTTTGTAATTTTGCAACTGTGAGGGGGTTGGTTATCAACTACAAGTTATCAGTTATGGATTATGAGCGTATCACCAATCAATATTCACCGATAACTAATCACAGATAACCGTTCACTGTTCTCTAATCACTATATGACCAGATGACAAAGAAGAAACTTATAAGATATGGACTCGCCGCCATTGCAAGTCCGTTTATTATAATACTACTGGCAGCCGTGGCACTATACCTGCCCTGGGTGCAGGACTGGGCAGTGCGTCTTGCAAGCGATAGCGCCTCAGAGGCTACTGGTATGAAAATCACTGTGGGCAAGGTAAGGCTGGCATTTCCACTTGATTTCAGTGTAGAAGAGGTGAAAGCCGTGAAAAGTAACGACACACTGCCTCAGCGAAGAGACACCATTGCCTACGTAAAGCGTGCCGTGGTAGATGTGCAGATGCTGCCGTTACTACGCTCAGAGGTATGTGTCAACGCCGTAGAACTTATCGCTATGAGCATTAACACAATGGACCTCATACCACAAGCGCGCATAAAGGGCAGTGTGGGCAGGCTGGCACTGGAAGACGGTACACCTGTGGCTACAGTGAAACTGGATAGTTATGGCGTGATGCTGAAGCGTGCCGTGCTGAACAATGCACACCTCGACATAGCACTGGCAGACACTGTTCCAGAAGACACCACATCGTCAGAAAACCTGTGGAAGATAGACGTGAGAGAACTGGCAATAAGCAATTCCGATCTGTTGCTGCACCTTCCGGGAGACACATTGCAAGTAGGGATAACGCTGGGAGGACTAAATGCACAAGAGGCAAGACTTGACCTGCACCGTGGACTATACGAACTCACACGATGCAAGATAGCGAGAAGCGGAATAAGATATGACAACAAGTTCATGCGCAGGGAGCCTGACGGCATATTGGACGCTAACCATCTGGCTCTGCATGACGTAAACCTGCAGATAGACTCACTACACTTCCTCGCACCAGAGTTAACAATGAAGGTAACGTCTATGTCGATGAAGGAGCAGAGCGGACTGGCAATCAGTTCGCTGACGGCTGACATCGCCCTTGACACCACACAGATAAAATTCAACGGAATGTTGAAAACACCATCCAGTTTCATTGGTACACAGGTAGCAATGGACATGAATGTCCTTACCGAAAATGCGACAAAAGGCACGGTAAAAGCAAACATTGACGCCTCAATAAGCAGGCAAGACCTGACGTTAATGGCTGCGGGAGTATTGCCGGAAGACATAAGAAAGGCATGGCCCGACCGTCCCCTTATAATAAAAGGAGTAGCAGAAGGAAACACCGAAAGCCTGATAATACCGACCCTCAGCATAGAAATGCCAACGATATTCACTGTAAACGCAAGCGGAAACGCAAAGGGATTCATGGCACTTGCAGACAATCCGTACTCCAACAAGTTCTCCGCTGCACTGCACGCAGACATGAATACGCAGGATATATCACAACTATCAGCATACATACCCAGCCCCATAAGCATACCACGAAGCCACGCTACACTTGACATTAACGCCAAGGGAGCAGACTATGATGTGACACTTGATGCCACAGAAGGCAAAGGGCACCTTGCAGCAAGGGCAAAAGCGGACATCGCAGCAATGGCATACACCGCAGAAGTAAAGGCAAATAACCTGAACCTTGGGCACTTTATGAAAGGTATGCAGTTAGGTATATTCACAGGAAAAGCCACCCTTTCCGGACAAGGAACAGACATATTGTCGGACAAAACATGGTTGACAGCCAAAGGAAACATAGACAAACTGCACTATGCCAAGTACAATCTTGACAATATAAAAGCAGAAATGACACTGAAAAACGGTAGAGCCAAGGCTGATATTGATGCCAAGAACACACTGGTTGACGGCAGAATAATCCTTGACGCACTGATGAACAAGAAGAAACTTGACGCTACCCTCATAACAGAACTGGCCTATGCAGACCTTTACAAACTACAAATTGTTGACAAACCACTAAAAGTTTCAGTATGTACTCACGTTGATTTGAGGTCAGACTTTAATGAGAGCCACCTCGTTCAAGGTATGTTCAGCGACATATACCTTACCGATAGCGCAAAGACTTACCACCCAGATGACATAATAACAGATATACAAACAAGTCAGGACACAACCATAGCAAAGGTTGACTGCGGCGACTTCGCACTGCGATTGAACGCTCAAGGAGGGTACAAACGGCTATCAAACAGTTCAGAAAGACTGCTGGCAGTGATGCAAGAACAATTCAAAAACAGGACAATAGACCAGGAACAGTTACGTAAAACACTGCCGAAAATGAACCTTACACTACACAGTTCCAAGGAAAACCCTATATACCGATTCATAAAGTATTACGACATAGACTATGAAGAGGTAGATGCCAGCGTGGAAACATCTGTTGAAAACGGCATAAACGCAGACATATTGATGAAAGGAATGGCAACACAAGGATACCAACTTGACACCATTTCCATAAAAATCAATAGCAGTAACGACCCTTATACCATTGCATACAAAGGGTATGTTCGCAACGTTGAACCCAACGACTACGTGTTTAAGGTGGAGTTTGACGGTAATGTCATGGAGCACGGAATATCCCTTAACACCCTGTTCCGTGATGCAGACGACGCGATTGGACTGCGAATGGGCATGGAAGCAACAATGGTTGAGGAGGGGCTGAACATCCACTTCCTGCACAATCAACCGATAATAGCATACGAAGAGTTCCGCTTCAAGAATGACAACTACATACTTCTTGACCGCCGTAACCGCGTGTTTGCAGACATAGACCTACTATCTAAGAACGGTACAGGCATACAATTGTACAGCACAAGCAATGAAGAGAACGCAGAGAATCTTCAAGATCTTACCCTTTCTGTAACCAACCTGAACATCGGCAGACTACTCTCCGCAATACCATACGCACCAAGGGTGGAGGGAATCCTTAACGGAGACCTGCATTTTATGCAAGAACAAGATCTGTCATTCTCTATATCTTCAAGCATACAGACAAGCAATCTGATATACGAAGGCTGCACAATAGGTAACCTCGGAACGGAACTTGTCTATATGCCTAAGGCCGATGGAACGCACTATATGGACGGGACAATGGCTCTTGAAGGTAACGAAATAGGTAGCATCAAGGGTTCCTATAACTTCAATACCTCAGAGATTAACGCAGACATGACACTTGAAAAGTTCCCTATGCATATTGCAAACGGCTTTATTCCAGACCAGATCATAGGTTTGGAAGGCACTGCTGAGGGTGTACTCGCCATTCATGGAACGACCAATGCGCCACAGGTCAACGGAGAATTGTATCTTGAATCCGCCAGTCTTATAAGCGTTCCATACGGTACAAAGATGAGGTTTGACGATGACCCAATACGCATTGTTGACTCAAAACTACTCTTTGAGAACTTCCAGATATATGCAAACAACAACCAACCACTTACTTCTTATGGCTCGCTTGACTTCTCTGACCCTACCCATTGCAAATTGGACCTGCTGTTAAGAGCAGAGAATTTCCTGCTAATAGACTCCAAAGAGACAAGACGTTCAGAGGCTTACGGAAAGGCATACGTCAACTTCTTCGCTTCTATGAAGGGCGAATTGGACAAGTTGAAGGTGCGCGGCAAGGTGGAAGTGCTACCCTCTACCAATATATATTACATTCTCCGCGATTCTCCCCTGTCCAATGACAACCGCATGAAGGAACTCGTTACCTTCACAGACCTGCATAATGACGAGGCAATCGAGCCTCTGAGACCCACCGTTGACGGCCTTGACATAAGCATGAACATCAGTGTCAGGAACGGCTCACACATCAAATGCTGGCTCAACGATGCACGAAGCAACTACCTTGACATCATCGGTGACGGAGACCTTAGGTGGAGATACATCAACAACCAGATGTCAATGACAGGACGATATACCATTACCGAGGGCGAGATTAAATACTCCCTGCCTGTCATTCCGCTAAAAACTTTCGTCATATCCAACGGTAGTTACATTGAGTTTACAGGCGACATGATGAATCCAAAACTTAACATTACCGCCAAGGAAACAAAGAAAGCATCGGCAAATGTCAACGGTACAAACCGCATGGTGACATTCAACACTGGTGTGGTATTGTCAAAAACGCTTAACGATATGGGGCTGGAGTTCATCATAGAGGCCCCTGAGGACAACGCTATTACCGACGAACTGAACATGAAATCAAAAGAGGAAAGGGGCAAACTTGCCGTCACCATGCTAACAACAGGAATGTATCTGTCTGACGGTAACACCTCTTCTTTCTCCATGAACTCCGCTCTTAACTCCTTCCTTCAATCAGAAATAAGCAGCATAGCAGGCTCTGCACTGAAGACACTTGACCTCTCCTTCGGCATGGACAACTCCACCGAGGAGGACGGAACAATACACACTGATTACAGTTTCAAGTTCGCCAAGCGTTTTTGGAACAACCGTTTGTCTATCTCTGTGGGCGGAAAAATATCCACAGGACCAGATGTTTCGGGGCAGAACAAGTCGTTCTTTGACAATGTGGAGGTGCAATACCGCCTGTCAGACATATCAAATAAATATATGCATCTATTCTATAAACGCTCTGTTTATGACTTCCTCGAAGGCTATGTAGGGCAATATGGAGGCGGTTTCTTATGGAAGAAGGAGGTGCAAAGCCTAAAAGAGATATTCTATCCTAATATGTATGCGCTCCCAACACGACGTCCTGCTGTCACACAAGAGGCCAACGACTCTGTAAAAAACACGCATTGACAACTCTACACAACCACAATGAACACACTCCTCATACACTTTCTCCGTCATGTGGGCGGCCATAGATTCATGGCTGTCACACTCACCACGCTGCTGGCTATAACACTTTACAGTTGTTCCACAACGTCCTCGCTTGAAGAGGGAGAGCAACTATACACAGGACTGATACCTACTGAATACAAGAACTATGAGCCTTCCTCCCACCAAGAGATGACACAAGAGGAAATAGAGGCAGCACTCGCCACCGCCCCTAACGGTGCTTTGTTCGGCTCAAGTTATCACCGCACACCCTTCCCTTATGGTCTGTGGATATGGAACTCCTGCTCCAACAGCAGCGGAGTGATAAAGAAATGGCTTAACAGCACATTCGGAAAGGCACCCGTATTGATGCGAAACGTCAACCCCACTCTACGTTCTTCCATCGCTACCAGCGTACTTCAAAACAATGGTTACTTCAATGGTAACGTTACATACGACATTATTGAAGGACAACCCAAGACCACAAAAACCGACACCGTGCCACGACCACGAACGGCAAAGATACGTTATCACGTGGACTTTGGGCAACTATACTCCCTTGACACTATCACATACACCAACTATCCGTCACACATTGACAGCGTAATAAGCAACAATCCCTCTGACATTCTCGTAAAAGGCGAACCGTTTGCTATATCAAACCTTGATGCGGAGCGCACAAGGATATACGATCTCCTACGTAACAACGGTTACTATTACTATCAGAAACATTACACCACATACCTTGCCGACACACTTGCCACACCTGGCAAAGTGCAGTTGCAGGTACACTTGCTCGACTCACTGCCTGCCATCGCCACACATAAATGGATTATTGGCAAGACACAGGTGAACATACTCCGACAGGCAAGGGAACTGCTTACCGACAGCACACAACGAAGATACCTCACCATCCGCTACTCCGGCAAACGCTCGCCACTGCGTCCACGCATAATACTTGCTGCCACAAAAATGCGTCCGGGGACTCTTTTCTCAGAAGACCTCTACGAAGAATCAACAAACAACCTTAACTCTCTTGGCATATTCTCAAGCGTTGACATCAACTTTACACCACGCTACACGCCCGACGGGACAATAGAGGAGGTGGCAGACAGCGTGGTACAGAAATACGGTGCACAACGCGCAGGAGCGGGAATACTTGACATGAGCATCAACGCTGTACTCGACAAACCCTACGACATCAGCCTCATGGCAACGGGAAAAGGCAAGACTAACGGCAGGCTGGGCCCCGGACTGACCCTCGGCATAGCCAAGCGCAATGCCTTTAACGGTGGAGAACTGCTCTCGGCTGAGATTGGAGCAAACTATGAATTTCAAACAGGCGGTAGTGGCACAGCAGGCGGTAGTTATGACTTTACTGCCTCATTAGCACTCACAGTGCCACGACTGCTTGCGCCAGACTTCATGCTTCCCACAAGAAAAAGGTGGTACACAACACCCTCTACCATAATAAACATAGCGGGAGAAACCATCAGAAGGGCTGGATTCTTTAACAGAAACATTCTCTCCTTTGACTACACATACACCTTCCAGCCCTCGGCAACGTCACTGCATCAGTTCACTCCCTTCTCGCTGATATACGGAAAGACTACTGACCGCACCTCAGAATATGAGCAGAAACTGACAGAGTCCGTCACCTCCAGCATCGCTGCCACCGACGAGATGACGCCACGTATGCGCTATAAATACACATACACCTCACCGCAAGACAAGCCCAACCCCATCTTCTGGGAAACAACAGTGACAGAGGCAGGCAACATTATCAACTTTGTCAACATGGTGCTGGGGAAAAGTTGGAAAGAAAAGAACAAGAAACTACTTGCCACACCATACTCGCAGTTCTTCAAAGTGGAAACAGAATTACGCAAGACATGGGCCTTACAAGGTAAAAGCAGTTTTGTGGCACACTTCTTCGGAGGTGTCGTTCTCAACTACGGCAACTCCTCAGCACTGCCCTACACTGAGCAATTCTTCATTGGTGGAGCCAATGACCTGCGCGGATTCAGTATGCGTAGCATAGGTCCTGGCAACATACACTTTGATGATAAACAACTGAGTTACCTGTTCCACAACGGCGACATGAAACTTGTTCTCAACCTGGAATACCGTCCTCACCTCTTCGGTTCACTCTACGGCGCACTGTTCCTTGACGCCGGAAACGTGTGGTACACCAGCCGCCAGCGCCGTGATGCCATCAATGCAATGCGCACAGCGTATAACGAAAGTGCCACAAACCCCATACCCGAGGATTTCGGTTCGCCACACAAGGCTGACATAGGAATAGACATTGGCTGCGGACTACGTTACGACCTCGACTTCTTCGTGCTGCGCCTTGACTGGGGATTCGCCATACACACACCCTACAAGACTGGCGTTTCAGGATTCTTCAACATACCGAAGTTTAAGGAAGCACAGTGCATCAACTTCGCAATAGGCTATCCATTCTAAACCATACACAGCCTGCGCAGAACCCATAACCAGGCTCACAAGACAACAACGCTACGCCCCCCTCTGAACTTCAAGGCCGCTCTTACAAGGCAATACGATGGGCATAACAATGGCATACCCCATTGCCTACTCCGTAAAAGACCGCTGATTACACGGTAAAAGACGGCTGATTACATAGTAAAAGACGGCTGATTACACAGTAAAAAGGTGCTAATTGCAAACCTACTGGTAATCAGCCGTTTCTTTATCCCGAACCAGTCATCAGACCACAGACAACTTTTTATCCCAAATCGGTCACCAGATTACGGTTCATTCCGCTTATCTTTGTACCAGATTGTGACACGCTTTCACTAAGGCATAGCGGCTTACGGCGCAAGGAAACAAGACGAAAGACGGTGCATAGAGGAGCAGTAAGGGAGCATATGAACCACTGTTAGTTAAAAGAATTAACCGCCTCTATCACCTTGTCAGCATCGTCAAGACTGAGGTATGGGGCTATGGGCAGTGACAGTTCCTCGTCAGCAATACGCTCCGTAACGGGCAGCGACAACCCGTTCCACTCACGGTAGCACTCCTGTTTGTGCGGAGGAATGGGATAATGTATAATTGTCTGCACCCCATGCTGCATCAACCACTGCTGTAACCTGTCCCTCTCTTCACACAAAACGGGGAAGAGGTGGAACACATTGTCTGACAAATCTCCGTCTGCTCCCATACCGTTGGCAGACGGAATGACAATCCTCTGGTTGTTGATAAACTCCATATAACGACGCGCCACGGTTCTGCGCCAGTCATTGTCAACATCAAGATAACGCAGTTTCACACGCAACACGGCAGCCTGTATCTCGTCAAGACGAGAGTTATAACCCTGATAAATGAACTCGTATTTCCTCTGACTACCATAGTTTGACAACGCCCTTATCACGCTGGCAAGTTCCTTGTCACTGGTTGTCACCGCCCCACCATCGCCAAGAGCACCGAGGTTCTTGCCGGGATAGAAACTATGTGCAGCGGCATTACCAAGCGAACCAGTACGCTGTCCGTTGCTCCTGCACCCATGCGCCTGTGCATTATCTTCAAGCAACAGCAGTCCATAGCGGTGGCATAACTCCCCTACCCTCTGCGAATAGGCGTTCCTGCCGTAGAGATGAACTATCATCACGGCCTTGGTGCGCTGTGTGATATGCTGCTCTATAAGGCTGTCATCCATCTGTAACGTCTCTACCGACGGCTCTACAAGCACGGGTACAAGCAGGTTGTCAGTAATGGCGAGGATTGTCGCAACGTATGTATTCGCCGGAACAATTACCTCATCGCCATCATGCAGCATCCCCATTTCCTTATAGGCACGTAACATTAGCCGCAAGGCATCTAACCCATTGGCACACGACACGCAGTGCGCAGTGCCTATATAGGAAGCATATTCCTGCTCAAAGGCTGACACCTCATCGCCAAGGAGGTACCAACCACGCCGTACTACGGACGTGACCGCCTGCTCAATCTCTGCGGCACGCATTGCCGTTACACATTGTAGGGAGAGGAAAGGTATCATATGTCTATATCGTTTTACAGTTCTTCATAATGTATGCTGCCATTTAACTAAACAACAAAAACACTAAACCACCAAACAACTAACCCGCTACTCTCGTAACATCTCTACCAACTCCTGTGGCTTATTGACAAAGAGCGTAGCACCATGTTGAACCAACGTCTTCCTATCGCGGAAGCCCCACAAGACAGATATGCATGGTATGCCAGCATTGCGAGCCGTTGCCACATCAACCTCAGAATCTCCTATATACACCACCTCGTTAGCACTGACACCAAGATGACGCATTGCAAGGTGTACCATGTCAGGCTGCGGTTTACGCTTTACGTTAGGACGCTCACCGATAGCCACCTCTACCAATTCCTTGAAATACGCCTCATAGAGTTCATCAACACCTGCCTGCAACTTGTTACTGACTATCGCCATACGGTAGCCTGCGGTCTTAAGACACTCCAAAGTCTCCCTAATACCAGGGTAAAGACCCGTGTTATCCTGACAATGGAGCACATAATAACTCTTGAATGAAGCGAAGACCTCCTCAAAAAGAGGATTCTCTTCACCGTCTGGCACTGACAGAATCATAAGGCGTCGCACCCCATTACCAACGAATTGCCGTACCTCCTCATACGTGCGTTGTGGCATATTATACTGGCTTAGGGCATGATTGACAGAGAGATAAAGGTCTTGAAGGGTATCCATCAACGTACCGTCAAGGTCCCAGATGATTGCTTTGTATGACATAAATGTATAATGCTTTTGTAATTTTGGTGCTTAGCCATCCAACCGTTTATTCGTCTCAGCGTTGCAATTCATACAAACCACAGACCTGGCAAACGGCTAAGCACACGTCATATTTATCGTCCTATTCTTACAATCACAAACGAATAAGCAGGCAATGTCACCGTGAACTCCTTGGAAATGTCTATCTGTCTTGTCTCGTTCACGGCCCATTCACGCTTGCGGTCAGGCTGCTGCGGGGCTACAAGTAGTGACATTTGCGCCTTGCCAGAGGCATTATGGCTGATGAGTTCGTCGCCAATGTTAACAGTAACAGCGGCTTCCTTAGGCAGCATACTCACCAGTTTGACAATTACATCGCCCGTTGTTCCGTCAATAACAACCGACTTGTCTATGCGGTTTGCAATGTCCGCCAACAACGGTTTATCCTTGCCAGCAGCAGAATAGTCAACAGAAAGAGATGAGAAAACATACTCATTGCCTGCATTGTGGCCAAAAGCACGCTGCACATAGTAGTTGGCAGTAGGCTTTACAGCGGTATTATTGAAATAAATAAGGTCTGGATTCCAGTTAGTATGCCCCTCCTTTGCCAACAAAGGAGCGTATGACGACATCACTACAACATCTGCATTGCGCTCCACATTGGTGAGGTATGCAGCCTCAACAAGCGCATTGCTGACATTATTTCCTTTTGATGCCCACTCACCAAGATACACCTTAGTGCCTTTTCGGTCATAGTTGTCGTAGTAATCACGGTGGTTAAAGTACCAGCCCGGTGAATTATAATAGTGTTCATCAACAATGGTTATATCATTGTCCTTTGCTGCACGCCAGCCGTATTCATAGTCTGAACCCTCCCAGAACGGGCCAACAGTGCCGACAACCGTTATCTCTGGGTGCGCTTTCCGCACGCCATTGATGAGAAAAAGATAGCGTTCCATAAACACATCACCTATAAGGTCCTCGTTACCTATGCCCAGATACTTCAGGTTAAAAGGCTTCGGATGCCCTGCTTTGGCACGCATTGCCGCCAGTTTTGAGGTCTTTGCATCACCATTAGCCCACTCGATTAGGTCGAGAAGTTCCTGTAAATAACTCTCCATTGTGAGCGGTTTGCCATTGTATGTATAAGGAGAAGGCCTGCCATTGAGTTCTTTTTCAAACGGTATTCCACCCTGCTGGCCGTTTCCTCCGCGCCAAGAGTTCTGACAAGGTACGCCTGCTGCAAGCACTGGTAGCGGCTCTGCACCGATGTCTTCGCAGAAAGTGAAGTACTCATAGAAGCCCATTCCCCTGCTTTGATGATAATGCCAGAGGTTAATGTCATGCTGACGCTCCCACAATTCGCCCACAGTTGCCTGCCAATGATATATATTGTCTATGCCTTGTCCATGTGATGCACATCCTCCGGGGAAGCGAACAAAGCGTGGTTTAAGGTCTGCAATGACCTCTGCAAGGTCTTTTCGCAGGCCATTCACACGTCCTTTGAACGTGTCCTTAGGGAAAAGTGACACGAAATCTATGGCAAGTTGCCCTGCTTGTAACGGCTCAATGACGAGTGTTGCATTGTCAACCGTCTTGGAAACGGTAAGCGTTGCCTTCTGTTGTTTCCATCCTTCCGTTCCTTTTATGACGCATGAGGCGAGTGTTTCACCGTTACCGACAATGCTTACTCTCACTTTTCCCTTGCCTTTTACAAAGAGAGAGAGGAGGTATTTGGCTTTTTCCTTTACGGGAATACCGTCCCAACCCTCGTTACATAGGCGTGCTCCGGGCTTTGATGTCTTCAACAATGTGTAGTGAACATTGTTTTTATGCAGTGGGTTGTCGGTCTCAATGCTCCACTCCGTGCCCTCTCCCTCTAATTTCCAAGCAGTCTTTGACGTCCAGCCTTTGTGGTCATCGGCTGAGTATTCGAAGTCACGGTTCTGTATAAGTTCTGCATATAGTCCTCCGTCTGCCGCATAACTGATGTCTTCAAAGAAGATACCCATGAGGTCAGGTGATATGGTTTTACGGTCGTTGGGGTTGACATTGATATGGGCACTGATGTCACTGGCGTCACGTGTTATGGCTGATGCTGTTGCGATATAGTTCTCACGTTCCTTGGCAGCGTTCATATCTGCCAGTTTTTTCTTTGTGAACAGTGCTTGTAGGGCTGTATATGGTATGCGTATCACATTGTCGGCAGACTGCTTTTTTTGCTGTTCCAGCCTTTTGGGGAAGTCTTCTGCTTTTATGAGCGGATAGTCCTGTGGTTTCCACAACGTGAAGTTTGTGGATTGTGTTGTGGCAATCTGCGGTATTTTGGGGTTTGGTATGAACGTTGCATAGAACGTCTTGCCATCGTAAGAGAGCACTGGATAGTATAGTTTTTTTTCGCTTCCCCACGGTCCGTAGTCGCTTTCAAAGAGGTTACAGTGAACGTGTGTCCAGTGTTTCTTGTCCTGCGAATATGCTATTTGGAAGTTACGTGTTCCGTTTTGCACATCTGGTCGCACATAGATTGAGTCTGGATGGTTAGCCTCTGCCGTCATGGTGAGCGTGAGAGCGAAGGCGAATGTTGATAAGATTCTTTTCATATCAGGTTGCTTCGTTATATTGTCTATGGTCTATTTTACTACTGGTTTCCCTTTGTTGACCCAGCCTTTGTACCCGGTACTGAGTTCTATTACGTTGTAACCTTGTCTTGACAGTATTGCGGCAGCCTTCTTACTGCGGTTACCACTGCGGCAATACAGGCATACGGTCTTGTCTTTTGGCAGTTGTGAGGTGTTGCTTGCGAAGTCTGACCGCAGCACGTCCATGTTCCTTGCGCCTGCTATATGCCCTTCTGCATACTCGTCTGCGGTTCGTACGTCAAGGCGTATTGCGCTGGTGTCTGCTATGGCTTGTTCAAATTCTTCCACTCCTACGCTCTTGAATCCTTCTGCCTTGGCCGTGCAACCTATTATGCTGCAAAGCATCGATATTACTCCCATGATGATTAACTTTGATTTCATTGCCTGTTAATGCTTATATTCAACACTTTATACTTGTTACGTGTAAGTAATACGAAAGCGGCAAGTCCGATGACGTGTACTGCCGCCATGACCCAGAATGTGGCATCATATCCGAGGTATTCTGCTATGATTCCTCCGAGGAGTATGCCCATTCCTATTCCCAAGTCCCATGATGTTAGCAGGGTACTGTTGGCTGTTCCTCGCTCGTTGTTGTGCGCTATGTTTATTATCATGTTCTGGAATGCGGGCCATATATGCCCATTGCCGAGACCTATCAGCATGGCTGAGAGGTAATACCCTGTCATTGTCGGGTATGCAATGAAGGTGATGTATCCTGCTGTTGAGAGTAACACTCCTGACATGGCGTTGTGTATCAGCCTGCCACGCCTCAGTGATTTGTTGCCTTGCAGGCGTGAAACGATTAGTCCCACGGACAGAAGCAGGAAGTAAGTGCCTGTGCTACTGGTTACGCCGAGGTGTTCCTTGCCGTAAATGGCGAGGTAATTGCTCAGCACGCCCCAACAGAATCCGAAGAGACAGGTGTTGACAGCGAGGAACCACCCCCTTGCGAGGAAGAACCTGTCAAGTGACAGTGTTCGTTTCACCGGCATCACCTGCCGCTCGCGTGGCTTCACCGCCGTGATGTTCATAAAGCCTATTCCTGCCGCTATGAAGGCTGTCCAGAAGAGTACGTCGAAGTTGTGGGAGTAGCGATAGATGAATATTCCCACGGTGGGGGCAATGGCTGAGGCGAGGTTATTACTTAGTCCATAGAACCCTATACCCTCATTCCTGCGGCTGGGGGGCAGTACGTCTATCGCCATTGTGCTGTTGGCAACGGTAGAAGCGCCAAAGGGTCCACCGTGTAATGTGCGGAATATGGCGAACATTACGAGGCTTCCGGCCAATAGGTAACCGCCGAAGATGAGGAAATAGATGAACAGACATATCATTAATACACGCTTACGGGGGAAGTTGTCAACAAGGAATCCGCTGAAAGGGCGCACTATCAGCGCAACGAGCGTGTAACCACTGAGCACCAGTCCGATAGTGTCCTTGGAGGTGTTGAACGTCTCGCTGAGATATAGGGGGAGCAAGGGCGTAAGCAGATAGAAGGAGAAGAACAGGGCAAAGTTGGTAAGCATCACCCTGTTATAGTCCATATTCCATAGTCTGTCTTTATTCACCATCGTCTGATGTGTTTAAGGTCTGCACGGCATTACGTAGCCTGGGGATTGTAATGAGGTGCTGATTACAATGTAATGAGGTGCTGATTACGTTGTGAAAAGGTACTGATTACCGGGCAATCAGGTGCTGATTACATCTGGTATAACCTGCTGCTGCCATACCTATACTTGCTTCTTTACGGTCAAGATGCTTCTGACATCGTGCCAGGTGCCTGCCTGTACCTATCTTGCTTCAAGCAATACGACGTTCTCCACATGTGGGGTATGCGGGAACATATCAACTGGTTGCACCGCCATCACCTTGTAAGAGGCGTCCAGCAACTGCAAGTCGCGAGCCTGAGTAGCGGGATTGCAACTAACATACACTATGCGCTGCGGGTGGGCATTGAGTATCACCCCTATCACGTCAGCATGCATTCCGGCACGTGGTGGGTCGGTAATGATTATGTCTGGGCGTCCGTGGGCGGCAATGAAATCATCTGTCAATATGTCCTTCATGTCTCCCGCATAGAAGTCTGTGTTAGTGATACCGTTGATTTGCGAATTAACCTTCGCATCTTCTATGGCCTCTGGAACATACTCTATGCCGATAACCCTCTCTGCCTTGCGCGCTACAAAGTTGGCAATGGTGCCCGTACCAGTATATAAATCATACACAAGTGGGTGCTGACTGGCAGTGTCATACAGCCCTGCCAACGGTGTACCGAAGGCGAAATCACGCACAACGCCATACAGATGACAGGCTTGCTCGGTATTTGTCTGATAGAAAGACTTTGGTCCTACCTTGAACTTCAAATCCTCCATAAGCAGGTATATGTGATCATTCCCCTTGAACACGTGTATCTCCTGGTCGCCAATGGTGTCGTTACACTTCTGGTTGTCAAGATACATCAGCGACGTTATCTGCGGGAACCTCTCTGCCACAAATCCGAGCAGAGCCATTGTCTGGCTTTCACTCTGAGCCAGGGTCTCTGGCGTGGAGCGGTCATAGTGCATCTGAAGAATAACCATCCATTCGCCACTGTTACTACATCTTATTATAATGTCACGCAACAAGCCTACCTGCTGACGCAGGTCAAAAAAGGAAATGGAATGAGCAAGGGCGTAATCACGTATTGAATTACGTATGTCATTGTGCAGATTGTCCATAAGCCAGCACTTCTCTATCGGAAGAATCTTGTCAAAGGCTCCTGTTACATGAAAGCCAATGGCAGGGCCAAAGGGCACGCCCGCCTCCAGTTGCTGCCTCGTCAACCACTGTTTGTTACAACAACCAAAATCCAGTTTGTTACGGTATTCCACCGTCTTTACCGAACCTTTTATTGGCAAGAACTCCGGCAACTCTATCTTTCCGATACGCCTCAACTGGTCATGCACCTGCTTCTGCTTGAAGGCGAGTTGCTCCTCGTATGGCAGATTCTGCCACTTACAACCGCCACACACACCGAAATGCTCGCACATCGGCGTTGCACGCCTCTCACTGTACTTCACAAAACGCACCACCTCTGCCTCTGCATAAGAATGTTTCTTGCGCCGCACACGAAGGTCAACCACGTCACCCGGAACGCAAAACGGAACAAAGACCACGAGGTCATCAATGCGGACAAGGCTCTTTCCCTCTGCCGCCACATCAGTAATCGTAATATTCTCTAATATAGGAAAAGATTTCTTCTTACGTGACATAATATTTATATAAATGTAGGTAACACACCTTACCAACTTCTAAAAAACCGAATTTGGTACAAAGTTAGCAAATAATATTGAGAACAAGAATTTTTATTACAAAAAAAACAATATTACATCGAGAAACACAAAAAAACACCCTTTTCATTTTGTAATAACCAACATTTGAATTATCTTTGCATAATCAAAAACATTTCAAACATCATCTAATACATTTAACGCGAACCTAAACAATGTCAAAGAAAAGAGTTTACACCTTCGGAAACGGACAAGCCGAAGGCAACGCGTCAATGCGCGAGGAACTGGGTGGCAAGGGTGCAAACCTTGCAGAAATGAATCTTATCGGCGTACCCGTACCTCCGGGTTTTACCATCACCACTGACACCTGTAACGAATACTACGAGGTAGGCCAGGACAAGATAGTAGAACTGCTGCAAGAAGAGGTAAACGCCGCCGTAACACACGTAGAAAACCTTATGGGCTGCAAGTTCGGAGACACCAGCAACCCACTGCTTGTGTCAGTACGCTCAGGTGCCCGCGCCTCAATGCCAGGCATGATGGACACCATTCTCAACCTTGGTCTCAACGATGAGGTAGCCGCTGGCATGGCAAAGAAAACCGGTAACCCACACTTCGTATATGACTCATACCGTCGCTTCGTACAAATGTATGGCGACGTGGTACTCGGCATGAAGCCAGTCAATAAAGAAGACATCGACCCATTCGAGAAGATAATAGAAGAAGTAAAGAAAGAACAAGGCGTAGAACTTGACAAAGACCTATCAGTAGAATCACTACAAAAACTCGTAGCACTATTCAAGAACGCCATAAAAGAACAAACAGGCTCAGACTTCCCCAATGACCCGATAGAGCAAATGTGGGGAGCAATATGCGCCGTGTTCCGCAGTTGGATGAACGAGCGCGCCATACTCTACCGCAAAATGGAAGGAATACCTGACGAATGGGGTACGGCAGTATCTGTCATGGCAATGGTATTCGGAAACATGGGCGACACATCAGCAACAGGAGTATGCTTCTCACGTGACGCAGGCAACGGCGAAAACATATTCAACGGAGAATACCTCGTCAACGCACAAGGAGAAGACGTCGTAGCAGGCATACGCACACCACAGCAGATAACCAAAATAGGTTCACAGAGATGGGCAGAACGCGCAGGAATATCAGAAGAAGAACGCGTAAAGAACTATCCATCAATGGAAGAGGCTATGCCGGAAATCTATAAGCAACTCGACCAAATACAGGCAAACCTCGAGAACCACTACCGCGATATGCAGGACATGGAATTCACCGTACAAGAGGGCAAACTATGGTTCCTGCAAACAAGAAACGGAAAGCGCACAGGTACAGCAATGGTAAAAATCGCAATGGACCTGATGCACGAAGGACTGATAGACGAGAAAACAGCCATACAACGCTGCGAGCCACAGAAACTCGACGAACTGCTGCACCCAGTATTCGACAAACTGGCTCTGACCAAAGCAAAAATAATAACACAAGGCCTCCCAGCCTCACCAGGAGCAGCCTGCGGACAAATAGTATTCCATGCCGATGACGCACAAGCATGGCACGCTGACGGACACAAGGTAATAATGGTACGCATAGAAACATCACCAGAAGACCTCGCAGGCATGGCAAGCGCAGAAGGAATACTGACAGCACGAGGCGGAATGACATCACACGCAGCAGTCGTAGCACGCGGCATGGGTAAGTGTTGCGTATCAGGCGCAGGAGCAATAAACGTGGACTACAAAACAAAAACAGTAGAAATAGACGGAGTAACATACAAAGAAGGAGACTACATCTCACTCAACGGCACCACAGGACAAGTATATGCAGGCGAAGTACCAACCAAAGCCGCAGAACTAAGCGGAGACTTCAAAGAACTGATGGACCTTTGCGATAAATACACAAAACTACAAGTTCGAACCAACGCCGATACACCACACGACGCAGAAGTAGCACGCTCATTCGGAGCAAAAGGCATCGGTCTGACACGAACAGAACACATGTTCTTTGACGATCAGAAGATAGTAGCAATGCGTGAGATGATACTCGCCGACACAGTAGAAGGACGCGAAAAAGCCCTCGCAAAACTATTGCCATACCAGAAAGCAGACTTCTACGGAATACTCAAAGCAATGGACGGACTACCCGTGAACATACGCCTGCTTGACCCACCACTACACGAGTTCGTACCACACGACATCGCAGGACAAGAGAAAATGGCAACAGAGATGGGAGTAAGCGTAGAAGAAATAAAAAAACGCGTAAACTCACTCGCAGAAAACAACCCAATGCTCGGACATCGTGGCTGCCGACTCGGAATAACATTCCCAGAAATCACAGCCATGCAGACACGCGCAATCCTCAGTGCCGCCTGCCAGTTGAAGAAAGAAGGATATGACCCACATCCAGAAATAATGGTACCGCTGATTGGTATCCTCTACGAACTGAAACAACAGAAGGAAATCATAAAGAAAGTAGCAGAAGACGTATTTGCAGAAGAAGGCGTAGAGATAGAATTCGAGATTGGCACGATGATAGAAATACCACGTGCAGCCCTCACCGCTGACAAGATTGCAACAGAGGCAGAATACTTCTCCTTCGGAACAAATGACCTCACACAGATGACTTTCGGCTACTCACGTGATGACATTGCCAGCTTCCTCCCCGCATATCTTGAAAAGAAGATTCTAAAGGTTGACCCATTCCAAGTACTTGACCAAAACGGAGTAGGACAACTAATCAAGATGGCAGTAGAAAAAGGTCGCGCAGTACGCCCTGGAATGCGTACCGGTATCTGTGGCGAACACGGCGGAGAGCCCAGCAGCGTAAAATTCTGTGCAAAGGTAGGCATGAACTACGCTTCCTGCTCACCATTCCGCGTACCTATAGCACGCCTTGCTGCCGCCCAGGCAGCCGTAGAGGAATAATCACTAATATGTGAAAATCAGATAATTAGGGATAAGCACTTGTTTGACAGGTGTTTGTCCCTAATCTTTTTAACACATTCCGCACGATAA
>JALFNY010000198.1 GCA_022774105.1 Prevotella sp.
TATCCGCCCACAGGTTACGCATGAAAGTTGTGTTCTCACCGCCAATGGTACTGCCAAAGGCATGGTTCTATGCATCCAATGCTTTTGCTGAGATAGTATGCTGTATTGTCACATTAACCGTCGGCTCTTTACGTTTGCCAATTTTGTCACCGAGGTCAAACATATGTCTATAAAAAGAGATATTCTCATCCAGCCCCCATTCACATGAACAGTGGTCTATCATTATGTTACCAACGGGATTACCACCGAAGGAATCTTCCCTGTACCATACGTTTGTGTTGCCACGGCGGAAACGCATGTGCCTGACTATTACATCATGTGTGTCAACCTGAAATGACTCGCCGGCTATACATACACCGTCACCAGGTGCTGTCTGGCCAGCAATTGTGACGTATGGTGCACGTAGAATAATAGGTGTCTTTAATTTTATTATGCCTGCAACGTTGAACACTATGATACGTGCGCCTCCCTGTTCGCAAGCCCAACGGAATGAGCCTTCACCGTCGTCGTTAAGGTTTGTAACGGTAAGGACTTTACCTCCACGTCCGCCGATGGTGTACATACCGCCACCTTCTGCTCCAGGGAATGAAGGTATCTTTCCCTGCTTCAAATCATAGGGTCTGAAAGCCCAAGGTACATAGGGGCGTCCCTCCATTGCTTCTTTCTTGACAATTGGGAAGGCAACAGCCCATGCAGAATCGGAATGAGTTGTCCATGCCTTTTGGAGAGAATCTATTTTTGCCTTCGCCTCATCCGTTATTTGGGGATATTGAGCAAATGACACTGCTGGCATGACACTGGCAGCAACCATTAACAATTTGATTTTTGTCTTCATCTTTATAACTTTTTTTATTATGACATCTCTTATTTGTAAACGGAATTATGTAATCAAGACCATTTACATATAAGACGCATATACACTGTCTTTGTCCTCACAAATACTACACAAGGTTCACATATCAAAGTGAAACCAACAGAATTTATGCAAGCACAATTACTGGCTGTTATAGGTGTGACGGCACAAGAAAAAACGTGTGCAAATTCCTTACCGTGTAAAAGACGGCAGATTACGTTGCGAAAAGGTGCTAATTACATTGTAATCGTTATGCTTTTACAGAGTAATCAGGTGCTTTTCATTTTTTTCGTTGTGCCGTTACAGTGATTGTATCATTCCTGTATCATTCTTATGCGTACATGATTCCACGAAGATGCAACGTCCACCTTGTAGGATGTTGTATAAACCTCTTACTTAAAACCTTCTGCATTGCAACTACCCAACTTCTCCGCCAGAAAACGTGCGGTTACACTGCGTTCTACGTGTACTACTTCCTCGGGTGTGCCAGAGGCGACAATCTCTCCACCGTGCGTTCCGCCTTGTGGGCCAAGGTCTATAATGTAATCCGCAGATTTTATTACGTCCATATTATGCTCTACAACAATAATTGTATGACCACGCTTTAATAGTGCTTCAAAAGCATATAACAAACGTTTTATGTCATGGAAATGAAGTCCCGTTGTTGGCTCATCAAATATAAACAGTGTAGGTTCTTGCCTTTCCTGCGCTATATGGTATGCCAGTTTAACACGTTGATTCTCTCCGCCTGATAATGTTGATGATGATTGTCCAAGTTGTATATACCCCAGCCCAACTTCCTCAAGTGGCATCAAGCGCGAGACTATAGCATGAAGTAATTGCTGCTCAACCTTGCTTTGTGTACGCTGTCTCAGGTCTTGGTTCTTACACCTTTCCTCTTCATCCTCTTTCCTCTTTGAAAAGAAAGAAATGGCCTCAGACACTGTCATGGCAAGGACATCGCTGATATTTTTACCTGCATAAAGCACATCCAGAACCTCACGCTTAAAGCGTTTACCATGACATGACTCGCAAGTGAGTGTAAGGTCCGCCATAAACTGCATCTCTACTGTCACTGTGCCTGCGCCCTTACATTCCTCACAGCGTCCACCTTCGGTATTAAATGAAAAGTACTGCGGTGTAATGTTCATCTGTTTAGCAAGAGCCTGCTCTGCATACAACTGACGTATGGCATCATAAGCCTTCATATATGTAGCCGGATTAGAACGAGTACTCTTGCCTATTGGGTTCTGATCTATCATCTCCACGTGCTTGATAGCGTCATAGTCGCCTTCAAGTGATGTGTATGCCCCAGGGATATCTGCCGCAATGTCCAGTCTCCTTTTTAGTATAGGATATAATGTACCCTTTATAAGTGACGACTTGCCTGACCCACTCACTCCTGTCACCACTGTCATGACGTTAAGGGGGAAGGTAGCATCTATCCCTTTGAGGTTATTCATGCGGGCACCCCTTAATACTATTTTCCTGTTCCAAGGACGACGCGAAGAGGGAACCTCAATAGTTTCCCTTCCCATGAGATAATCCAAGGTATGAGACTGATACTGACACGCTTCACCTTGATCGGTACCTAATGTCCCCTGAAAGACTATTGTGCCTCCATTTACACCAGCATCAGGACCAACATCTATAATATAGTCTGCTGCGCGTAGTATATCCTCATCATGCTCCACAACCACAACAGTATTGCCGATGTCACGCAATTTCCTGAGGACATTGATAAGTTTCTCTGTATCGCAACTATGCATTCCTATAGATGGTTCGTCAAGTATATATAACGAGCCTACAAGGGATGACCCTAACGAAGTGGTGAGGTTTATCCTCTGACTTTCACCGCCAGACAATGTATTACTTGGACGATTAAGCGTGAGATACCCCAAACCTACGTCAAGCAGAAATTGTAGGCGACTGTTTATTTCTATCAACAATCGCTGGGCAACCTTTGCACGATGCTCGTCCAAGTGTATATTCTTAAACCATTTCGCCAACTCATTAATTGGCATCTCAACCAGTTCTGTTATAGTCTTTCCCGCTACCTTCACATAGTTTGCTTCCTTCCTCAATCTTGCGCCACGACACTCTGGACAGGTAGTCCTACCACGATAACGGCTTAGCATCACGCGATACTGTATCTTATACTGGTTCTCCTTAACCATTTGAAAGAAAGCATCTATGCTTACCTGTTCATGTTCTGACCGGCTTTTATCAGATGGTAAGCCGTGCCATAGCCAGCCTTTCTCCCTCTCTGTCAATTCGTAATAAGGTTTGAATATAGGGAAGTTATCACGCTCGGCCCGACGTACAAACTCTGTTTGCCATTCCCTCATCTTCTCACCATGCCAACATTGCACGCAACCATCATACACACTTAGCGAGGGATTGGGTATTACGAGTTGTTCGTCTATACCCATAACCTTGCCAAACCCCTCACATACAGGACAAACGCCAATAGGAGAATTGAAAGCAAACAGTCCCTCCGTCGGTTCTTCAAACGTGATTCCGTCTGCCTCAAGACGTGTAGAAAAATCATACTTGATATTTGCTGGCAGGAACAATAAGCTGCACGCACCATGACCTTCGTAAAACGCTGTTTCCGCAGAATCAGTAAGACGCGAGATAGTCTCTGGGGAGTCATCAACGGACATACGGTCTATAAGAAGATAAACATCCTCTGCTTTTACACTACTATCGTCATTAAGAGCAAGGAAATCCTCTATACGGGCAATCTCTCCACCATAATATATTCTGGAATACCCCTGCTGAACTTCCATTTCCAACTGCCGACAGACACTTCTACCAGCAGAAATCTGTAAAGGAGCAAGAAGCATGAAACGTGTTCCTTTGGAGAATGACAACATACATTTCACTATGTCATCAGGTGTATGTTTCTTAACTTCTTGATTAGAAACAGGAGAAAACAGCGTTCCTACCCTTGCAAAGAGTAACCGCATATATTCATAGATCTCCGTACTTGTGCCCACAGTAGAACGTGGATTGCGACTTATAACCTTCTGCTCTATGGCTATTGCTGGCGGAATACCAACAATAAAATCACATTCAGGCTTACTCATACGGCCAAGAAACTGACGAGCATACGACGATAGACTCTCTACGTATCTTCGTTGTCCTTCCGCATAGAGGGTGTCAAAGGCCAATGAAGATTTACCAGAGCCACTGACCCCTGAGACAACAACCAACTTATTACGGGGTATATCTACCGAAATATCTTTAAGGTTATTTACACGCGCTCCTTTTATCTTTATGTATTGTGTCATCTGTATATTGTCAACTGATTGCTATAATAAATAATATGGGTAGTTCTCGCATAACGTATCAGAGCCAAAATCCCTTATCGCTCATCTGGCTTTGTCTAACACTGCTTTTTCATAATAGAAAAAGAAAACGTTGGCAAAGATAATGATATTTATCATAAATCCCAATATCATATCCCCTCTTTACATATAAAAAGCCTTAAAAAAGCGTTTTTTCGCCCTCTGATAAGTTTTGTGTCATTTTTTTTTATTAACTTTGCGCTCAGCAAATATAAGGCAAAATCCGTCAGAAGCCGTAAAAAGTGGCAAAAATAAGAAATCTTACAAAAAGATAAACAAACAACAAACAATAAAAAATGGACGATACACAGACTTACGATCACGACAGAATCATCAAAGTAAACATTGAAGAGGAAATGAGGTCAAGTTACATTGACTACTCTATGTCAGTAATCGTAGCACGCGCCCTTCCCGATGTGCGCGATGGCTTTAAGCCAGTTCACCGTCGCATACTTTACGGTATGCTTGGTATTGGAAATACGAGTACAGCACCATACAAGAAATGCGCACGTGTTGTAGGTGAGGTTCTTGGTAAATATCACCCACACGGTGACTCCTCCGTATATGGAGCTTTGGTGCGTCTGGCCCAAGATTGGAATATGCGATACACCCTTGTCGATGGCCAAGGAAACTTTGGATCTGTCGATGGAGACTCTGCCGCAGCCATGCGTTACACAGAATGTAGGTTGAGCAAAATGGGTGAACACGTCATGGACGACCTCGAAAAGGAAACCGTTGACATGGTAAACAACTTTGATGACTCATTGCAGGAGCCAACAGTAATGCCAACCAAGATTCCGAATCTATTAGTAAATGGAGGAAATGGCATAGCCGTAGGTATGGCGACAAATATTCCTACACACAATCTTGGTGAAGTGATTGACGGTTGTTGTGCATATATAGACAATCCTGATATTGACACAGACGGCTTAATGGAATATATAAAGGCACCAGACTTCCCTACTGGCGCATACATATATGGATTACAGGGTGTAAAGGAGGCGTACGAGATTGGCCGTGGACGCATTGTAATGAGGGCCAAAGCAGAAATCGAATCTGATGAGCAGCATGACAAAATTGTTGTAACAGAGATTCCATATGGTGTCAACAAAGCACAACTTATAGAGTATATTGCTGACCTTGTAAAAGAAGGAAAGTTGGACGGCATATCCAATGTCAATGACGAAACAGGACGTCAGGGTATGCGAATTGTGGTTGATGTAAAAAGAGATGCCAACGCAAACGTCATTCTTAACAAGTTATTCAAGATGACAGCATTGCAGAGTTCCTTCTCTGTAAACTGTATAGCATTGGTAAAAGGACGTCCACGTCTTCTATCATTGAAGGAATGTGTTAAACATTTTGTTAACCATCGCCATGATGTTACCATACGTCGCACGATGTATGACCTGCGTAAAGCCAAAGAGCGCGCACATCTTCTTGAGGCGCTTATCGTTGCAAGTGACAACATTGACGAGGTAGTACAAATCATTAAGTCTTCCAAAAACCCTTCTGAGGCACAACAACGTCTCATGCAACGTTTCAACTTTGACGAAGCACAGGCTAAGTATGTTGTAGATATGCGCCTCAGCCAACTAACTGGTCTGCAACAGGAGAAGTTGCATAATGAATATGAACAACTGATGAAGACCATAGAGTATCTGCAATCCATCATTGATAATCCAGAACTATGTAGGAAGGTAATGAAGGAAGAATTGCAGGAGGTCAAGGAGAAATATGGTGATGAACGTCGCACAGAGATAAAACTTTCCAGTGCAGAATTTAACCCTGAGGATTACTTTGCCAACGACCCTGTAGTGATAACAATGAGCCATCTTGGTTACATCAAGCGTACATTACAAGCGGATTTCCGTGCGCAGTCACGTGGAGGTGTGGGCAGTAGAGGTACAAGAACACGCGAACAAGACTTCACGGAATACATGTATGCTGCCGATGCCCACGACATGATAATGTTCTTCACGAAGAAAGGACGCGTATATTGGCTTAAATGTTTTGAGATACCAGAGGGAGCCAAGGACTCAAAGGGCCGTGCTATACAAAATATGTTAGAATTGGAGGCAGGAGATGCAATTAACGCTTTCCTCGGAATACAAAGCCATAAATTCAGTAGTGAAGAGTTTCTAAACTCACACTATGTAGTATTTGCAACAAGGAATGGTATCGTTAAACGCACAAGTCTTGCTGACTATTCCCGTCCAAGAACTAAGGGTGTGCGAGCAATCAACGTTCTTGAAGGAGATGAAGTAGTAAATGTAATGCTGACAAACGGTCACGACGAACTGATACTTGCAAGCCGTAACGGTAGAGCAGTACGCTTTGATGAAAACGACATACGTGTCATGGGACGTGTATCTACAGGTGTTCGTGGAATGACTTTGACAGATGAGGAGGATGCAGTTATTGGAATGGTAGTGGCATACGATGCAGAGCAATCACTTATGGTCATAAGCGAAAAGGGTTATGGCAAGCGTTCAAAGATCGGTGCATTATCAGAGGTAACACGTGAGGATGGTACAAAATATCTGAAAGTAGAGGACGGCGGATACCGTCTCACTAAACGTGGTTCTAAGGGTGTTACCACACTCAACATCACAGAGAAGACAGGAAAAGTTATAGCAGTAAAATGTGTTACAGGCGAGGAGGACCTTATGATTATAAATAAGAGTGGCATTGCAATACGCTTCGCCATTGCTGATGCTGGTGACACAAAAGGCCGTAACACACAGGGAGTAAAACTAATAGACCTTAAGAAGCGTAATGAGACCATAGCCAGTGTATGCGTTGTTCCGCACGAGGAGCAGGAAACTGATAATGAAGAAATAAATGACGCCAACAAGGAGGAGACCCAGACAGAGGAATAAGATATAACCTAACACTAATTAATTTATGAAAAAGATTTTCATCACGATGCTTGCAGTGTGTGTAACTACAGCATCATTTGCACAGAACCCCAAAATTGGTAAAGAAATCAAGGCAACAAAGGATTATACCGCAGGTAAGGCTATCCTTGATGCCCAGTTCGCAAACCTTACAGACGAGGATAAGGGTAAAGCATACGATGAGTTGTATAAGCTTGCCAAGGAAAAGGCTGACCCGACAATTGCCTTGATAACAACAGGAAAGACAGAAGGTGTTGACTATAAAACACTCCTTGCTGCATTAGAGACCGCTTACAATTGTGAGAAATACGCATCAAAGGATGCAAAGAAGAATGTAGAGGAAATAAGTCCATACCGCACTGCCCTCATCAATGCAGCCAACATTGCTGATAACGATGCTGACAAGTTGGCTTACAGTCTTTGCTATGTCAATACAGCCAAAGACGGTGATGCATACGTAAAACTGGCAAACTTCTTTGCGTCATACGCCTTGTATCAGCAGAAAGACTATACTAAGGCTGCGAAGTTTGCTAAGGCAGCCTTAGGCGATGAAAAGGTTAATGATATGGCAGAACAAGTGTACCGTGGTTCTATGGAGCAGACCATGAAAACACGTGAGGACAGCCTCAACTATGTGAAAGACCTGAAGGCTATGAACATAGACAAGTATTTCGTCCAGATATGTAACATCTATCAGGAACTTGGTCAGGAGAACGAGGTAAATACTTTGGTAGAAGAAGCCCTTGCCAAGAACCCCAACAACAAGATAGCATACTTCACACGTGCTTCTATTAACAATGCCAAGAAGCAGTATGACGCTGCCACAGTAGATTTCAAGAAGGCCGTAGAAATTGACCCTTCATTCATTCAGGCATGGTTTAACCTTGGCGTTTGCGCATCACAGAAGGGCTTTGACCTTAACGAGAAATACACAGACAAGACAGGCAGAATGCCAAACGACAAGGCAGCAGAGGTTACAGCCGTACTGAAAGAGGCTATAACATACTACGAAAAGGTGCGTGAACTTGATCCTAACCATGAGCAGATTTCCAACTGGCCAATGCAACTCCGTATGCTTTACAATGCGATAGGCGAGAAGGCAAAGGCTGACGAAATCAGCAAAATGCTTGGTGACATTTGATGGTGTATGGCCGTTTAACTATTACAAACTTTATCAACAGCATAAATAACCAATCCTTGTTAAACGACCACAACATCCGGCTTCGCCGCTTGCCACAGGCAAGAACAAAATAACCAACATCATGCGCAGAATACTATTCTACATACTAATAACACTTACAATGACTGCTTCTGCAGGCAACGAAAAGTTGTCGCAGAAGCAGTTTAAGAAAGATATTTTCACAATAAAAACCAACCTCAAAAAAGGTAAAGACCTTGAAAAGAGCGAAGTCACATTGCGAAAATACCTTGCAGATACTACTTTCTCAGAAAACAAGACCCTGCATCTGATGATGATTGAATGTTTACGCAAGCAATACGATGCGGGCAACGAGAGAATGTACTTAAAAGAAAAGGTTGACACTGCGGCTATCACTCGCACAAATATGAAACTGTTCCTTGCAATAGAGACCTTTGATTCTCTTGATGCCAAGCCAAACAGCAAGGGTATCATAGAACCGTCATATCGCAAGAAACATGCAGAGAGCGTAAAACCCTTCTGGGGAAATCTCTTAAAAGGAGGAATATACTTCTATGCACACAGCAACTGGATAGAGGCCTGGCAGTGTCTTGACACATATTTGGACTGCTTCAGGCAGCCAGTATTCACGGATGAAAAACTTGACAGTACGCAGTGTAACTTTGCCTCATTCCTTGCCGTCATGGCAGCTTGTAACATTCCCGACCTTACACTCGCCCAGAGGTATGCTAACAGTGCTATCAACTACGTTCCACGAAAGGAAATGGTGCTGCAAAGACTGGCCGATCTCTGTGCAGAGAGAAAGGACACACTACACTATCTGCAATACCTTAACATGGGAAATGAAGCCTTCCCATACTCAAAATACTTCTTCCCCAACCTGATAGATTTCCATATAGACAGGAAAGAGTATAATCAGGCACTGAAATATGCTGATGCTGCATTGGGAAAGGACTCCCTTGACATCACTTTTCTGCTTGCGAGACATAACGTGCTGATGATGATGCAACAATACGAAAAGGCCCTCAAAGACGGCATCTCACTCCTTGTTATCAATGATTCTCTCGCTATTCCCAATTACAATGTTGCATGTATATACTACCAAAAAGCACAGGAAGCCATGAAAAAGACAGGTGTAACATACAAGCAACGGCTGAAAAACGCACAACGATACTATAGGCTATGCCTTCCTTATATGGAGAGATACAGAAAACTGAGACCGCAAGACACCACCCTTTGGTATCCCATATTATATGATGCCTACCTCAATCTCAACATGGGAGAAGAGTTTGACAGCCTGCCACCACTATAAACCATGTCCTGCATACGTCATATCACACAAAAACTGTTACAACATACCATTCTCCCCTTTACGACGGGAATGGTATGTTGCTGTAGTATGTGTACCATCGGGTGTGGGCAGAAACCCAAGACAGAGACAACCCCCTGGGGGACTACCATAACATATGACGCTACAGAAGAAGACAGTCTGGCGAACAACAGTGACAAACGTTACTCCCTGCACGACATACAACAGGCTGGTGAAATGATTATGCTCACCCTTTCTGGGCCAGACACCTATTATGAATATCACGGCAGAGGCATGGGCATACATTACCTGTTATGTGAAAAATTGGCAGAAAGCCTCGGCGTAACCCTCCGCGTAGATGTTTGTCGCGACACTCTCGATATGCTCCAAAGACTAAGAAACGGCGAAGGAGACATTATAGCCTTCCCGATAGACAGCATACGGCAAGCAGGATTCATACCATGCGGTGTAGGAGGTACAATGACAGAGAAAAGTAAGGAGCATAAGGGGCGAAGACGCGGTTCATGGCTCGTTGCGAAAGACAATAAAGAACTGGCAAAGGCGGTAAATACGTGGTACAAACCCGAAATGTACGCAGAGACAGAGAAACGGCAGAACTATCTTCTCACCACCGGTAGCGTCACACGCCACGTCTATCCCTTCATGCTGTCAGCAAGAGAAGGAACAATATCACAATATGACCACCTGTTCAAGAAACACGCCCCCACAGCAGGCGTAGATTGGAGCCTGCTCGCTGCGCAATGCTATCAGGAATCGTGCTTTGACAGTCGTGCCCATTCATGGGCAGGAGCCTGTGGACTAATGCAGATACTACCCACAACGGCTGATCATCTGGCTCTGCCAAGAGAGAAAATCTATGAACCAGAAGCCAATATTGCCGCTGCTACACGATATATGCGCGAATTACAAGCACTGTTTTCCGATGTAGGAAACCCGCAGGAAAGGTTGATGTTCGCACTTGCAGCCTACAACGGAGGATATAATCATGTGCGCGATGCCATGGCATTGACAAAAAAATACGGAGGTATATGGCAACGATGGAATGACGTGAAACAATATATCTTTGCCCTTTCACAACCTCAGTATTACCGTGACCCAGTAGTAAAAAACGGATATATGCGCGGTTCAGAAACCGCAAACTATGTGGACATGATTATGAACCGATGGTCACAATACAGACACGCACTACGCACGGGAGGGAAGGTGGTATCAACAGTAAAATCCACCACGCACATATCACCACCACGCCCCACCACAAACGGTCTGCCTGACCATCGTGCAACAAAGAAAAACAAATGGAGAAAAGAGTAAGGTTATCGTATTTTTTCAATAATACGTGAGGTAAACTACCCACAAATTGTCGCATAACAAGGTCAAGAAGCATACAATACTGACAATCAACTTATTACGCGTAGTATAATCAAAAGGTGCAAATCACACTGCAAAGAACGCTCTTCTACAGTGTGATTTGCACCTTTTTACAATGTAAAAAGCCCCAATTTACACAGTCATCAGTATGACATGACCTTACAAGCGCAGGGCTTATCTTATTTTTTAGCCACAACATTACGCCACTATAAAAAGGTCAAAATACCGAACTTTGTACACCCGTAGGGAATCGAACCCTAATCAGAAGAACCGGAATCTCCCATTCTATCCATTGAACTACGGGTGCAGAATCATTTGCAAAGGTACAAAAAAGTTTTTAAATTAAGGACAAAACTAATAAAAAATGTAATTAATTGAATGAAAAGAGCACTATCTCACAGTTTTTTTGTAACTTTGCAGTGATTATTTATATTATGGACATTGCTGTAACAATAATACCGAAGAAAAACAAACGGTTTCGTGAAGTCTTACACAAAGAAGGAGACGGCTCTCCTTTGCAAAAGAAAAAGGTGGTTAGATAAGATTACCTGCGAATCCCCAAAGTTTTCTTTACTCTTGCTATGGCAATAACACGGTAAACAACATAACGATGGATAAAAAATTAGGTAAGATAATAGCTCTGGCAAACCAGAAAGGTGGCGTTGGCAAGACAACAACCGCCATAAACCTCGCTGCCTCGCTCGCCACGCTTGAAAAAGCCGTACTCGTGATTGACGCAGACCCTCAGGCCAACGCTTCAAGCGGTCTTGGCGTTGACATTCAAGAGGTGGACTGCTCGCTATATGAATGTATCATAGACCACGCAGACGTTAGAGACGCCATCTATACGACAGACATCAATGGGCTGGACATAATTCCCAGTCACATAAATCTGGTAGGAGCAGAAATAGAGATGCTTACCATACCATTAAGAGAAAAGGTGCTGAAAAACCTTTTGGAGCCAATAAGGCAGGACTATGACTACATCCTCATAGACTGCTCACCGTCTCTCGGCCTCATAACAGTAAACGCACTGACAGCAGCACAGTCAGTCATCATACCCGTACAATGCGAATACTTCGCACTCGAAGGCATCGGAAAATTGCTTAACACCATCAAGATAATAAAAACAAAACTAAATACAGCACTTGAAATAGAAGGCTTCCTACTCACAATGTACGACAACCGCCTAAGACTGGCAAACCAGATATACGACGAGGTAAAAAGACATTTCCAGGAACTTGGGTTCAAGACCGTCATACAGCGCAACGTAAAACTGTCAGAATGTCCAAGCCACGGACTTCCAGTCATACTATACGACGCTGACGCAGCAGGGACAAAAAACTACCTCGCATTGGCAAAAGAGATAGTTAACAGAGAAGTCAACTAACAATAGGAACTATGGCAGTACATAAGAAATACAACGCCTTGGGACGCGGTCTCGATGCACTTATCTCCACAGAAGAAGTGCGGCCACAAGGCTCCTCAACAATAAACGAAATAGCAATAGACCTCATTGAGGCAAACCCAAACCAGCCCCGCAGAGAATTTGACCAACAAGCACTACAAGAACTTGCCACAAGCATAAGGGAAATAGGAATAATACAGCCCATTACCCTAAGACAAGTAGAAGACAACCGCTTCCAGATAATAGCAGGAGAACGCCGTTGGAGAGCATCACAATTAGCAGGGCTGAAAGCCATACCAGCCTATATACGAACCATCAGCGACGAGAACGTGATGGAAATGGCGCTGGTAGAAAACATACAACGCGAAGACCTCAACGCCATAGAAATAGCACTGGCATACCAACACCTGCTTGACAACGACGGAATGACACAGGAAAAAGTGTCTGAACGCGTAGGAAAAAGTCGTGCCGCAATAGCCAACTATCTGCGACTGCTAAGACTTCCAGCACAAATACAATTGTCCCTGCAAAACAAAGAACTCGACATGGGGCACGCAAGAGCACTGCTGGCACTGAATTCACCATCTATGCAGATCAGACTCTATAAGGAAATAATGAAACACAACTATTCCGTGCGTAAGGTAGAAGAGATGGTGAACATACTAAAAAACGGCGAAGACATACAGACCGCCACCAAGACACTGCACGGAAAGGCATCACTGCCAGAAGAATACGAAGTTCTAAAAAAACGTATCGCGGACAAATTATCAACAAACGTACAGATGAGTTGCTCAGCAAAAGGAAAAGGAAAAATAACAATACCCTTTGCCTCTGACGAGGAACTGGAAAGAATCATCACATTGCTTGACAAGATTTAACAAAACAAGTCAGGGCATCCCTACCAAAATGGATACATGACCATAACAGAAGGATGCACCATACATACTGATGCAAAGCCTGATAAAAACAAAAATATCACTCCTATCCCTGGTCTGTATGCTGTCAACCCTGCTCCACGCAGAACCGACAACAAATGACACCTTGCAAAATATGCAGGCAGACACATTGGCTGCCGGAGCACCGCTAATATCAAGGCAAGACTCCGTAAAACTGCTGAAACTGGAGGAAAAAGCAAGGAAGATAAGAGAAAAAAGAGACTTCTCCACATGGAAACCAGACCCAAAACGAGCCATGTGGCTGGCCATAGTATTGCCAGGAGCAGGACAAATATATAACCGTAAATACTGGAAACTACCTATAATATATGGAGGGTTTCTCGGATGTGCATACGCAATGAGGTGGAACAACCAAATGTATCTGGACTATTCACAGGCATATCTTGACATAATGGACGATGACCCAACAACAAAGAGTTATACCCAGTTTCTGCATCTCGGCACACAAATAAACGCTTCAAATGAAGAACGTTACAAAACCATATTCAAGTCACGCAAAGACAAGTACCGCAGATGGAGAGACCTAAGTTTCTTCTGTATGCTTGGAGTTTACGCCCTATCCATCATTGACGCATATGTAGATGCATCATTATCACAATTTGACATATCCGACGATTTAAGTCTGAGACTACAGCCGGCTGTAATAAATAGCGGAACACGCCCAGTAGGACACACACACACACCGTCAGGAATAGGCACAAGCAACTCCGCTCTCGGCGTATACGGCACACTTACATTCTAATAAAAAACCAAAGACACTACATTCTAAATATAATGACACCAACAAAAATTAAATTTCTAACAATCATCGCCCTGTTCATACTGTGCGTTTCACCATTTATCGCAGATAAAGCAAGTGCAAATACAACAAACACTTCAATAGAAAAGAAACAAAAAGCTTCTGCCCCAAACGACGAACAGGCAGAAGAAGATGAAGAAGATGAAGAAGATCCAACAACAGACGACGAAGAAGAAGAGGATGCAACAGGGCAGAACGCAGAGGCAGACATTGACGATGAAGAGATAATAGTAAACACAAAAGACGGCAAAGAAGAAATTTTTGAGGTACCAGAAGGAATGATAATAGACCTCGAAAAAACAATGTCAGAATATAATAACAAGCAATATCTCACAATAGACACCACCTGCAACCTACGAGACGTTAACCCCATCTTCGAACAGGAGGTGTATCTTGACAGGCTAAAGCGTTTGCCTACCGCAATGGAAATGCCTTGGAACGAGGTAGTACAGAGATTCATTGACCGATACAGCGGAAGACTACGCAAGTCAGTAAGTTACATGCTTGGCGCCTCAAACTTCTATATGCCGATATTCGAGCAGGCATTAGAGGTTTACGGTCTGCCGTTAGAACTAAAATATCTACCAGTGATAGAGTCCGCACTCAATCCCAATGCAGTAAGCCGAGTTGGCGCAACAGGACTATGGCAGTTCATGGCAGCAACAGGAAAGAGATACGGTTTGAAACTGAACTCAATGATAGACGAACGACGTGACCCAGTGAAAGCATCCTACGCAGCAGCACATTACCTCAGCGATCTGTACAGTATCTTTGAAGACTGGAATCTGGTAATAGCAGCATACAATGCAGGTCCCGCCAATATACAGAAGGCAATACAGCGTGCAGGAGGAATAAAAGACTACTGGCAGATATACCCTTATCTCCCAACAGAGACACGAGGATACGTCCCTGCGTTCATTGCAGCAAACTATATAATGAACTATTATTGTGAGCATAATATATGTCCGATGCTCACAACACTGCCGACACAGTCAGACACAATAATGCTTTACCAGAATGTTCACTTCGAACAAGTGGCAAACGTGTTGGGGATAAGCATAGAAGAACTACGTTCACTGAATCCACAATACCGTAGAGACGTGGTTACAGGCTATACGGAACCGACTGATTTAAGGCTACCGATGGAGTATATTGCACAATATATTGCCAACGAAGATTCCATTCTCGCATACAATGTGGACCAGTTGATGAAGCGTGATATGGTGGAAGTGAACGACAATGCACCCGCCTATCGCTCTACACGCAAGGCAGGTACCACATCAAAGAAAGGCAAAAGTTCCAAGAAATCAACCAAACAAAAGAGGTCAAGGGGCAGCAGGACAGTGAGCATAAAGAGCGGTGACACACTTGAAAAGATTGCAAAACGCCACGGAACGACCGTTGCCAAACTAAGAAAGCTCAACAAAATCTCTGGTAGTAATATCAGAGCAGGAAAGAAGTTGAAGGTTAGATAGTAACAGAGTGTACGCTCCATTTCCACTATCCTTTGAACATTGACCAACGACCTGAACAACCTAAACAGACGATATGACAGAGGAAGGAATGATACAAGCAGCATTTGATAATCTGCTACAAGGCTATTTGAATTCCAATCACCGTAAGAAGGTGGACGTAATCCAAAAGGCTTACAACTTCGCTTTGCACGCTACGCAGAATGTAAGGCGACCATCTGGTGAGCATTACATGGTACATCCTATCGCTGTGGCGACCATAGCGTCACAGGAAATGGGGCTTGGCAGCACCTCCATCTGTGCAGCCTTGTTACATGATGTTATAGAAAAGAGCGACTATAACATTGATGATATTAAGGTAATTTTTGGTTCAAAGATAGCCCAGATAGTAGAAGGACTGACAAAGATTGCTGGTGGTATCTTCGGTGACAAGGCTTCTGAGCAGGCAGAAAACTTCAAGAAACTGCTGTTGACGATGAGTGAAGACATTCGTGTTATCCTCATTAAGATATGCGATCGTCTTGACAATATGAGGCATCTTGATGCGCAACCTGTTGCCAAGCAATATAAAATAGCGGGTGAAACATTGTTCATCTATGCACCACTGGCAAACCGTCTGGGGCTAAATCAGATTAAGACGGAGTTGGAGGATCTCTCATTCAAGTACGAACACCCAGAGGAGTATGCCGGCATTGAGAAGAAACTGGCATATACCCACGAGCAACGCGAACATCTATTTGATGATTTTACCAACCCGATTAGGGAGGCCTTAGATAGGATTGGCACTAAATACGAGATTAAAGCGAGGATAAAAAGCCCCTACTCCATATGGAACAAGATGCAGAAGAAGCATGTATCTTTTGATGAGATATATGACATTCTTGCAGTGCGCATAGTCTTCACTCCCCACAACAAGGAGGACGAGGTAAAAGAGTGTTTCAACATCTATGTGGAATTATGCAAACTTTATCAGTCACATCCTGACCGTCTGCGTGACTGGCTGTCACATCCTAAGGCCAATGGTTATCAAGCTTTGCACGTTACCTTGATGAGTAATCAGGGCCGTTGGATAGAGGTACAGATACGTTCAAAGAGGATGGACGAGATAGCGGAGCAGGGATTCGCGGCACACTGGAAGTACAAGACGGACAGTGACCCAATGAATACAGAGCGCGTAGCAGAGGACGAACTGAACGGGTGGCTGCGAACCATAAAGGAGATACTTGATGATCCTCAGCCCGACGCAATGGATTTCCTTGATGCTATTAAGTTAAACCTCTTTGCATCAGAGATTTTCGTATTCTCACCAAAAGGAGATATTATCACAATGCCTGCTGGTTGTACGGCATTGGACTATGCCTTCCAGATACACACATACCTTGGTACTCACTGCATTGGAGCGAAAGTGAACCACAAACTGGTACCTCTATCCCATAAACTTAAAGGCGGAGACCAGGTGGAGATAATCACTTCCAACTCACAGCACGTACAGCCTGTGTGGATAAACTTTGTAACTACGGCCAAAGCAAGGAACAAGATACAAGCCTTGTTGAGGAAACAAGAGCGCGAGCAGGCAAAGGAAGGTACTGCTATTCTTACCGCATGGCTCGAGCAAAACGGTCTGTCATTGACAACCTCTATACTCAATAAACTGGCAGAAGCGCACAAGGAGAAGCAGCACGACCGACTGCTTGTTGCCATAGCCAAAGGCGAAATCACACTTGGCGAGAAGGATCTCGACACTATTTTCTGCAAGAAACAGCATGATTCAACCAAGAAGAGCAGCAAGGGCTGGCGCAAGTATCTGCCGTTTGTCAAGCCTAAAAAGAAAGAGACAGTGCGTGATGAGGACTGTATGGTTATAGGAAAAGACTTTGACAAGACCCAGACAATAGTGATAACAGAGGACAATATCTCCCACTATAAGTTCCCGGACTGTTGTAAGCCTATCCCTGGTGACCCTATCCTTGCATATATCAACAAAGAGAACAAGTTGGAAATACACTCACGTTCCTGCACAGATGCGGCGAGACTTAAATCTACCTTTGGTGCGAACATACTTGCAGCACAATGGAATATGCGTGGTGACATGAGTTTCATGACAACTATTGCGATGAAAGGCATAGACCGTAAGGGAATGATAAAAGACGTAACGATACTGCTGTCAGATACTTTTGAGTTGAACATACACCGTCTTACCGTATCCACTGAAGATGGGATATTCACCGGAGAGTTAGAGATAAAGGTAAGGGACAACTCTAATCTTGACGAGATAATAAAGAAAATCCTGACAATAAACGGTATGCAGACTGTACACAGAGCACAAATTTAACGCTATAATAAAACAACTAACCTATGAAGAAATTAATCCTATCACTCTTAGCCCTATGCAGCATCATGTCAGTAAATGCTGCTACAAATACCAAATCATGGGACAATGCAGACACTATTGTCGTAGCAAGAGATGGCACAGGGCACTTCCGTACCGTTGATGAGGCTATTGATGTATGCCGTGCCTTCATGGAATATCACAAGGTGATATACGTAAAGAAAGGTGTATATAAGGAGAAACTGATAATCCCTTCCTTCCTCACCAACATAGAGATATGCGGAGAGGACCGCGACAACACTATAATAACGTATGACGACCACGCCAACATAGAGAGCCCTACCCTACCCAACCACCGCAAACTTGGCACCTTCCGCACCTATACGCTGAAGATAGAAGGGAACGACATTACCATCAAGAACATCACGATAGAGAACAATGCGGCAAGGCTCGGACAAGCGGTGGCACTACACACCGAGGGTGACCGCCTGAGATTCATCAACTGTCGGTTCCTCGGTAATCAGGACACCATATATACAGGAGTGGCTGCTACACGACTGTATTTCACCGACTGCTATATTGAAGGAACCACAGATTTCATCTTCGGACCATCTGTTGCCTGGTTTGAGAACTGCACCATAAAGAGCAAGACTAACTCATATGTCACGGCAGCCTCAACACCTAACGGTCAGAAATACGGTTATGTGTTCAACAAGTGCCGCCTGATAGCAGACGAGGGAGTAAGCAAATGTTACCTCGGACGCCCATGGCGACCATACGCCTATACCCTTTTTATGAACTGTGAGATAGGCAAACACATCATACCTGTTGGCTGGCATAACTGGGGCAAGACTGACAATGAGAAGACAGCGCGATACATTGAATATAACAACACTGGCGAAGGTGCTGACACATCAAAACGTTGCGCATGGTCAAAGCAACTTACAAAGAAGGAGGCTGCGAAGATAACGCCCAAGGAGGTATTCTCAATAAACACGGAATGGATACCATGACAACCAGCAAACCACAGTGACACATTATATAATAAAGCATAAAAACTAACTCAAAACTATTTCATTTACAAAAACAAAAACATGGCACAAAGATTTATTCTTAACGAAGTATCATACTTCGGTGCAGGTGCTCGCAAGGAGTTACCTGAGGTATTGAACCGCATGGGATTAAAGAAAGCCCTCGTATGCACTGATAAAGGCCTGCTGAAAGTCGGTACAGCACAGAAGGTCACAGAAGTACTTGACGAAGCAGGATTCCCATACGAGATATACAGTGAGATAAAACCCAACCCCACAGTGACCAATGTCAAGCAGGGTGTGGCAGCATTTGCCGAGGCAAAAGCAGACTGCATCATCGCCATTGGTGGCGGTTCCTCCATGGACACGGCAAAGGGTATAGGTATAGTTACAAACAACCCAGAGTTCTCTGACATCGTAAGCCTTGAAGGCGTAGCACCAACAAAGAAAAAGAGTGTGCCCATCATAGCCCTTCCAACGACTGCAGGCACTGGTGCAGAGGTTACCATCAACTATGTAATCATTGACGAGGAACGTCAGGCAAAGATGGTATGCGTTGACCCTAACGACATTCCTGCCGTTGCCATCGTTGACCCAGAACTGATGTACTCACTGCCAAAGAGCCTTACAGCAGCCACAGGTATGGATGCACTGACACACGCCATAGAGGGTTACATCACCAAAGGTGCATGGGTGATGAGCGACATGTACGAGTTGCAGGCCATTAAAATGATTGCAGAGAACCTGCCTTTGGCAGTAGAAGAACCCACAAACCCAGTAGGACGCGAGGGCATGGCACTGGCACAATACATAGCAGCACAGGCGTTCTCCAACGTTGGTCTCGGTCTGGTTCACGGCATGGCACACCCCATGGGCTCACTACATGACATACCACACGGTGTGGCCAACGCACTGTTGCTGCCAACAATCATGGAGTTCAATATGCCTAAGTGCATAGAGAAATATGGCGTCATCGCAAAGACAATGGGCGTTGATACCACTGGCATGACCCCAGAACAGGCTGCTCAGGCTGCTGTTGACGCAGTGAAAGCACTCTCCGTACGTGTAGGCATACCACAGACCCTCACTGAACTCGGCATAAAAGAAGAGGATATACCAGCCCTTGCAGCACAGGCAATAGCCGATGTCTGCACACCAGGCAACCCACGTGACGTGACAGAGGAAGAGATAAAGGAACTATACAAAAAGGTACTATAAGACCTTTACACAAAGAAACGTATTACATTGGGCACTTGACAGAACTCTACAACGGAGAACCGTCAGGTGCCTTTTCTTTTATAACCCCACAAACAGGTGCTGATTACAAAGTAAACAGGTACAAATCACACAACGAAAAGGGCTTGATTGCAAAGTAATCAGGTGCAAATCACAAAAAGGAAGGAAACAGTCACCCTAACAACCAGTCCTGTCACACATCAACAGGCGATGCCAAGAATTATGACACAAATGTCATTCAGCAGACTGACAACTTTGACAAAACAGGACATTGGCATGTTTTTCGTTTTAACCAAGGCAAAAGAATGCACAAAAAATATTTAACGATAAAACAAACAAAAACTATGAACATTCAACCATTAGCAGACCGCGTACTGATAAAGCCAGCAGCGGCAGAAGAGAAAATCGGTGGCATAATCATTCCTGACACCGCAAAGGAGAAGCCACTAAAAGGTGAGGTTATAGCAACAGGCAATGGCACCAAAGATGAGGAGATGACTCTTAAAGCAGGTGACACGGTACTATACGGCAAATACTCAGGCACAGAACTGGAGTATGACGGAGAGAAATACCTTATGATGCGTCAGTCAGACGTATTGGCAATACTTAAATAAAACATAAAAAACAAACAATCATGGCAAAAGAAATAAAATTCAATACAGACGCCCGCGAGGCACTAAAGCGCGGCGTTGACCAACTCGCTAACGCAGTAAAAGTAACACTTGGCCCCAAAGGACGTAACGTAGTAATAGAGAAGAAGTTCGGTGCACCACAGATAACAAAGGACGGTGTGACGGTAGCAAAGGAAGTAGAACTTGAAGACAAGTTTGAAAACACCGGTGCACAGCTCGTAAAGAGAGTAGCATCAAAGACAGGTGATGACGCAGGCGACGGCACAACAACCGCTACCATACTCACACAGTCCATCGTAACAGAAGGACTAAAGAACGTTACCGCAGGCGCAAACCCAATGGATCTGAAACGCGGCAT
>JALFNY010000003.1 GCA_022774105.1 Prevotella sp.
ATTCTTGAAACTCTACCATTGGATGTCTCTGCCCATGATGCCATAGAATGTGAAACGTTGTGGAAAGAAAAATTGGGGGTTAGAAGATTTGGCTATTGCAATAACTGAAAATACAACTTTTATGTACGACAGGAGATTTACCCCCGAAAGGATTTCGGAATTGAAAGAGAACGAGATATTTGTCTTTGGCAGCAATCTGGCAGGTGCACATGGTGGCGGTGCAGCACGGTTTGCTTACGAACGGTTTGGTGCCGTATGGGGCGAAGGCGTTGGTCTGCAAGGACAGAGTTATGCCATCCCAACCATGCAGGGCAGTGTTGAAGCCATCAAACCATATGTGGATGAGTTTATCCGCTTTGCCAAACAGCATCCAGAACAGAAGTTCATGGTGACGAAGATAGGCTGTGGCATAGCAGGATTCAAGGTCGACGAGATTGCGCCATTGTTCTATCACGCTATTGATAGCAAGAATATCGTTCTGCCCAAGGAATTTGATGACATCGTACAGGACATCCACAACCGCTTTATTGATTCGTTCGACCACGATGCCGACCGCACGGAATGGTAGAATGATTCTGATAGAATGTCTGATATTTGCTTGCTTTTATGACAATTTGTCAATTATTACCTACTTATTTCGTTTTATGGCGAAAACAAAGGCAAAAATTAGCAATTACAGATGTGAGTTTGGAGTCAATAGGGGGTTGTCAATTACGCACTTAGCGAAAAAAAAGATATAAAAAACTTGCAGGAATGAGAAAAAAGTAGTAACTTTGCACTCGAAATCAGTGGGATTGCGCTGGGATTAACTATCAACTCGCTGAAAACGAACGCCTTAGGCTCCGGAGGAAAGGATGTCTGAAGTGCGCTTTCTTTTTGTGTATCTACACACGAAAGATAGAGAAGAAAAGAAAAAACATATATATTTATCAATAATTTAACATAGAAATGCCAGGATTAATTGGAAGAAAAATCGGAATGACATCCGTTTTTAGCGCCGACGGTAAGAACATACCGTGCACTGTTATCGAAGCTGGTCCTTGTGTCGTAACTCAGGTGAAGACCGTCGAGAAGGACGGTTACGCAGCCGTACAGCTTGGCTTTGGCGAAGCAAAGGAGAAGCGCACCACGAAGCCTATGATGGGAATATTCAAGAAGGCAGGCACAACACCAAAGCAGCACTTGGCCGAGTTCAAGTTTGACGAGGAGCATAACCTCGGAGATACCATTACCGTAGATCTCTTCTCAGAGTCTGACTTTGTTGACATCGTCGGTACCTCAAAGGGTAAGGGATTTCAGGGCGTTGTGAAGCGTCATGGTTTTGGTGGTGTAGGCCAATCTACACACGGTCAGGATGACCGCGCCCGTAAGCCAGGTTCTATAGGTGCCTGCTCATACCCAGCAAAGGTTTTCAAGGGAATGCGCATGGGTGGTCACATGGGTAACGAGCGTGTAACAACGCAGAACCTAAGAGTTATTAAGGTTATCCCAGAGAGCAACCTCATCATCGTAAAGGGCTCTGTTGCTGGATACAATGGTTCAACCGTTTTAATCAAGAAGTAATGGAAGTAAATGTATTAAACATACAGGGTCAGGAGACAGGACGTAAGGCTGTCCTCAATGATGCTATCTATGCCATAGAGCCTAACGACCATGTGCTATACCTCGATGTTAAGCAGTATCTTGCTAACCAACGTCAGGGCACATCAAAGGCCAAGGAGCGTAGCGAGGTGTCAGGTTCTACAAGGAAACTCGGTCGTCAGAAAGGTGGCGGCGGCGCACGCCGTGGTGACATCAACTCACCACTGCTCGTTGGCGGTGGCCGTGTATTCGGTCCAAGACCACGTGACTACCGTTTCAAACTGAATCTCAAGACCAAGGTGCTCGCACGTAAGAGCGCACTCTCTTACAAGGCTCAGGAGAACGGCATAATCGTAGTAGAAGATTTTAGTTTTGACGCTCCTAAGACAAAAGAATTCTTAAAGCTTATTAAGAATCTCAAAATAGAGGGTAAGAAAGTTCTTCTCGTTTTGCCAGAAGAAAATAAAAACGTATATTTGTCAGCCCGTAACCTGCAGAAGGCGGAGGTGATGCGTGCAGCGGCAATCAATGCTTATAAAGTAATGCGCGCTGATGTTGTTGTGATGTGTGAGAATTCACTCCAGACAATAGACGAGATTTTAACCAAGTAAACTTAAGGAGGAGAAAATAACTATGGCATTCATTATTAAGCCGATAGTCACTGAGAAGATGACTAAGATTACCGAGAAGCAGCCTAACCGCTACGGTTTTATCGTACGTCCTGAGGCTAACAAACTCCAGATTAAGGATGAGGTTGAGGCTCGCTATAATGTGACAGTAGAAGATGTCAATACCCTTAACTACGCTGGCAAGCGTTCTTCACGCTATACAAAGGCAGGCCTTATCAAAGGACAGAAGAATGCTTACAAAAAGGCTATCGTCACTTTGAAGGCTGGCGAGGAAATAGATTTTTACAGCAATATATAAATAAGAAATGGCAGTACGTAAATTAAAACCAGTTACACCTGGTCAAAGACACAAAGTTATTGGCACGTTCGAGGATATTACTGCATCCGTGCCAGAGAAGTCTCTCGTTTACGGTAAGCGTTCTACCGGCGGTCGAAACAACACCGGTAAGATGACCGTACGTTACATGGGAGGTGGTCATAAGAGGAAGTATCGTATGATCGACTTCAAGCGAGAGAAAGATGGTGTTCCAGCTGTAGTAAAGTCAATAGAGTATGATCCGAACCGTTCAGCTCGCATCGCCCTATTGTACTACGTTGATGGTGAGAAGCGTTATATCGTGGCACCTAATGGCCTGCAGGTCGGTGCTACACTTGTGTCAGGTGCTGATGCCGCTCCTGAGGTAGGTAACGCTTTGCCACTTGCTAACATTCCTGTTGGTACCGTTATTCACAACATTGAGCTCCGTCCAGGTCAGGGCGCGCTCCTTGTTCGCTCTGCTGGCAATTTCGCTCAGTTGACTTCTCGTGAAGGCAGTTACTGTGTTATCAAGCTTCCTTCAGGCGAGACACGTAAGGTGCTCTCTGCTTGTAAGGCTACCGTTGGTGCGGTAGGAAACTCTGACCACGCTCTTGAGCAGTCAGGTAAAGCAGGTCGCTCACGTTGGCTCGGACATCGTCCGCACAACCGTGGTGTAGTAATGAACCCAGTAGATCACCCAATGGGTGGTGGTGAAGGACGTCAGTCAGGCGGACACCCACGCTCACGTAAGGGCCTCTACGCTAAGGGTCTTAAGACACGCGCACCAAAGAAGCTTTCTAACAAGTATATTATCGAAAGAGCAAATAAGAAGTAACACTCAATAAATAAAGCGAAAATATGAGTCGTTCATTAAAAAAAGGTCCATACATCAACGTCTCTCTCGAGAAGAAAATTCTCGCCATGAACGAGAGCGGTAAGAAGACTGTCGTTAAGACATGGGCCAGAGCATCTGTTATCTCACCAGACTTCGTGGGACACACAGTTGCTGTACATAACGGTAACAAATTTATTCCTGTCTATGTGACCGAGAATATGGTAGGACACAAACTCGGAGAGTTCTCACCTACACGTCGTTTCGGTGGACACGCTGGAAATAAGCGATAAGACAGGCCATAACCATTAAACAAACAAAGTAAAATGGGAGCAAGAAAACATAATATGGCTGAAAAACTAAAAGAAGCCAGAAAAACTCAATACTTTGCCAAACTCGTTGGTGTGCCTTCTTCACCACGCAAGATGCGCTACGTAGTAGACATGATACGTGGAATGGAGGTGAACCGCGCACTCGGCGTGCTCAGGTTCTCCAAGAAGCAGGCTTCTGCTGACGTTGAGAAACTGCTGCGCTCTGCTATCGCAAACTGGGAGGTCAAGAATGACCGTAAGGCAGAAGATGGCGAGCTGTATATCTCTAAGGTCTTCGTGGACGAAGGCGTGACACTCAAGCGTATGCGCCCTGCACCGCAGGGACGTGGCTACCGCATCCGTAAGCGTAGTAACCATGTAACACTGTTCGTAGATACCAAAACTAATGAAGATAAATAAATAAAGAATGGGACAGAAAGTTAATCCAATAGCAAACCGACTCGGAATCGTCCGCGGTTGGGATTCAAACTGGTTCGGTGGCAAGAACTTCGGAGATAACCTCGTTGAGGATATGAAAATCCGTAAGTATCTGAACGAACGTCTCGCTAAGGCAAGCGTTTCACGCATCGTCATCGAACGCACTTTGAAGCGTGTCACCATCACTATTTGTACCGCCCGTCCGGGTATCGTCATTGGTAAAGGTGGTCAGGATGTTGATAAACTCAAGGAAGAGCTCAAGAAGCTTTACAAGAAAGACATCCAGATAAATATTTTCGAAATAAAGAGACCTGACCTCGATGCTAACATCGTAGCAAACTCTATCGCTCGCCAGGTAGAGGGCAAGATTGCTTATCGCCGTGCCATAAAGATGGCCATCCAG
>JALFNY010000005.1 GCA_022774105.1 Prevotella sp.
ACATACGTTCAATAATAAACATATTTCTGTCATTTGTTTCCACTCGCATTGTATTAGAAGCGTTAGGGCAAAATGACTTTGGCATATATTCTCTTGTTGCGGGTGTCATCACTATGCTTGGATTCCTCAGTAATGCTATGCTTGTCTCCACACAGCGATTTCTTTCTTTTCTACACGGTCAAGAAGACTATGAGAAGTTGAGAGCATTCTTTGCCAACAGTCTCATGCTACACTTTGTTATGGGAGCAGGCCTCACCATTATATTCGTCATATTAGAACCTCTCATAATGGACAATCTGCTTGTTATAAGCGAAGAAAGACTAACTGCTGCAAAAACCGTATATTATATTGTAGCATGCACATTGCTGATAACTTTCATAACAACTCCTTTTCGTGCTCTTTTCATTGCACGAGAAAATATTGTATTCATCTCCATTGTTGATATTCTTGACGGTGTATTGAAATTGACGCTGGCATATATCCTGCTTTTCATAACTTACGATAGACTTGCTGCATACGCTTTTATTATATTATTAATAATGTTTCTTAATTTAATAGCCTTTACCGTTTATGCAAAAATGAATTATCAAGAAGCATGCATTATTCCCAATCACAAAGAGTGGGACAGAAATATAATTAAAAAGATAACAGGCTTTACCGGTTGGACGGTGTACAGTATGGGATGTATATTAGGACGTGTTCAAGGCGTTGCTATACTATTAAACCGCGCTTATGGCACATTGATAAACTCTGCCTATGGCATAGCTATTCAAGTTTCAAGTGCAATACAATACATTGCCACATCTATACAGAATGCCATGAGCCCGCAAATTATTAAGGCAGAAGGAAGAAACAACAGACAAGAGATGTTGAGACTCACTGAAAGTACATGTAAATTCAGTTTTCTTTTACTCGCTATTGTTGTCATACCTGTAACCTTCGAAATGCAGGAGATATTAAATTTATGGTTAAAAGACATACCAAATGGATCCGTGGAAATCTGTCGTTGTATGCTTTTAACATCATTGGTTGACCAAATAACAATAGGCTTAGGCATTGCCAATCAAGCAATAGGCAGAATACGCAACTATTCTCTTTGCATAAACACCATAAAGTTCTTTACTCTACCAATAGTATGGTTGTTACTCTACTACGACTACACTATCACCCACGTGCTCTATGCCTACATTGCCTTGGAATTTATTTGTGCCATAACCCGAATACCTTTCTTGCACCATACAGCAGGCCTAAACTATGAAAGTTTCATACGCAAAGTATTGCTCCGAGTTTTATTCCCTACCTTAATACTTATATTTGTATGCACCGCAATGATGTCTGTTCCACATTTTCCTTTTAGATTTCTACTTACCTGCTGCTTATGTGTAATCACTTCCGTTCCAGCTATCTGGTATCTCGGCCTTGAAAAAACAGAAAAGGAATTTATCGCCAAAATATTAAAAAAACAAGAAAATGACCATTATTAAGAAATATATCTGGACTGTAATCTATTGGTTCTTGGGAAACATTGCGCCACGTCTATTGGTATCAGTACATTTCCGACGCAGTTTCCACCGTTCATTGAATTGGAAGCATCCACGCGACATCAACGAAAAGATACAATGGCTGAAATTTCATGCCGACACCTCAACATGGTCTGACTACGCTGACAAATACATTGTACGCAAACATCTGGAAGATTTGGGATTACACGAGATGCTTGTTCCTCTAATCGGAGTATGGAATAAAGCGGAAGACATAAATTGGGAAGCACTGCCGGACAAGTTTGTTATGAAGACAAACCATGGTAGCGGTGACGCATTAATATGCAGTGACAAGTCAACCCTTGACTACCCCAAATGGGAAAAATACTTTGCCAACCTTTTGAGTAAAAAGTTCGGCAAGAACATGGGCGAACCACACTACGACAAAATTCATCCCCGCATCATTGCTGAGGAATTACTTGACTGTACAAAACAGTCCATCCCCTCTTCTTCACTAATAGATTACAAAATATTCTGCTTCAATGGTGAGCCTGCTTATATCTGGGTCTGCTACAATCGCACAAAGACATCTTGCGAAGTTGGGGTATATGACCTGGACTGGAGATTCCATCCGGAATTCTCTGTATCAAAACCACATTATATCCTATCAAGTAAACCTATTCCACGACCGTCATCATTAGACAAAATGCTAAAAGCAGCATCCATACTTGGCAAAGGGTACGCCGTATTAAGGGCTGACTTCTATAATGTAGATAATAAACCCTATTTCGGAGAGATGACATTCACACCGGCGGCAGGTTTCAACGATTTTTTCAGTGATGCTTTCCTAAACATTCTCGGAGACAAATGCCTATTACCTCAATGTTAGCGTTAAGATTCAATCCATTAAAACAATATTGGTTAGCATTCTCGCTCATACCTATATTACTAAGCCGTACCTGTATCACGTTTGTGGTTTGGGATTCTCTTGTCGTTGTGTCCATTGCCGCTGCAGGAGCAACAATATTTGGTGCATTGCTTATGTCTGTACTGTTTTCTTTCAAACCGGTATTGGGGCGTTTTGAAAGTCTTGTAATAACTTATATAACTTTACTACTTGTCTTTACTTTCATCAATGGCACCGCCATCAAGGAATGTTTCTTCTGCTACACAGAAATACTGTTACTATGCCTCATAGTCAATTATCTAAAAAACGACCATTGGCGTAAGATGTTGCAAATATCAACCATCACCCTCTCTCTCTTCATTTATTTAGGGTTCATCTTGCTTTTTATCTTCACCGATTGGATGATTCATAAAGAGGAACTTGTATCATCTTTTCTGTTAGGTGGTAACCGTAACCAAATAGGTAGCCGCATAATACCAGGCATAGCTCTGTGTATTCTCACGTGGAAATACGGTTTGCTTTGGAAAATGAATTGTGTCTTTATCTGTATAATAGGCTTCGCACAACTCCTTATAACAGGCAGTATGACCGCAACATCTTGTACTATATTAGTATTATTATTCTGCCTTATTCCTTCTATCCAGTTAAAGCGATTAGGAATAATCGCCCTATTTGGCATCTTCCTCTTTTTTCAAATCTTTGTATGCTTCAACGGAAAAGGCATAGAACATAACGCACTTGCTGTATATATAATACAAGACATCTTGGGAAAAGACCTAACATTCACCAACCGCACGGAGATGTGGGACAGTGCAGGAAAAGTCGTTCAGGAATCTCCATTACTGGGTTACGGTTGGGTGGACACCGATTGGTATATCGAGAACATGAGTTCTTTTGCCATCGGTCCTCACAACCTATGCTGGTCCATCTTGATTACCGGAGGCATACTGCTATTTCTTGTATTTATGGCATGCTGCTACTCTGCATTCAAAAGAAATTCTGGCACTTCAACCCAATGGACTCACACACGCTGCTGCCTGTTGTTCTGCTTTATGATATTCATGATGATGCAGGCCTTTGAGGTATATTCTCTATTCTTCAACTTCTTATTGCTCTTCCTTATTTATTACTACAAAGAAATACAACAAACATGGCAAAAAACGGCGGTATCATAACCTTACTATTAGCAATAACCTGCATATTATCCTGCGTTAAACCAATAGCAAGCCGCGAAGATAACTACACCTTACTCTGGGCAGACGAATTCAACGAAGATACCATAAATCAAGCCTACTGGTCAAAGATGCAAAGGGTAAAGAATGTAAGGTCTTTCTGCCATCTTACAGATGATGCCCGAATGTTTGAGAAGAAGAAAGGATTCCTCAGATTGTGGGCAAGATATAATGATGGATATGCTCCTGCCGACACGGCTCATTTTCTTACCGCCGGAATAACATCTGCTGGTAAGAAAACATTCCTATTCGGTAAAATCATGATACGGGCACGAATGCACGGTGCCATCGGCACGTGGCCGGCTATATGGGTTATGCCAGAAGACAAGAAGCGCTGGGGA
>JALFNY010000011.1 GCA_022774105.1 Prevotella sp.
CTGCCGCACTATGCAAGCCATAAAACTTAAACAAGGCAAACTTCGTAGCAACCGATTTTCACGTAAAAAAAGAGTGAAAAACGAAGAAATCATAACTAAAACAGTGAAAAAACTTACGAATTATTTGCACAATCAAGAAAAAGTTACTATCTTTGCAGGCGATTTCAAACAAGTCAAATAACAGCAATGACAAATAACAGTATTATAAGCCACATTATTATTGATCTTCTCCTTCTACGAAAGAGAGGAAGTGATAAGGTGTGCCTATAACTGTAAATGATAGACAGCGTAAGCCTTTTTCACTTCCTCTGTGGGAGCGGAGAAGGCTTTTTGCTTTATATAGTGATTCATAGAAGAACAACAATATACATATACATAAATTATGGCAGATAGATTGTACATTTTCGACACCACTCTGAGAGATGGTGAGCAGGTGCCAGGTTGTCAGTTGAATACTATTGAGAAGATTCAGGTGGCTAAGGCTTTGGAGCAACTTGGCGTGGACATTATCGAGGCAGGATTCCCTATTTCAAGCCCCGGTGACTTTAACTCAGTAATAGAAATATCTAAGGCCGTAACATGGCCAACCATCTGTGCGCTAACACGTGCGGTTGAAAAGGATATTGATTGTGCAGCAGAGGCATTACAGTATGCTAAGCACAAACGCATACACACGGGCATTGGCACGAGTGATTCACACATCAAGTACAAATTTAACTCTACAAGAGAGGAGATAATAGAACGCGCGGTAAGGGCCGTGAAGTATGCCAAGAAGTACGTGGAAGACGTAGAGTTCTATGCCGAAGATGCCGGACGCACAGACAATGAGTATCTTGCAAGGGTTATAGACGCCGTTACAAAGGCGGGTGCTACGGTATGTAACATCCCTGATACGACGGGATTCCGCCTGCCAGGAGAGTATGAGAAAAAGATAAAATACCTCTATGAACACGTCGATGCCTTTGCAGCAGGCAAGTCAATTCTTTCCACACACTGCCATAACGACCTTGGAATGGCAACGGCAAACACTGTTGCTGGTGTGCTTGGTGGAGCAAGACAGGTAGAGGTAACAATCAACGGCATTGGTGAGCGTGCAGGAAACACCTCTTTGGAGGAAGTGACGATGATATTCAAAACGCATCCTGACCTCGGAATTGATACCAACATAAACACCCAGCGCATCTGGCCAACAAGCCGTATGGTGTCAACGCTGATGAATATGCCCGTACAACCAAACAAGGCTATTGTAGGTAAGAATGCCTTTGCACATTCCAGTGGCATACATCAGGACGGTGTACTGAAGAACGCAAGCACCTACGAGATAATGGATCCGAAAGAGGTTGGAATAGATGAAAACGCTATTGTGCTGACAGCACGCTCCGGTCGTGCGGCATTGAAGCACCGTCTGCACATTCTTGGCATAGACCTTGAGCAGGAAAAACTGGACAAACTATATGAGAAATTCCTGCAAATGGCAGATAAGAAGAAACAACTTGGCGATGAGGACCTGCTTGTGTTAGCGGGCGTTTCTTCTTCATCAGGCTCTAACCTTGTACAATTGGAGAGTCTGCAAGTTACAAGTGGTAAGGGTGTAACACCTGTGGCTGCTATGAAACTGAAGGTGGCAAATGAGACATTTGAAGCAGCCGCTACGGGTAATGGACCTGTTGATGCTTCAATAAAGGCTCTCAAACAGATTATTCACCGCCAGATGGAACTGAAAGAACTGACAATTCAGGCTATCTCCAAGGGCTCTGACGATCTGTGTAAGGTACATATGCAGGTAGAACACGAGGGTGTTATGTACTATGGTTTCGGCTCAAACACCGACATAGTAACAGCCAGTGTAGAGGCATATATTGATTGTATAAACAAGTTTAAGGTGGCAAAACTATAAAGATAGTTATTTAGTTGTTTAGGGGTTTAGTCGTATGGTTATATGCAACGGGCATACAACGCATGGCAAATAACAAAAACACCAAACAACAAAACCACTAAACCAAAAACAAATAAACAATAAAACGATGAATACATTATTTGACAAGATTTGGGATAAGCATGTGGTCCAGACAGTAGAGGACGGTCCTACACAACTCTATATAGACCGTTTGTACTGCCATGAGGTAACAACTCCGCAGGCGTTCGACACTCTGCGTGACAAGGGAATAAAGGTATTCCGCCCTGATCACGTAGTGGCTATGCCTGACCACAACACACCTTCGGATCAACAGGAGGTGATAAATGACCCCGTAGGACGCAAGCAAGTTGAGACATTGAAGGCAAACTGTGCAGAATTTGGTATCAAACACTTTGCTATGGGTACAAAAGACAACGGTATAATACACGTAGTGGGGCCAGAAAAAGGTCTCTCTCTCCCTGGTATGACTATCGTTTGTGGTGACTCACATACATCAACACACGGTGCAGTAGGTGCATTGGCGATGGGTATAGGAACCTCGGAGGTGGCACAGGTATTGGCATCAGAGACCATTTTACAGTCAAAGCCTAAGTCAATGCGTATCAACATAGAGGGCGAACTGCAAAAGGGTGTTACAGCAAAGGATGTGGCACTCTACATAATGGCACAGATGACAACGTCTGGTGCAACAGGATATGTAGTGGAATATGCAGGTTCTACAATACGTAATATGTCTATGGAAGGACGTCTTACACTGTCTAATCTGTCAATAGAGATGGGTTCGCGTGCAGGAATAATAGCACCTGACGAGACTACTTTTGCCTATCTCAAAGGACGCGAATATGCTCCTAAGGGCGAAGAGTGGGACAAGGCTGTGGAATACTGGAAGACATTAAAGAGCGATGATAATGCAGTATTTGACAAAGAGGTGACATATCGTGCCGAAGATATTGCTCCACGCATTACCTATGGTACAAATCCCGGTGCAGGAATAGCGATAGATGGCACAGTACCTACACTGGAATCTGTATCTGATGAGGAAAAAGCACAGTTGCAATCACAACTTAACTATATGCAGTTTAAGCCCGGAGAGAAACTGGAAGGGCACCCTATTGACTACGTATTTCTCGGTGCTTGTACCAATGGCCGCATAGAAGATTTCCGTGCTTTTGCATCTATTGTAAAGGGAAAGAAAAAGGCTGAGAATGTAGTTGCGTGGCTTGTACCGGGTTCATGGCTGGTTCGTCAACAGATAATCGATGAGGGAATAGACAAGATTCTCGAGGAAGCAGGATTTGAATTACGTCTGCCTTCTTGCTCATCATGTCTCGCAATGAATCCTGACAAGGTGCCTGCTGGCAAGTTATCTATATCCACCAGCAACAGAAACTTTGTAGGACGTCAAGGACCTGGGGCAAGAACAGTGCTTGCCAGCCCACTGACAGTGGCAGCATCTGCCATCACGGGAGTTATAACTGACCCAAGAAAATTCTAAATTCTACACATCATGGCTAAACAGAAATTCAATATAATCAAGTCAACTTGCCTTCCAATAGCAATTGACAACTGTAATACAGACCTCATTATACCAGCACGTTATCTTGCATCTACTACTCGTGACCCGAAGTTTTTTGGTGATGCTTTTATGCACGACCTACGTTATGACGCGGAGGGTAACGCCATACAGGATTTCGTATTGAACCAACCAGAGTTCTCTGCCACCCCCAGTGAAGGTGTAAACCAGATTATAGTAGGCGGAAAGAACTGGGGTTCTGGCTCGTCACGTGAACACGCTGCATGGGCGATTGCTGGTTATGGAGTCCGTGTTGTAATATCTTCTTCATTTGCAGATATACACCGTAATAACCTCCTTAACTGTTTTGTGTTACCAGTTGTGGTAACGCCAGAGTTTCAATCAGAGTTGTTTGACAGTATTTTAAGGGACCCAAAGACAATTGTTACAGTGGATGTTCCTAATCAAACAGTAACAAATGAGGCCACTGGCAATACACAAAAGTTTGAGATTAATGGCTATAAGAAGTATTGTCTTGAGAATGCTCTCGACGACATCGACTTCCTTTTGGAGAACCAAGAGAAAATAGAAAAGTGGGAAAAAGCACAATAGAAATAATGGATTCGACACTCCGTGACGGTGAACAAACCAACGGAGTGTCTTTTCTCCCTCATGAAAAACTAAGCATCGCGCGTATGTTGCTGCGTGATGTGAAGGTGGATCGTATAGAGATAGCATCTGCACGTGTATCGGAAGGTGAGAAGGATGCCGTGAAGATGATATGTCGTTATGCTAATCAGTTAGGAAAACCAGAGGCAGTAGAGGTGTTGGGATTTGTAGATGGATGCACATCCATAGACTGGATATTTGAATGTGGAGGAAGAATGATAAATCTTCTCTCTAAGGGTTCATACAGACACTGCGTACATCAACTGGGCAAGACACCTGACGAACATATTGCTGACATAAAGAAATCTATTTTATACGCACACGAGAAGGGGTTGGGAGTAAACCTATACCTTGAAGATTGGAGCAATGGAATGAAGGATTCTCCTGACTACGTGTACAAGATGATAGATGCTTTGCGTGACAAGGGCATAAGGCGTTTTATGCTTCCTGACACCTTAGGCGTATTGACACCAGAACAGACTGGGACGTTTTTCAAGGATATGACAACACGTTTCCCAGAACTTCACTTCGATTTCCATTCGCACAACGACTATGATCTTGCCGTAGGCAACTCACTTGCAGCTGTGATGAACGGCGCAAAGGGTATTCATTGTACTGTCAACGGATTGGGAGAACGTTGTGGTAATGCACCACTCGCCTCCGTGCAGGCAGTTTTACATGACCAATGTGACTTTGATACCAATGTGCAGGAGGATATGCTCAATGAGATAAGTCATCTCGTAGAGGGCTATTCTGGTATAGCAATAGCCGTCAATCAGCCCATTGTAGGTGATAATGTGTTCACTCAGGTGGCTGGAGTACATGCAGATGGAGACAACAAGCACAATCTTTACTGTAACGCTCTTGCGCCTGAACGCTTTGGCAGAAAGCGCGAATATGCCCTTGGTAAAAACTCTGGAAAGGCTAATATAGAACGTAACCTTCAGGAATTGGGATTGGAATTGACCCCAGAGCAGACAAAACGTGTAACTCAACGTATTACGGAACTTGGTGACCGTAAGGCTATTGTCACTCAGGATGACCTGCCTTTCATTGTTGCCGATGTTCTGAAACACTCTGCTCCAGAGGAGAGAATACGCCTGAAAGGATACATGGTAAGCCTGTCATACGGTCTGAAACCACACGCCTGTATCAAAATAGAAATTGACGGAATGCGTTTTGAGGCCGATGCCACAGGAGACGGACAGTATGATGCCTTTGTCAAGGCCTTGCGCCATATATATAAAGAGGTGTTGGGGAGACCCTTCCCAATGCTCGAGAATTATAGTGTCACCATTCCACCAGGTGGAAGGACTGACGCCCTTGTGCAGACACAGATTACATGGCGCATGAAGGACGGCAAGATATTACGCACACGTGCTTTGGATGCTGACCAGACGGAGGCTGCTATAAAGGCCACAATAAAAATGCTTAATCAGATAGAAGACGGTTTCCCATTATCCGTTAAGGAGATAATGAAGGAAAAAGTATAACCAGCGAGAATGACTATCATACATTAACGCTGCAGAGAAAATATAGAAGGCACTCCCCTACCCCTTATTAAAGTGAGTATGGCGGAGTGCCTTTTTGTCTGTAACACGAACAGAAAAATGATATAACCCAGATCGATCATTAGACCGCAGGCAACTATATCCTATTATGCCCTGACGCCCAGCCAAAAACAATCAGGCCCTGATTACTTTGCAAAAGCATAACTTTTACACTGTAATTTGGGCCTGATTACAACGTAATTTGCCGTCTTTTATATTTTAACCCAAATCTGTCATTAGACCGCTGATAGCCATCTTATCGTCTTATAATAGGCTTTTCTGCTCCTTTTCGCTTCTCTGTGTACCCATCTTGCGCCCCGCTTCGTCTCAACACAGTCCGCTATGCCTTCGATGAATCGTGACCCAATCTGGCACATAGATAAGCAACTATAAGTATTTTGTAGAGTAAAGCGATAAAGCCGAGCATCTGTAAAAGCAGGCGACAGAGCCGTGCGATGAATTATAAGCGGATTACATTGCATAATCAGATGCACTTATTTCACGACAAATAATCAAAACGTTAGACAACCATAGTAATGCAGTGAAATAAAGTAACATAACAGTACCCG
>JALFNY010000033.1 GCA_022774105.1 Prevotella sp.
CGTTGTCAACGTTCCCTCGAAGTAAAGCGAGTCATCAAACGCCTCCTTCTCGGGGGCAACCTCCTTCTCCACTATCACTATCTCAGGCTCAGGAGCATGGGCATTATCCTGCGTACATGCAGAGAAAAGCCCCACCGCCAAAGCCAATCCATTGAATACTAAAATACTTTTCATAAGTCCTTTGCGATATATTAATGATTTCGAGTGCAAAATTACAGCATTTTTCATTATCCCACAATACTCATAAATAAGGATTTTCAATACACGAACACACTAATAACGAGAGCAAAAAGCAGAGGCTTAACGTCAGGATTACGATAAGAAAACAAAGTGTTTATATCGTAAAAGATACGAAAAGTAACCTTTTGAAGACAACAACGTTATTTTTATAAAAAATAATTTGTTTTTTATTTGGTAGTTTCTATAGAAATTATTACTTTTGCATCAGGAATAAATAATTCCCACAATAAGATACCATTAAGAATAACCTAAACAGAAAGAAGATCACCATGGTCAATCCATACGTATCCGTGGACTGTGTACTCCTTGGTTTTGACGGCGAGCAACTCAACGTGCTTCTGGTGAGACAGAGCGGCGAAGGCGGTGAGGACAGCACTGGTGCATACAAACTTCCGGGCAGTCTGATAAACATGGACGAGGACCTTGACGACGCAGCACGACGCGTTTTGAAGCAACTGACGGGACTATCACAGATCAGAATGAAGCAGTTTCGTGCCTTCGGAGGTGCTAACCGTCTTGCAAATGCCGGCGACGCAGTATGGCTGCAACGCTTCCATAAACTGGACAAGCAACTGGAACGCATTGTGACAATAGCCTATCTGTCACTGCTACGCATAGACCGCAAGATGGAAAGGCTGCAAGGTGGCTACGAAGCCCAGTGGACACCAGTGAACAAACTGCCCCATCTGGCGTTCGACCATGAGGACATTGTTCATACGGCGGTGGACGAAGTAAAGCGCATGGCACGCCTGTCACCAACGGTATTGTTTGACCTTCTGCCAAGAAAATTTACCGCAGCACAACTCAGACTGGTAATGGAACACGTGGCAGGAGCAAAGCCTGACATCAAGAACTTTCACAAAAAACTGGCACAGATGCCTTACGTAGTGCCGTTAGACGAGAAAGAACAGGGGGTAAACCATAGGGCAGCACGATACTATAAGTTCAAGAATGTCAAGCCATCAAAGATAAAATGACAGCCCAAGAAAAAGATAAAACCTCATAAACAAAACCCAAAACGACAACAAAAGAATATGATTTTACTCGGTTATGACATAGGCACGTCCTCCGTGAAAGCCTCACTCGTAGATGCAAAGACAGGAAAAACCATCGCCTCAGCACAGTACCCAGACACTGAAGCGCCCATAACGACGAAACAAGCAGGCTGGGCTGAACAGGACCCGCAGATGTGGTGGGACGAGTTAAAGCACGCCACCGCACGCGTAGCAGATAAGAACGGTGGCTCACTTGATGACGTGGTAGCCATCGGAATATCATACCAGATGCACGGATTGGTATGCGTTGACAAAGACGGCAACGCCCTGAGACCATCTATTATATGGTGCGACGGACGAGCAGTACCATACGGTAACAAGGCTTTCGAGACAATAGGAAGCGGCAGATGCCTGTCACATCTGCTCAATTCACCAGGCAACTTCACCGCCGCCAAATTAGCATGGGTGAAAGATAACGAGCCAGAACTGTTTGAAAAGATAGACAAAATAATGCTGCCGGGTGACTACATAGCCATGAGACTGAGCGGCGGAGCAAAACAAACGACCGTCTCCGGACTATCAGAGGGTATGTTCTGGGACTTCAAGGACAACTGCGTGAGCCGTGACATAATGAACTACTTTGGCTTTAACGACAGCATAATATCCGACATTGTACCGACATTCTCAATACAATCACGCGTTTGTAAGGCCGTGGCAGAGGAGTTAGGACTGAAGGAAGGCACACCGATTAGTTACCGAGGTGGTGACCAACCCAACAACGCTTTGTCCCTTAATGTGATGAAACCGGGCGAGATAGCCGCCACAGGAGGCACATCGGGAGTGGTATATGGTGTTCTTGGCGACGTAAACTACGACAATCTGAGCCGTGTCAACACCTTTGCACACGTTAATCACAATATGCCTGACACACGCCTTGGTGTCCTGCTCTGCATCAACGGCACCGGAATACTCAACGCATGGATGAAACGCACGGTGGCACCAGAGGGTGTGTCATACGGAGACATTAACAACCTGGCAGAGACAGCACCCGTTGGCGGAGAGGGATTGTCGGTCATTCCTTTCGGAAACGGTGCAGAAAGAGTGTTGCAGAACAAGAACATTGGAGCGTCAATACACGGTATCAACTTCAACATACACACCAAAGCCCACATACTGCGGGCTGCACAAGAGGGCATAGCGTTCTCCTTTGCCTACGGTATGGAGATAATGCAGCAGATGGGAATGGAGATAACCACCATTAAGGCAGGTCACGCTAACCTGTTCCTCTCACCGCTATTCCGCCGCACACTGGCAGCAGTAACAGGGGCAACAATAGAACTTTACGAGACAGACGGCTCCGTGGGAGCGGCCTACGGAGCAGGCATCGGAGCGGGGATATACAAGGATTCCGATGATGCCTTCAAGACATTGAAGCACATTTCAACAGAGAAACCAGTGAAGGAGACGGCAGAATACAAGGCTGCCTACGAACTGTGGAAACAGAGATTGGAAGCATAACATAACATATTTATATAACCTATTAAACAGAAACAACTATGGCAAAAGAGTATTTTCCAGAGATTAAAGCAATCAAGTACGAAGGACCAGAGTCCAAGAACCCAATGGCGTTCCACTACTATGACGCAGAGCGCGTAGTAGCCGGCAAGAAGATGAAAGACTGGATGCGCTTCGCAATGGCATGGTGGCACACACTTTGCGCAGAGGGTGGCGACCAGTTCGGTGGCACAACAAAGGCTTTCCCATGGAACAAGGGTGGCAACGCTGTTGAGATAGCAAAGCAGAAGGCTGACGCTGGCTTTGAAATCATGCAGAAGTTAGGCGTTCCTTACTACTGTTTCCACGATATTGACCTCGTCAGCGAGGGCTGTTCTGTTGAGGAATATGAGGCAAACCTCACCGCTATCACCGACTACCTGAAGGAGAAGATGCAGGAGACTGGCATCAAACTGCTATGGTCAACAGCCAACGTTTTCGGCAATGCACGCTATATGAACGGTGCATCTACCAACCCAGACTTTGACGTTGTGGCACGCGCCATCGTACAAATAAAGAACGCTATCGACGCAGGTATCAAGCTCGGAGCAGAGAACTACGTATTCTGGGGTGGCCGCGAGGGCTACATGTCACTGCTGAACACCGACCAGAAGCGTGAGAAGGAGCACATGGCAACAATGCTTCGCATGGCTCGTGACTATGCACGCAGCAAGGGTTTCACCGGTACTTTCCTCATAGAGCCAAAGCCAATGGAGCCTTCAAAGCATCAGTATGACGTAGATACAGAGACTGTTATCGGTTTCCTCAAGGCACACGGTCTGGACAAGGACTTCAAGGTTAACATCGAGGTGAACCACGCTACCCTCGCTGGTCACACCTTCGAGCACGAGCTTGCATGCGCCGTTGACGCTGGTATGCTGGGTTCTATCGACGCTAACCGCGGTGACTACCAGAACGGTTGGGACACAGACCAGTTCCCTATTGACAACTTTGAGTTGACACAGGCATGGATGCAGATAGTTCGCAACGGCGGACTTGGCACTGGCGG
>JALFNY010000141.1 GCA_022774105.1 Prevotella sp.
TCTGCCGTGTGATGGCAATGTGTTACGTGGCTGCCGGCGATTCTTTTAACCTAAATCGGCCATTAGATTCCTATTCATCTCGTTTATCTTTAAGTGTGAAATTGTTATCGGCGGTCTTATGAGCAATTTGGGTTCATGGGCTAACAGGGGGGCTTTTGTATTGCGGAAAACGCTTTTTCACGGGCAGGACTGTATTTATGTGCGATTTTTTTAGTACTTTTGCACCGTCTAAAAAGAGATTGTGTCTTATGTTAAGATTATTTTCACTGGTTCTCGTTGCTGCTGTTATCCTCTCCTGTTCACGCCCAGAGCGTGGGGGAAGTGCTCACAACAGCGGTGCTGACAGCCTCGCTGCGCTATCGTCGGCATACAACAGTGAGACTTACAACCAAGGTAATACCGAGGCCTGTTGGGTTTACGCACTGTGTGCCTGCATAGAGCATGAGGCGTGGCTGCGTGGCGACAGCGTGGTATTGTCACGCCAGTGGCTGATGAGTCACCTGCTGGAAGAGCAGGCGCTGGAGCGTTATGACATCATGGTCAGCGGCGAGGAGGACATTGAGAGTGGCGGACGTGGAACGCTGTCATTGCGTGGTGTGGGTCCGGAGGTGATACGCCTGATAGAGAGATACGGACTGGTGCCGCGGTTGCATGAGAGGTCTGGCATACAGAACAGCAGGGTGTTGCAACGCAAACTGGCCCTGCTGGTGGATAATGCCGTGGCTCGCCGACAGTCGCGTGAGGACTTTCTGTCACGTGTGCGGCAGTTATTGCCCACCTTCACCGTGGCTCATCACAGCAGGATAACACATGAGGGGGTAAACGGCGAGGAGGAATCGTTCTACTATCTCTCCATGCGCTACACGCCACAGCAGTTTGCTGAGAGTGTGATGTACTACCAGCAGTGGCGGTGGTACGCCTCGGAAGAGACGCACCCGTGGGGTGAGAGCATCGCCTTGGAGGTGCCTGACAACCGCCGTTACCATGAATATACAAACATACCTATGGCGAGACTGACGCAGATGGTGAAGGAATCACTGCGCAACGGCCACACCGTATATTGGGAGTTTGGCAGGGAACCTTCTCGCCAGAAGGCTGGCGGCGGTGCCAACTCTGACCACGCAATGGCGATAGTGGGAATGATGGGCGGCAAGTTCGTATGCCTTAACTCCTACGGTCGCAAGTGGGGACGGGGCGGATACTGCCTTATCACGGAGAGATATTTTAAGGAACACACGTGTAATGTTGGAATAATAGAGGAAACGGAATGGTAGGAACGATAGTCAACACCTGCTGCATCATTGTGGGCTCAATAGTAGGCAGCCTGTTGCGCAGGGGCATAAACGAGAAATATCAGGAGGCATTGTTCACGGCTCTCGGTGTATGTACCGTGCTGCTTGGGGCTAACGCCTTTGTACATAACATGCCCAACAGCCAGTACCCCGTGCTGTTCATCGTGGCAATGGCGGTGGGCTCGGCGGCAGGCTGCGCCATGAGGCTGGAGAAGATAAGGAACTTCCGCATAAAACGAAAGGCAGAACCGGCCTCTGACAGTCCTGATGCGGCTGACGCACTGGGGCATGAGAGACCACGCCTTGCCGACGGGCTTACCACGGGTTGCCTGCTCTATTGCATCGGCACGTTCTCAATGCTCGGACCTGTGATGGCGGCCTTGCAGGGTGACAACACGTATCTATTCACCAATGCCACACTGGACCTTGTGTCTTCAACGGTGCTCTCTGCTACCTACGGCATCGGAATGGTGTGGGCAGCGCCCGTACTGTTCTGCTCGCAGGGTATGTTTTACCTTATTGCCAAGTGCAGCGCATCGGCCATCTCGCCAGAGTTGATGACGGAACTTTCTATAATCGGCGGGATACTGATTGCCGCCTCGGGCATAGACATACTGAAATTGCGCAACTGCCACACGCTGCAGATGCTGCCGGCACTGCTCGTTCCACCACTGTTCTTCTTGTTGAAAAGTTTTTTTTAAGCCGAATCGGGCATTAGACCGCAGATAACCTCCTCAACCTTCTTACAGTGGCCGCAGATAACTCTTGTTTCCTTACCACCGTGGCTGCCGGATGTTTTCCCTACTACCTAAGCGCACCATAACGTCAACAGATTATCATATCTCGTCACATACGCACCTCTTTACAATATAAACAGGGCCTGATTACAATGTAAAAGAGACCTGATTACCGTGCAATCAGGCCTCTTTTATATCTCATTGAATAACAGTTTGTTACACAAGGTATAACAACTGCCAGCGTCGGTCACTGCCGAAAGAGCGTTGCTCCTGCGTGTTTCGTAAGTTCCGCAGGTATCTCTTCCGCCTTGTTAACCGTGTAAGGGTACGGCACAGTCACGCTGCCGCTGCTCTCAGGCCTCTTCACTGACGGCTCAGAGATGACGTTATTGTCAGCCCATACCCATGCCTCTGCCTTGCTCTGGGAGAATACCCGTCTTACGCCCGGGGCAAAATTGTTGCCTTCTATGAGAAATTCCGAATAGATACGAGGGTTGACACAGGCGGTGATGTTACCCTTACAGTCATAGTAATTGTTAAGCATGTGTATCTTACCATCACGTCCCATCGGCATACGGGCACGGCAATTCTCGCCCCACACGTTGTTGGCAAAAGTGACATTGAGACAGCCTCGCGGCTCGCGGTCGCTGCTTCCAACGAGGTTTGTGTTCTGGTGCATATAGGAACGGGCGGTATAACGGAAGACACACCAACTGACAGTGACAAAGTCAGAGGCAGCACCGATGTCGAAATTACCGTCTGCTCCATCGGTAAACTCGCAGTGGTCAACCCACATATTCTTGCAGGTGGTGAACGTGAGGAGGTCAGAACCGCCGATGTCAAGCGAGCCAGGACCGACAAACCTGATGTTGCGAATGATGAAATTGCTGCATCTCAACATCCCTATCGCTCCCGCACTGCGGTACTTCTCCTTACTGTCACCAGTGAGGTTGATGAGTATCTGGCGTGTGTTATACTCCGCCTGCTCACGCACCCGCTTGCCGTTAGACAACGTGCCGCCACCCCCTGAGGTACTCATATCAGGCACACCGGCAGCGTTCAGAGCGTCTATCATAGCCTGTGTAACACTCCACTGTGTGCAGAGACGCGCACCGTTGATGCCCAAAATAGTCTTCCCAGAAAGGTCAACAAGTTCCACCTTCGATGAAAGGAGGAAGTCACCCTTCGACCCATCGAGTATCACCACGGCATGCTCCATGACAGCACGCTCTATCGCCAACTTCATATCGCCACCGTCAGAGGTAAGCGTTACAACGTCACTGACACCCGTCACTGGATAGGTAAACGCACCACCGCCCGTCAAATCATACACCGCAGCAGCGTCAGTACGCGAGGAACGAGTGGCAAAACCAAAGGGCTGGCCAAGGTCAAAAGACGACTGTGCCGTGGCACAGAGCGGCAAGAGCAAAAGCAGAGAAAGGCGAAGACCGCATAACAGCAACTCCGACACAAGGGGAAAAGCAAAATTCTTCATATTCAGTCAGTTGATATAACATCATCACCTGCCACACACAAAGGCAGGAAAAAATATATTTCCTGCAAAATTAAGGGTTTTTCCACAAACTACCAACGAATTAAACGTTTTTCTTGCAGTTTTCTTTTTTTTTGAGTACCTTTGCTCTCCGTAACACAATAACCACTTTTTACACCTTATATATAATATGGATTGGGACGAGGAAACAGAACGCCGGGTGAAGAAAGGCATAGAACTGTTTAAGGAAGGATATAACTGTTCCCAGGCGGTGACAATGACCTTCGCCGACTGGTACAACGTTCCCGCAGGGCTGATGGCACGCATCTCCGCCTCCTTCGGTGGAGGAATAGGCAGAATGAGGGAGACCTGCGGCACCGCTTCGGGAATGTTCATGCTGGCAGGACTTGAAGTTGCAAGCGAGAAAGCAGACAAAGTGATAAAGGCAAAGAACTATGAGACCGTGCAAAGACTGGCCGCCGACTTCAAGAAAGAGACAGGAAGCATAATATGTCGAGACCTGCTCAAAGGATACATAAAAGACGTTAGCACCGCCCCCAAGCCCGACGAACGCACCGACGAATACTACAAGAAACGACCATGTGTACGCATGGTGGAACTCGCCATACGCATATACATGAACTACCTGCGCGAAAAAGAAGACGAGAAACGATAATAACACCACCATAACAGCGCAAAATATGCGCAAAACTTGCTGCAAAGTAACATAATGACAGTGATAAAGGTACTTTTCTTTCAAAATGTTTGGTTGTTTAATCAGAAATATGTAATTTTGCACAAAGAAACAGAACACAGGATAACAACACACGCATTATGATGCCTTATAATGAACATTTAATTACAAAACAAGGAAAATAAATTATGGCAGAAGAATTGGACATCAAAGAGTTGGAACAAGTTGTGGTTCGCTTCTCTGGCGACTCAGGCGACGGAATGCAACTTGCCGGTAACATCTTCTCCACGGTTTCCGCTACCGTGGGTAACAGTATCTCCACATTTCCAGACTATCCCGCAGACATACGTGCCCCACAAGGCTCGCTGACTGGTGTGTCAGGATTCCAGGTTCACATAGGAGCAGGACAGGTATTCACCCCTGGTGACCAGTGCGATGTACTCGTAGCAATGAACGCTGCGGCACTGAAGACACAGTATAAGTACGCAAAACCGCAGGCAACCATAATCATTGACACTGACTCTTTCCAGCAATCTGACCTCGACAAGGCACAGTTCCAGACCACGGACTACCTCGGAGAGATGGGCATTGACCCCGACCGCGTGATACAATGTCCTATCACACAGATGGTGAAAGACGCCCTCGCAGACAGCGGAATGGATAACAAGGCAATGCTGAAGTGCCGCAATATGTTCGCACTTGGACTGGTTTGCTGGCTGTTCAGCCGTGACCTGAACCTTGTTTTCAACTTCCTTAAAGAGAAATTCGCAAAGAAACCCGGCGTGGCAGAGGCTAACATAAAGGTGATACAGGCCGGTTACGACTACGGACACAATACACACTCCTCAGCAACGAACGTATATCGCATAGAGTCAAAGGTCAAGACACCGGGCAGATACATGGACATCACCGGCAACAAGGCCACTGCCTACGGCTTCATAGCAGCCGCAGAGAAGGCTGGACTGAAACTGTATCTCGGCTCATACCCTATCACCCCCGCAACAGACGTGCTGCACGAACTGTCAAAACACAAGTCACTCGGCGTGACAACAGTGCAGTGTGAGGACGAGATAGCAGGCTGTGCCTCCTCCGTGGGAGCCTCCTTCGCCGGCGCACTGGCTGTTACCTCCACCTCAGGACCGGGCATCTGTCTGAAGTCAGAGGCCATGAATCTGGCAGTGATAATGGAACTTCCGCTCGTTGTACTCGACGTTCAGCGCGGTGGTCCGGCCACAGGACTGCCCACAAAGTCAGAACAAACGGACCTGTTGCAGGTGCTCTTCGGGCGTAATGGTGAATCACCAATGCCGGTACTTGCTGCTACAAGCCCCACAGACTGCTTCGATGCAGCATATCAAGCATCAAAGATTGCGCTGGAACACATGACACCCGTGGTGTTACTGACTGACGCTTACGTGGCAAACGGCTCCGGAGCGTTCCGCCTGCCAGACATAAACAAACTGGATACAATCACTCCTCCCTACGTGCCAGAGGAACTAAAAGGCACCTGGACACCGTATATGCGTAAGAAAGACGGTACCCGCTACTGGGCAATCCCCGGCCGCGAGGGCTTTGAACACATACTCGGCGGACTGGAGAAGGACGACAAGACCGGCGCAATCTCTACCGCACCAGACAACCATGACCTTATGACACGCAAGCGTCAGGCAAAGATTGATAACATAGCAGTGCCTGATCTTGAGGTAATAGGCGACGTTGACGACGCTGAACTGCTCATTGTCGGCTTCGGCGGAACATACGGTCACCTCCGCGCTGCAATGGAAGAGATGCGTGCTCAGGGCAAGAAAGTAGCACAGGCACACTTCAAGTACATCAACCCCCTGCCAAAAAACACCGCCGAAGTGCTTAAGAAATACCCCAAAGTAGTTGTTGCAGAGCAGAACATGGGGCAACTTGCAGCCTTCCTGCGCATGAAAGTTGACGGCTTCGTACCAGCACAGTTCAACCAGGTCAAGGGCCAGCCATTCGTTGTAAACGAACTCGTGGCATCATTCACATCAATACTTAACAAGTAAAGAAAGGGAAAAAACAACTATGGAATTTCAAGCATCAGATTATAAGAAAGGCCAGCCACGCTGGTGTCCGGGATGTGGTGACCACTTCTTCCTCGCTTCATTACACAAGGCTATGGCAGAGATTGGCGTGGCACCATGGAACAATGCCGTTATCTCCGGTATCGGTTGTTCCAGCCGTTTGCCCCACTATATGGCCACATACGGAATGAATACAATACACGGACGTGCCGCTGCCATCGCTACCGGCGCCAAGGTGACAAACCCGGAACTAACAGTATGGCAGATAAGCGGTGACGGTGACGGACTGGCTATTGGCGGTAACCACTTCATTCACGCCAACCGCCGTAACATAAACCTCAACATGATTCTGCTGAACAACCGCATCTACGGTCTGACAAAGGGCCAGTACTCCCCTACCTCACCGCGCGGCTTCGTCAGCAAATCATCTCCTTACGGCACAGTGGAAGACCCCTTCCGCCCTGCAGAACTATGCTTCGGAGCACGAGGACACTTCTTTGCCCGCACCGTAGCCACCGACGGCCCTCACACAGTGGAGGTGCTCAAAGCCGCAAACGCACATAAGGGCGCAAGCGTTGTGGAGGTATTGCAGAACTGTGTGATATTCAACAACGGCTGTCACGACGCCGTTTACAACAAGGCAGGACGTGCAGAGAACGCCATTTACGTAGAACACGGCAAGCCACTGATATTCGGCAAAGACCGAGAATACGGCCTCATGCAGGAGGGATTCGGCCTGAAAGTGGTAAAAATAGGTGAAAACGGCATTACAGAGAACGACATCCTCGTACACGATGCACACTGCCTTGACAACACACTGCAACTGAAACTCGCACTGATGGGTAACGGCGACGGATTCCCAGTGGCCCTCGGAGTGATACG
>JALFNY010000060.1 GCA_022774105.1 Prevotella sp.
TGGTCTATTGTGCCACCTTTATAGTCTGGCCATGAGCGCCACTGGTGACCATATACTGGTCCTAACTCTCCGTTCTCGTCGGCCCATTCGTTCCATATTCTTACTCCGTGTTCTTGAAGGTATTTTACGTTTGTGTCTCCTTTGAGAAACCACAGCAGTTCGTAGATGATTGATTTCAGGTGCAGTTTCTTTGTGGTCAGCAGTGGGAATCCGTCAGCCATGTTAAAGCGCATCTGGTGGCCAAATATGCTTTTTGTTCCTGTTCCTGTGCGGTCGGTCTTTACCGTTCCTTCGGTCATTATTCTGTTCAAAAGGTCTAAGTATTGTTTCATGTTGCTGTGGTGATAGTGGGCTTTATGTTGTTATTCTGTGTCCTCTTCGTCTTCTTCTGGTGTGTCTGTTATTGATATGGGGCGGTTTATTGCTTCGTGGAATGATATGATAGTTTCTGAGCGGGCCAACCCTAACGGTTGCAGTTTGTCGTGTATTACTGTGAGCAGGTGGTGGTTGTTGTAGGCGTATATCTTTATGAACATATCGAATCCGCCTGTTGTATAGTGACATTCCACCACCTCCGGAATCTTTTTCAGTGCTTCCACTACTTCGTCAAAGCGTTCTGGGTCTTTTAGGTACAGGCCTATGTAGGCGCAGGTTTCATAGCCTATCTTCTCTGGGTCAACAATGTATTGTGAGCCTTTTAGTATGCCGAGGTTCGTTAGTTTCTGTATGCGTTGGTGTATGGCTGCACCACTGACGTTGCAGGCGCGTGCTACTTCCAGAAACGGTATGCGTGCATCCTTGAGTACAAGGTCTATTATTTTTTTGTCAAGGGTATCGGGTTTGTAGTGTGGCATTGTTCTGTCGTGGGTTAGGTCGGGGTTGATGTTTTCTTTGTTGTGTGGGGCTTATATTTTTTCTTCTGTCGCGCTGTACCTTATGTTAAGTGCTCCGACTTTGCGCAGTTCTTGTTTTATGTCTGTTATCACTCCCATTGGTGTGTTGCGGTCGGCACGTATGTTGATGGTGTGCAGTTGCTGTTCTTCGTCGTTTAGCCTGCTTCGTATTGCTGTCACTATGCTGCCTACTTTTTCCATTGGCACTATGTGCTCGCCTATCTGTATGCGTGTCTGGCCGTGGTTGTCCTTGCCTATGTAGAGGTTGGTTATGGTGCGTTTGCTGGTGGGTTTTGTTAGTTCTGTGCCTTGTGGCACTTCTATTCGTACCTTTGGTGTCTCCGTCCTCATGTGTGTTACTATCATGAAGAAGAACAGCACGGTGAAGATAAGGTCGGGCATGGAGGCCATCTTCAGTGTTGGCACGCTGTGGTGTCTGCGTCTGCGTATCTTCATTGTTGCTGTGTGGCGTTTGGTTGTTTCTGGGCGTTTGAAATTTCTTGTATTCGTTGTGGGTAAGCCTCTGCTATTGCTGCGCGTTGTTCTTCGTTGCAGGCTGCGTATGTTGTGCCGTAGCGTTTCATTGCCATGCCGTTGCGCAGTTCTGTGTATGCTATCACTATCTGGTTTTGTAGCCGGAAGTAACTGTCGTAGGGGGCGTTGCGCTCTACTTGTAGTTCTATGATGTGCCGTCGTCCTTTCTCTATTATTAGGTGTCGCAACTGTTTGCGCAGTGTGCCGTCACATTCTGCTGGTTTGTTGTTTACTGTCAGCCGTCCGTCTTCCATCAGGTGCAGTTCTATTATCTGCTGGCGGTCCACGTTCTGCACGGTCTCTTGCTTGTCGGGATTCATTGGTGGTAACTGCCTGCCAAGGCCTTTGTCACTGTCCATTGACGTGGTGACGAGGAAAAAGATTAGGAGCATGAACGAGATGTCAGCGGTTGACGTGGTGTTCAGAATGGGCATGGTATGTCGTTGGCGGCGTTTTATCATTGTTTTTGTCTCTCTGTGTTGTGTGGATGGTGACGTGTGTCACTTGTTTCTTGCTCTTTTCAGGGTATTTATCCTGCCGCGTATCACGAGCACTGAGGCTACGGTGAGCAGCACTATGGAGGTGATGATACACATATCTGTCATGGAGCCGATAAGTAGTGTGGGCAGTGCCACCGCCAACAGCAGTCCAAGGGTGTATAGGGTTATGGAGCGGGTGGGCACGCCGTTCTCCACCTTAGGGCGTTTGTTCACACGTAGGGAGTGCACCAGTGAGAGGACGGTGATGGTTGCCGTTGCTAACAGTGTTAGCAACGCTACTGCTATTATTATGTTGGCTATGATGCTGTCCATCTGTTTTTATGGTTTGGTGGTTTGGCGGTTTAGTGGTTTTGCTGTCTTGTTGTATGGTGGTTTTGTGGTTTTGGTTGAGCGTAATGTATGGTTATGGTAGGTATAACAAAAGTGCCAAACGACTAAATCACTGTTCAACTGATTCTACTAAACTACTAATCTGCTGATTCGCTCTTCACCTCTTTCAGTATGTCCATCAGCGTTATTGCGCTCTCTTCCATCTGGGCTGTGAGGTGGTCTATCTTTGACAACAGGTAGTTGTAGAATAGTTGCAGTATCAGTGCGGTGATGATACCGAATATGGTGGTTATCAATGCTACCTTCATGCCTGATGCAACGATGGTGGGACTGATGTCGCCCGCTATTTCTATCTGGTCAAATGACATCACCATACCTATCACCGTGCCGAGGAATCCCAGCGAGGGAGCCATGGCAATGAATAGTGTTATCCATGAGCACCCCTTCTCCATGTTGCCCAACTGCACCGAGGCGTAGGCACTGACGGAACGTTCTATCTCGTCCATGCTGTCCTCCATGCGCAACAGTCCTTGGTAACAGATGCTTGCAACAGGTCCGCGTGTGTCACGGCACAAGGCTCTGGCACCCTCTGCACCCTGCGTCTTCAGCCTTTCCTCCACCTGCTTCATGAACTTCTTGGCATCTATTTCTGACATGCTGAGATATACTATTCTCTCTATGCAGCAGGCAAGGCCGAGGATAAGTGTCAGTGCGACGAGTGACATGAACATCACGCCACCGTCCATAAACTTGTCTTTTAACTGTGTGTAAACGCCTCCTTCTGCCATTGCGTCAATGGCGGTGGTGTCGCCAAGTTCCAGTGCTGCCTCGTCAAGCAGGCTGCTGGCTGATGAGTCTGCCACGGCGGTGGCGCTGTCACCGGTAACCGCTTCCACGGGCTTTGCTGGCGCGGCACTCGCTGACACGGTGGTGGGAGGCTCGCTGTTGGTGACTGTTGACTGTGCAGAGACGTTGCTGGTAAGCATGAAAACCATGCAGATTGTTGCAATATAACGCTGTATATTCTTTGTAATCATTTCTGTAAAAGTTCTTCTTTCGGCGCAAACGATTGTGCCTCCGGCTAATGATGCCATATTTTTATTGTCTTCTTATAAGATGCAAAGGTAATCATTTACTTTGTAATGACCAACTTTTTAACGCATTTTGTGTTACTCTTCAACGTCTTACCCCATAATTCCTCACTGCTCATCCGTGTGTGTTATGGCAACAGAAATATGTTGACCCATTATAAGGATTGTTTCCTTTGGAGGCAATCCTTATAATGGGTCACTGCAAGTTTGTAGTACATGCTGATTATCAGTAAGTTGCATATAATAAGGTAGAAAGGTGCATGTAGTAATCTGTGATAATACCAAAAAGTATAAGAATTAACGTTTTTAACTTGAAATTAACACAAGATACAATGTGTAGATTGCATTTAAGCGGATAAAATATAATCAAACGAGAAGACGCATAATTGTATATATGAAGAGAGGATGCACCAAAACAGTTAGTGTTTACAGCGATTGACTATGCTCATGCCAAGTATACCAAATACAGCAGCCATACGCTTTGCATAACTACTGTAAAGTTTCAGGAGAAAATATGTTGTTTGAGTTTCTTAAAGACGTTTGAGACGCAAGGTTACGGTTTTCCCGCCTATGGCTGTGGAACCTATTTCTGCCTGTGATTCACAAGACACAGTCAAAATATTGTTGCTATTGTCAAATGAGACAATTTTCCAGATTGACACTGCTTTGTTGACTTTGTTATACTCGTATAAATAACACCCAGAAGAATACTTACCAACTTTTGAACTATCAAAAGTTTCGGTATTTGACTTTGATAAATAATAAGAATACTTCAGTTCATGACTCTTGCGTCCTTTAAAAATGGCACTAACGCCTAATTCAGAGGATGAAAACTTCCACCGATGGACAATCCTATCATCTATAGGATAAACAATTTCCCATTCACTATTAGAAAACAATGTTGATTGCAATGTCACTTCTGCTTTAGAGAAAATTGACATCAATACAAATAATGATATAAAAAATATCTATACATACCTTATCATTTACGCGTTGAAGATGATTTTTTCACTATAGAAATCTGTTCCTTCTCAAATACAAGGTCATAATAATCTGGTATAATATTATCTGCATCATCATATTTGATATTTTGCAGTTCATACACAGTCGAGCTATTATTTTGCTTTATATCATTGATTTCCATATGTTTGTTATAAA
>JALFNY010000068.1 GCA_022774105.1 Prevotella sp.
CTGTGCCATCGTGGATCACAACCACATGCAGAGTATGGACTTCAACGAGAATACGCTGGAGATTGAGGATTTTGGCAGTAAGTGGAAGGCTTTCGGCTGGAACGTGATTGAGATAGATGGTAACAACCACGAGGAACTGAAAGCTGCATTCAAGCAGGTGGACGAGTACATGAATGATGATAACCACCGTCCGACCGTGATTATTGCCAATACTATCAAGGGATTTGGTGTTCCTTTCATGGAGAACGACATCCTTTGGCACTACCGTTTCCCTCACGATGGTTGGGAGTATGATGGTGCGGTAACTGCTCTGCATAATATCAAGCCTGAGGGTGTGGAGGATCCATACACTCCGAACGGCATAGAGAATCCTGTGCTCCCAACAGAACAGGACGATATCAATAACGATCATACATTCTCGCACACATGGAATACTTCCTATCCCGAGAAGATGCGTAGAGTGGATGCAAAGTCTGGTAGTCACGAGAGGGTGCATTACCTTGACCCTAACCTTAACCTTAACGATAAAAAGTAAACGGCGATGAGAGATACATTTGTAAGAACTTTGGTGGAATGCGCCAAAGAAGATAAGAATATTGAGTTGATCACCGGTGACCTTGGTTTCGGTGTGTTGAAACCCTTCTGGGAACAGTGCCCGGATCAGTTTACGAATGCTGGTATTGCCGAACAAAATATGACAGGTGTGGCAGCCGGTATGGCATTGACGGGCAAGAATGTGTTTACCTATAGTATCGGTAACTTCCCTACACTCCGCTGCATCGAACAGATCAGAAACGACTGTGCTTACCACAATGCCAACGTGAAGGTGGTGTGTATCGGTGGCGGATTTGTGTATGGTTCACTGGGTATGAGCCATCAGGCAACGGAGGACTTAGCTATGCTGAGAGCTCTGCCCGATGTGGTGGTGCTGGCTCCTGCTGACCTTGTGGAGGCTGAGGAGTGTACCAAGGCGCTGGCTAAGTATCAAGGAACGGCATACCTGCGTCTGGGACGTGGTGGTGAGAAGCGCATCCACGAGAAGATAGAGAACTTCCAGATTGGCAAGGCTATCAAGGTGTGCGAGGGCGAGAAGGTGGCTATCTTCTCAACTGGTGCTATCTTTGAGGAGGTGACTGCCGCCAAGGAGGTGCTGAACGAAAAGGGTGTGAATCCGATGATTTATACCTTCCCTACCGTGAAGCCTATTGACAAGGAAACCATCGAAAAGGTGGCTCAGGAGGTTGACCTGATTGTGACCTGCGAGGAGCATAATGTGATCGGTGGTTTCGGTAGTGCTGTGGCAGAGGTGATGGCAGAGATGAAGCAGAAGCAGGCTACACTCCTGCGCATTGGTCTGAATGACGAATACTCAATCCGTGTGGGCAATCAGAAGTACCTGCGTGGACAGTATGGCATTGATGCACCAGCAATTGTAGAACGAATAATGGAGAGACTCGGATAATGAAGAGGATTCTGATAACATCGACAGACTTGATGATGGTGCAGTTCTTGCTGCCCCACGTCAAGCATCTGTCGGAAAACGGATATGAGGTCGAGATAGCCTGCTCGGAAGTGGGTGGGCGTCTGGACGAGGTACGAGAGAAGTTGGAGGGTGTGGTGAAGAAGGTGCATGAGGTAAGACTCAGACGCAACCCGCTGCATCCTATCAACTACCTGAAGGGTTATGGCGACATGAAAAAGGTGGTGGCAGAGGGTAACTATGACATCATCTGGACGAATGAACCGGTGATGGGTGTTGTGACTCGACTGGCTGCACGCGAGACGAGAAAGAAGGGCACGAAGGTGCTCTATATGGCTCATGGGTTCCACTTTTTTACAGGAGCGCCTAAGCTTAACTGGTTGGTTTATTACCCGATAGAGAAACGGATGGCGAAGCATGCAGATGTTATAGCTACCATCAATATGGAAGATTTTCACCATGCTGAGAATATGCCTGTGAAACGTGCTTCTTATATTCATGGTATAGGTGTAGATACATCACGTTTGAAAGCAGGACTGAAAACATGTGCCATTCGTGAAGAAATAGGTATTAATGATAGTGACCTTTTGGCGTTGTCTGTTGGTGAATTGAATTCAAATAAGAATCACCAAATTGTAATCCGTGCTCTTGGAAAATTACAACGCAAAGATATACATTATGCTATTTGCGGTAGAGGCGCTCTACTGGAAGAACTCTCTGCTTTAGCTAAAGATTTGCGCATTGAAAATAATGTGCATTTCCTTGGCTATCGAAAAGATGTTGTTGCTATTTGTAGTCAGTCGGATTGTTTTATATTCCCTTCATTGAGAGAAGGATTGGGATTGGCACCACTTGAGGCAATGTACACAGGTATACCACTGCTAACATCTCGCCGAAGAGGACCTGTTGATTTTATGACTGAGGGCGAGACTGGTTATTTGTTTGATCCAACAGATGTAGATGATGTTGCCGACAAAATTAAGATGATCACCTCAGACAGACTTAAAGCCAAGGGAATGGGTACTAAAAATAAGACCGTTGTACAGCCATTCTTGATAGAAAATGTTAAGAAAGAGGTTTTGGAATTGATAAACAGCTTAAATGACGGATATTAATAAATTATTTTACGAACTGATACAAGTGGCTCTGGGACGGATTGTATGTCTGTCTCGGACTCCTTCTGCGGCTGAGTGGCAGGATTTGTATGCCTTAGCTAAGAAACAGAGCCTTGTAGGCGTGTGCTTCTCTGGTGTGCAACGATTGAAGGCGCAACAGCAAGAGCCACCAGAGATGCTGTACCTGACGTGGTTGGGTCTGGCGGCTAAGATTCAGCAGAGAAATGAGGTCGTGAACCGACAGTGCGTAGAATTGCAGGAACGGTTTGTGGCTGACGGTATGATGTCTTGTATATTGAAGGGACAAGCTGTAGCAACGTTTTATCCACCTGATTTGCGTTCTTTACGACAGTCGGGCGACATTGATGTTTGGATAAAGGGTAGTATGGATGAGGTAGTAAGATATGCCAATTCTGTAGTTCCCTCTGACGAAATTAATGAACAACATGTACATTTTCATGTGTATGATAACACAGAAGTCGAGTTGCACTATGTTCCCGCTATTTTGCATGCACCCCTTGCAAACCGCTGGTTGCAGAAATTCTTCGCAGAAGAAGCAGCTGCGTGTTGGGATAATGTTGTTAGTATATCTGGCGGTGTTGAATATCTAAACACTGTAACCATACGCTTTAATCTGGTGTATCTTTTGGCGCACATGTACCGGCACTTGTTCGGTGATGGTGTAGGATTAAGGCAATTAATGGATTATTATGTTGTATTGATGCATGCCATACAGAATGATAAGAAGGACATTATGCTATGGGTTGAGCGCACAGGTATGAAGAGCTTTGCTGCAGCTGTCATGTGGATTATGCAACGTGTGTTTGGTATGGCTACTGAACTTATGATATGTGAACCTGATTCTAATCTAGGTAAGTTCCTCCTAGACGAAATTGCAGAAGCGGGTAACATGGGAAATCATGAGACAAGATTTGCGAAAGGAACAAACGAAAGTCATTGGCATCGCTTCTGGCGTGTGAATTATCAGAATGTTCGTCTTATTCGCTTCTCTTTTAGTGAAGTCTTTTGGACTCCATTATGGCGCATTAAGAATTTCATCTGGAGACACTGGAACGGATATAAAGACTGAATAGAAGAAGTTAACTACATGAAACAATTGAAAGCAATAGCCAAAGCAGTATGGCAATTCGTGTCGTACCTCTTCTGGCCTCAGAAAACAGACAAGACAAGGTATGATTCAAATAGATAAACTACTCTTACAGCAACTGCTGGATCAGGCGGTTGTGAATCCTCGACTCAGACAAAGTTACGACCTAAGGACTGAAGCAACAGAGGCAGGACTAGGGCATAAGGATAACAGCCAACGTATTCTGAATGCGGTTCTGTGTTTTGTATAAAGGGAGTTATAAGTCTCTATTGCTGGCTGCGATATACGAGCAGTATTTACTGAGTAGATTGGCTAAAGGCAAATC
>JALFNY010000142.1 GCA_022774105.1 Prevotella sp.
TGAACCTGTTGTTGTTCCTGTGTCTGGATAATCTCTTGTGCCATGATTGTGAGGTTGCTGCCGAAGCCTATTTCCGCAATATGCAACGCAAAGGTAATAATTCTTTTGCAATCACGTCACGGCATGATGAAAAAAAAAGGGTTTTTTATAAATAAAGTGTAAAAAACTTTGGTGTTTGCGTATTTCTTTTTAATTTTGCACATTGAAATACGAGGCACGCGCATAGCGTGGGCGTATGCGAGCCGCTTTTCCGCCTTCGGAGCGTTCCGACAGGCGGGCTCGGCGGCGGTGAGGGGCACGGCACGGCGCAGCGGGACAGCGTGAGGGCAGAAGTCTGCGCAGCGGCTCATTGCTGTATGAACAGCATCTTTTCGCACCCTAAGCAGCACGCCTTTACGGTGCAAACGGCACCTCTTTGCCGCACCGTGCGGCAACTGCCTGTTTATGAAGAAAATACTAACTATAATAAAACTTACTAACCAGAAAATGATTTTTATGAAAAGAATTTTCTCCATTATCGTCACCATGCTGATGGTGGCAACGGCAGTTTCTGCTGCTGACCAACTGGCATTCCCTGGTGCCTACGGCTGGGGACGCTTTGCCAAGGGTGCACGCGCATCGAGTGCACCGACCGTTTATCACGTTACCAACCTCAACGACAGCGGCACGGGCTCACTGCGTGATGCCGTGTCAAAGCCTAACCGTATCGTGGTGTTTGACGTTTCCGGTGTGATAAATATATCCAGCCGCATAGTCTTTGCCAGCAACCTTTACGTAGCAGGCCAGACAGCCCCCGGTGAGGGCATCACGGTATATGGCAACGGCGTATCATTCTCCGGTTCCAACAACATCATCTGCCGTTACCTCAGAGTGCGCATGGGCCACGGAGGCGACAGCGGCAAGGACTGCGCCGGAATATCTAACGGCACGAACATGATATTCGACCACTGCTCATTCTCCTGGGGACTGGACGAGACCTTCTCCATCAACCCCGACGGAAAAGGTGACCTCGGCAACATAACACTGCAGAACTGTATCTTCGGACAGGGCCTGCTGACCCACTCCGCAGGCGGACTGATGCAGGCAGACTACATCACACTGTACCGCAACTTCTACTGCGACACCTCCACACGAAACACCAAGATAAAGGGAATCAACCAGTACGCCAACAACGTCGTATATAACTGGCAGAACGGTTGCTACATAATGGGCGGCGATTCAGAAGGCAGTTCATACGTAAACATCGAGTCCAACCTCTTCATCAACGGTCCGGCAAAAGGCGGAAACTGCCTCGGCGGAGCCAACGCAGACTTCCACTGCTACGGTGACGACAACTGGCAGGACAACAACCTGGACGGTGTGCTCAACCCATACCTCGTAACCGACTACAGCGCCGCCACCAAAGAGGCTACACCATTCGACTACCCCCAGTTGGACCTGTATGCCGGTAACGAACTGATAGAAAAGAACATACCCACCGTCGGAGCATCACTGCCCTACCGTGATCAAGCCGACTGCTACATGGTAGAAGAACTGATGTCCTTCGGAAAGAAAGGCGCGCTCATAACATACGAGACCAGTCTGCCCATCGGAGCACCCAACACATGGACATGGTGGAGCGGCAACAAAGTGACAGACACTGACGGCGACGGTATGCCCGACGCATGGGAGACAGCCAACGGCACCAACCCCAACGTGGCAGACGCAACGACAATAGCCGCCAACGGATACCTCAACATAGAAAACTACATCAACTCCATAACGGCAGAAGACAGACAGTTTTTCCTCAGACAGCCCATAACACTCGCACTGAACGCAGCAACAACCTCTACGCTGACAATAGAATGGCGAGACTACACATACGCCGAAGAAGGCTTCGCAATAGAAGTGCAGCAGGAGGACGGCACATGGAAAGAGGCAGGACGCACCGAACCAAACGCCACCTCATACCAGATAACAGGACTGCAGGAAGGCACTAAGTACGAAGTACGCGTCTGCGCCTTCGCCAACAACAACGGCAACGAAGAAAAATCAGCATACGCCACAGGCACATACACCACCCGACAAACAGAAGCCGGAATAGTGGACATAGACGGTTTCACACCTGACGTGACACTTGGCGAGGCACAGACAACATGGGACAAAGCCACCACCGACTGGAAAGAAGGTAAGGCATACACCGACGGTAACAACGTACTGCTCAACACTGATGCCGACAAGACCGTGACAATAGCCGAAGCAGTAAGCCCAAAAGCAGTAGTAATAAACGGCAAAGGCACACTGACACTTAACGGAGTAATAGGCGGTGAGGGCACAACCGTTAACAAAGGCAACAGCGGAACACTCGTTCTGAAAGGACAAAACACCTACACCGGCGCAACAGTCCTGCACGACGGAGTGATAGAATTCAACACCATAGCCAACGGAGGAGAAGCATCAGCCCTCGGCGCATCACTCGAATTCCCAGCCAACTGGGTAATGGACGGCGGTACATACCGTTACACCGGAGCATCTGCCAGCACCAACCGCAGCGCGAAACTGATGCGCAACACAACCCTCGAGATAAGCGGCCAAGGCACAACCATCACCGCCTCAGGAAGCATAGAAGGTGAAGGCAACCTCACACTCGACGGCAAAGGCACCATCGCCGTGGCCAACTCAGCAAACTTCTTCAAGTACAACGGCGCAACAGTACTAAGCGGCGGCACACTGTACCTCTCAGACATAGAAAACGCCTGCAAGCCCTTCGGCGCATCAACAAAGCCAGTTATCTTCAACGGCGGCACAATAAAGTTCGCATACAAGAACGAGGACAGCCAGACATATAGTTTCCCAATACAGGTGAACGAAGGCACATACTCCAAGTTCTACGCACCAACACACGGAACACTGAAAAGCAGTATGACCGGCAGCGGCACGCTGGAAATGATAATACCCTACCTGCGCTTCAACATAAGCGGCACCCTGCCCGGCTTCACAGGCCGCATAGTAGCCAACGGAGTACCATACACCGGTACACAAACCATATTCTATCACGCATCACAATGGAACTCACCACAGGTGACATTCACCCTGAAAGGTAAGACATACATGACAGCATGGGCCACCCACGCAGTCAACGTGATAGGCGGACTGTCAGGAGACGCAGGCACATACCTCGTAGGTTCAAGCAAGAAATCAAAAGGATTCAAGTGCTCATGGGAAGTAGGCGGAGCAAATACAGATGAAACCTTCAAAGGCATCATCAACAACCTGCCTGCCGGTCTCAACAGTTCTTACAGCGGAACAGTATCAATAAAGAAAGTAGGCACAGGACTGTGGCGCCTCAACGGAGCCAACACCTACAGCGGAACAACGCAGGTAGCAGGAGGAACACTCATCGTTAACGGCAAGAACAGCGGCACAGGAGCAATGACCGTGCTCAGCGGAGCAACACTGAAAGGCACAGGCACGATAGCAGCACCCGTGACCTTGCAGAGCGGAGCAACACTTGAAGGCGGTGACACAATAGTAAACGCCAAGGGACTGACATTCTCATCAAAACTGGCAATATCCAACGGGGTGACAGTAAACATGCCCGTAAACATGACAAAATGCAACACCATCACCATCAACGGAGCAGCCACAATAGGCGAGACAGCAGTGCTTAACATCACCATCAGCGAAGAAGGACTGGCACGTCCGCCATACGCCGACACAGAATACAAAATCTTCAACATCGGCAGTGCAGGCAGCATAACAGGACAGTTCGCAGCAATCAACGACGAAGTGCTCGCCGAAGGACAGACATGGGACACCACTGACCTCTACACAACAGGCATACTGCGCGTGAAAGGCGGAGACATCAAGCCAGAAGGACCAACAGAACCCACTGAGCCAGAAGAGCCAGCAGGAGAGACATTGAAAGTAACCCTCGCCTACGGAAACATGACGCCACAGTCATATGACGACAGCGGACGGAACAATATGCTCATAGGAGCAGAGAATAAGGAAACCAACGGCATAGTGAACAACAACCTCGGCTTCAGCATGGTGTGCACAGGCAACCTGGCAAAAGAACTCAGCAAGGGCACAAAGATGAGTTACACCTTCGACGGAGTAGATAGAACAAACATCAAACTGTCAAACGGTGCACAGATAACAGTGTTCCTCCCAGAAAACGCCCGCGCCACAAAACTGGAGATATGGAGCACCGTTGGCACCAACAGCCAGAACAGAACCTCTTACTTTAAGGAAGTATGCGGAGTGACATACACAGAGGCTACCGCGCAGATACTTGACATAACAGCAGGAACAGTGAACTGCTCAACGTTCACACTGCCAAACGTTGACGTCATAACCTTCACCAACACGGGAGAACAACAGTGCGTGATTCTGAACATAGAATACCACTACGGCGGCCCGACAGGTATTGAAGAAAAAGGCATCAGCGACACAACGGAAGACAGCGAAGGCGACAACGCCACCTACAACATCATAGGTCAGAAGGTGGGCGAGAACTACCGCGGATACGTTGTAAAACAAAACAAGAAATATGTAAAGTAAACTCGCACAACAAGTAACCAGTAACAATAACAAAAAAAATGTGATTACTGACAGCGGTACACTGCCTTACAACAAACAATGGCACACAAACACCGTACAGTAATCACATTTTTTATTGCTCAAAACATAACTCATAACAAAAGAACCAAACAACCAAACAACCAAAGAACAATGAAAATAATATACTTCCACGGCTTCGGTTCCTCTGGTGCAAGCGGTACGGTGGAGATGCTTCGCCGCCTCCTTCCCGATGCCGAAATAGTAGCACCAGACATACCCGTTGACCCCCTTGAAGCCCTGCCCTACCTACGCAAAGTCTGTCAGGAGGAGCAACCCGACATAGTACTCGGCACCAGCATGGGCGGAATGTACGCACACCAGATGCACGGATATTACAGAATATGCGTCAACCCCGCCGTCAATATGTCAACAAAAAGCAAGGTGCTCAAGACAGGAGAACACAAGTTCTACAACGGACGGAAAGACAATCAAAAGACCTTCCGCATCACACGCGAAACGATACAGCACCATAACCAGATAGAACGACAACAGTTCAAAGACATAACAGCCGCGGACAAGGAACAGGTGTATGGCCTCTTCGGGATAAACGACACCGTATGCAACACCTACGACCTCTTCCACAAACACTACCCACAGTGCATACGCTTCGAGGGCGAGCACCGACTGAACGAGAAAGTGCTCAAAAAGAACGTGCTGCCACTGATAGAAAAAATCATGTCATCAACCCCCTCACAGGACGATAAGGGCTGACACCCCCTACCGCCACTACCCCACATGCCTGCCAGACACCACATACCCCCCTGCACACCAAACACGAGACAAGGAGTACTGGGCAGGGTGACGACGGACTTCCGGCGCCACCTGCGCCTGTTGCGTGGCCTGTCAGCAAACACCCTTGAAGCATATATGCACGACGTGGGCAAACTGCTGACATGGTGTGAGCAAGAGGGGAAAGACCCGCTGAGCCTTGCACTGCCAGACCTTGAAACCTTCTCCGCCTCACTCCACGACCTCGGCATATCCTCCTCCACCCACGCCCGCATACTCTGCGGCGTGAGATCATTCTACCACTTCCTTGAACTGGACGGCTACGTGGAGCAAGACCCCTCGGAATTACTTGAATCTCCCATACAAGACCAGCACCTGCCAGAGGTGCTGTCAACGCAGGAGGTGGACCTACTGGAAGCAGGCATAGACACAGAAAAGTGGGAGGGACAACGCAACCGCGCCATCATCGAGGTGCTCTTCTCCTGCGGTCTGCGCGTGTCAGAACTCGTATCACTGCGACTATCGCAGATATATGAAGAAGAGGGATACGTAAGAATCACCGGCAAGGGGTCAAAAGAACGCCTTGTACCCATCTCGCCGGCAGCCATACGCGAACTGCACCAGTGGTATGAAGACCGCAGTAAGATGCGTATCAAGCCCGGAGAAGAAGACTACGTGTTTCTCAACCGCTGCGGCTCGCACCTCACCCGCACCATGATACTGATAATGATAAAACGCCTCGCCGCACAAGTGGGAATAAAGAAAACCATCTCTCCCCACACGCTGCGCCACTCCTTCGCCACCGCACTGCTTGAAGGGGGAGCCTCCCTGCGCGCCATACAGGCCATGCTGGGCCACGAGAACATCGGTACCACACAGATATACACACATATAGACATGACCACCCTGCGGCAAGAAGTGCTGGAACACCACCCGCGGAACATACGCCGCAGGCGGTGAACAGGCATCCTTCTCACCGTGAACAGCAGTGGTCTTGCTTTGGGGTAATTACATCTTCACCGTCACTTTCTTGCCGTTATAAGCCACGTTCTTACGTGCGCCGTCGGGCATCTGCACTATGAAGGTGCGCTTTTGCAACATTCCCTTGAAGGCTCCGCGGCGTGGGAGCAGGGTGAGTGTGCGACGACTGTCGTCCCACTTCATTGCTATCTCGGTGTATGCACCCTTCTGATAGTTATAGTTATCGCCCTCGTCCTCGTACAGTGTGAATGTGGCGTTGGCTCCGGGATATATGTGTAGCGTGATGTTATCCCATGGTTTCTCGTCGCAATACTGCATATCCTGACCTATTGGCAGTATGCTGCCAGCCCTTACGAACAGCGGCGAGCGGGCTATCGGTGCGTCGGCCTCCATTGTTTTTCCGCCACTGTGGCGTTCTCCTGTCCAGAAGTCATACCACTCTGCACCTTGTGGCAGATACACGCTGTACGTCTTCTTCTGGCTCCAGTCCACCACGGGCCAGCCGTTGGCATACTCTGGGTTGTCGTTTTTGTCCCAACCAGAGTTCTCGTCTGTTTTTACTATCTTTTCTTTTGTGAACAGTGGGTCAACCACGGGGCATACCAGCAGGCTGCGCCCGAACATATATTCCCGTGCGTTGTTCCACGTGTTGCGGTCGTCCTTGAAGTCCATCATCAGTGCGCGCATGAAGGAATCACCCTCTTTGCTCACCTGCCAACTGTGGCTATAGATGTACGGCAACAGGCGGTAACGCATCTTTACAGCGTCCAGCAAGGCGTCATAGACCGGTTCTCCGGGCTTGCCGTAGTAGTACAGTTCTCTGTAAACCTCTGTTCCGTGGCTGCGCATCATGGGGCAGAAGAGGCCGAACTGCATCCACCTCACGTACAGTTCCTGATACTGTGGGTTGCGTGTTGCGCTGTTATCGCCGTGTGAACGGTTGTAGGCGTTGGCGAAGAAGCCTCCAATGTCAGTGTTGACATTGGGGTTTGCGCATAGTGTGTGGTTCAGACACAGGGGCACCTGGGCACGCAGTGACTGCCAGGAACTGCCCACATCTCCGCTCCATGTGTTTGCGCCATAGCGCTGTTGTCCTGCAAAGAACGAGCGTGTGAGTATGAAGGGGCGTTTCAGTGTGTCGTCCGCTCGCTGGTGTTGGTCAACTCCTCCCACAGTCATCAGCGAGTATGCATTACGCACGGAGCGCCATGTGCCCATGTAACATTGCTCGTCAAGGTCTGTCTCCTTGTACGAAAGGTGGTCGGGGTCGGTAGAGTCCATCCACCATCCGTCAATGCCCATTTTGTGAAGGCGCGTGAGGTGATTCCAATATATGTCTCTTGCCTCTGGTGAATAGCAGTCATATACGCGCACTCCTGAGGGGTAGTCCTTTCGTGGCGGCCATGTGGTGAGACCGGATTCGGGCCATGTGGAGAAGTGGAAGAGCAGTTTCTTCTCTGCCAACTCCTTGTATGGCTTTGTCATTGGGCCGAACGATGACCATATACTTATTGATATTCTGGCGTTCCTTTTGTGCACCTCGTCTATCATGGCCTGCGCATTTCCGAAGTCGGGGTTTATAAATTCCATTGCGTTCCATGTGTAGTTGCTGCCCCAGTACTGCCAGTCCTGTATTATACCGTCAAGTGGTATGTTCATCTCCCGGTATTTCCTCACCACTTCGAGCAGTTCGCCCTGTGTCTTGTAACGTTCCCTGCTCTGGTGGAAACCGTATGTCCACAGCGGCAACATGGGCACCTGTCCCGTCAGATGTCGCATGGCACGTATTACGCCATCGGCGTTCTCGCCGTACATGAAGTAGTAATCCACCTTTTCTCCCACCTGGCTTTCCAGTTCCAGCACCTTGTTGTCGTTGATGGTTGTGGGCGAATAGTTGTCCCAATATACGCCATATCCCTTTATGCTCTGGAAGAAGTGTGCGAAGTCTTCGAGGTTTGACTGCTGCATCTTGCGGTGTTCTCCCCTGAGGTTCATCTTGCCGTTCTGCATCATTCCGATGCCGTATATCGGTTCTTCCGCATCGAGTGCGAAGGTCTGTTTTACCTTGTAGCGGCCTTTGTCAGCCCCCTGCGTGATGGGTGTGAGGGCGTATCCGCCTTCTGCGAGCAGTTTCTCGCCGCCACGAGTGGCAAAGGTGACCTGCTGCGTTGCCTTGTCAACGGTCACTGTCAGTGCTTTTGTCTTATATATCACGGTGTTACCCTTTTCCTCTACCGCCACGGCCACTTTCTGAGGTGTTGCCGTTACCACGAGGCTCTGCCTGCCCTGGTCACCGCCGTTGCACGTCTTTGTGACACGAACAATGGCGGGGGTAAAGAACTCCAACTTCTGCGCCGCGAGCGACAGGGTGGTTGTCAGGGCGAGAAGCAGCGTTGTGAATTGTCTGCCTGTCTGTTTCATAGTCTTTCTGTATGTGTCTTACGGTTATTTTATCTGCCACCAGTCGAAGTTGAAGAGGTTTCTCTTCTGCCATGCGTTGCCTTTGAAGACGAGGTAAAGGTCGTGTACTCCCTTTGCGCCTTTCAACTTGCATGAGAATTCCTTGTACTTAAACTGTGTGTTTGTCACCTCCACAGTGCCTGCTATCGTGCCGTCCGGCGCATCCAGTCTCACCTCTATCGTGCCTCCGTAAAGCAGTGTTGAGCATGAGGCGGTGAATGATGTCGCTCCTTTTCCGAAGTCAACGCCGCGCAGCATGATGTATTCTCCGTCATCAATATCTGTTACGAAGAGTGTGGGGTTCCAGGGGCCGGAGGGGTTATAGCGTGTGGTCTTCAGTCCGTAGCCCCACGCCATGGTCTCTGCCTCCACGCGGCGGTAGGGGTTGAAGGTGCCTACCTGCTCCTTTTTGCAGTGCAGGAAGTATGGCAGTTCCTTTATTGTGCCGTCGGCGTTGTACTCCATCTCTGCCACAGACACGGAACGTCGCTCGGCGTGGCGGCTGGTTTCAAGGCGGAAGATGTCATAGTTCAGTCCGAAGCAATATGACTTTCCTTTGAAATCGACTATGCCGGGGTGATTGCCACGTGTCTGCGGCGTGTGGTTCATTATGTGTCCCTTATACTCCCACGGCCCTGTCGGTGTGTCGCTCATGGCGTAGCCAATGCCCTCGGGGCAGCAGGTGGAAGCGAAAGCGAGGTAGTATTTCTTCTTCCCCTCAGCCGTTTTCCTTCCCCAGAACCACGGGCCTTCCTGGTAGTCCTTTATCTTTGGCAACTGCACCACCTCACCGGAGTAAGAAATCATGTCCTCATTGAGTTTCACGTAATACAGGTGTGGGTTACCCCAGTACATATATGCCTGTCCGTCATCGTCAATCCATACGGTGGGGTCTATGTCATACCAATGCTCCTTGTTCCACACGAGGGGTTTGCCAAGTGGGTCCTTGAATGGTCCGAAGGGTGAGTCAGCCACGAGTACACCGATGCCGTTACCGTGAATGGGGCAATACATATACCACTTTCCGTTGCGTTCTATCACCTGCTCTGCCCATGCGCCGTTGTCGCCCTTGTACCATTTGAAATCTCTCAGCGATGCCACGGCACCGTGGTCCTGCCAGTTTACCATGTCGGTGGAGGTGTAAAGCAGCCAGTCTTTCATCTTAAAGCCCTCGGCATCGTCCTCGTCGTGGGTAGTGTAGAGGTAAACCGTGTCACCGTGAACATACGGAGCAGGGTCTGCCGTGAAACGTGTCTGAATGATTGGCATATTCATTTCCGGCCGCTGCAGGGCCTGCCCCGACGTGCATGCAAGGGCGAATAAAAGTGAAAACGTTGTTTTTTTCATAACTTCTCTCATTTAGGTTTTAATATAATATTGTAAAGTCGTATCGTCTTGTAAACTGATTTCTCCTCCGTGGTGCACCACCACGGGGAGCAAGCGGTAAGGGCTGACGGACAGCCTGCCACGTCACACCCTGTAAACGTCATCCCATATAAACACAAGGTTGTCAGGCCTCACCGTGGAGGGAAAGGCGGATATGCCGGCAAGGCACAGCACCGCTAACAGCACGGCAATACTCAGCGAGTGCCCACAGGTGAGGAGTAAAGACACAAACCACCTCCACTGCTCTGACGGAACAGCGGAGATGGCTTGCTATGATAGTAAGAAGAGGTTTCTCCTAAAATCAGATAAGCGCAGCACCAGCCTTGAACTTAGCAACCTTCTTGGCCGCAATTTCTATTGTCTCCTTTGTCCTTGGGTTGATGCCCTGACGTGCAGGACGCTCTGTTACAGAGAATGTGCCAAAGCCGATGAGGGCTACGGACTCGTTTGCTGCAAGAGCCTCCTTTATTGATTCAAGAGTAGCCTCAAGTGCCTTCTTGCTGTCTGCCTGAGAGAGACCTGCCTTCTCAGAAATCTTCTTTACCAATTCTGTCTTGTTCATTGTGTAATTAGGAATTAAATCGTTTATTAATAGTAGATTCTGATAATAAATAGTAGATTTCGTTGCAAAGGTAAGATTTTACTTTGATTATACAAACTTTTTCATTAAATATTTTATGAAATCCTTAAAAAAGATAGTATTTTACGCTAATTTATCAGTGTGAGAAGGGTTTTTGCTTCTTTTTTCGTACTTTTGCAGAGGATTAATCATCACGGTACCACAAGTGCCCGATAATCACAGTTTTAACTTCAAAAGACAGCATATCATGCGTATCATACCACCCATAACAAAGAACCTGCTAATAATTAACAGCATCTGCTACCTCGCATACATAGTGCTGGCAGGAAGGGGAGTGAACCTCAACACGCTCTTCGGCTTACACTATGTCCAGGCCTCAGAGTTCTACATCTACCAGTTAGTGACATATATGTTCATGCACGCCTCGTTCATGCACCTGTTCTTCAATATGTTCGCACTGTGGATGTTCGGTGGCGTGATAGAACGTACCTTCGGCGCAAAACGCTTTCTGACCTACTACTTCGTCTGCGGACTGGGTGCGGCACTGTGTCAGGAACTGTCGCAGGCGGCAATGGTATATTCACTGATAGCAGAGCAGGGAGGGACACTGAGCGACCTGTTGCACCTCTCACCATTTGACCGCACGGCACTTAACGGCATGACAACCGTAGGAGCATCGGGCTGCATATACGGCGTGCTGCTCGCCTTCGGCATGACATTCCCCGAGGAGAGAATGTTTATATTCCCACTGCCCATACCTATCAAGGCAAAATGGTTCGTGTGCGGATATATAGCAATAGAACTGTTCATGGCACTGTCACAGCAGAGCGACGGCGTGGCACACGTAGCACACCTCGGAGGTATGCTATTCGGTTACCTGCTCATAAAGGCATGGAGGAAAAAAAGCAGTTCGTTCAACGGATGGGACGGATACGAGATTAAAGAGAAAAAAGCCACAATACTCGGAAAGATAAGGCAATGGCTGCACCTCGACCGTGACAACAACACAGAGGAAGACCTGAACTACGGCAGGCAGAACACCACAGCAAAAGGAAAACAAGAGTGGGACTATAACACAAAACAAAAAAAAGAAGAAGACGAGATAGACAAAATACTTGACAAGATAAGACGCTCAGGATACCAGTCGCTGACAGAAGAAGAGAAACGGAAACTGTTTGACAGAAAGTGAAAAAAATATTACTAACAATACACATACCCATAGCACTGGGACTGCTGGGCACAGGTTACGCCGCATACCTCAATCCCGTAACCTGCGGAATAATAGCACTGGCAGGATACCTGTTCCCCGTATTCCTCGCACTCTCCATACTGTCACTCGCCATTGCCACACTGACATACAAAAGACAACTGGTGATACCAGTAGTAGCACTCTTAGTCGCATACCAGCCCGTGACACTGTACATACCGTACAACAAAACACAAGACACACCAGAGGAAGCCATAACCATAATGACATACAACACCCACTCATGGGGAACAGGAAGCACCGCAGCAACCACACCAGAAGATGCTGACGGAGGAAGAAAGGTAATGAGATACATTGCCAACAGCAAGGCAGACATCGTATGCCTGCAAGAAAGCCAAACCTGCGGGAACATGGGACTACTGGCTGACAGCATACTGACACCACACTATAAATACCGTGATACCGCAAGACATACCAACGATGCACAACTCTGCATACTAAGCAAATACCCAATAACAAGAAAACAACACATTGACTACCCCTCAAAGGCAAACAGCAGCGCAGCATTCTGGATAGACATAAACGGTAAGGAAATTATTGTCATCAACAACCACCTTGAATCAACAGGACTGTCAATAGAAGAGAGAAACCAATTCTCTGACATGATACACGGAAAAAACGATACCATAAAAGACATCTCAAAAAACATATTCAGCAAACTGCTTGACGCTACACGCATAAGAGTACCACAAGCAAAAGCCATAGCCACATTCATACGCTCACACCACAACGACAACAACACAACACCCATCATCGTCTGCGGAGACTTCAACGACATACCACACTCATACGTTCACCACACCATTGCCGATAACCTGACAGACTGCTATCAGGCTACAGCAACCGGACCAGGATTCTCATTCTCAAAATACGGCATGAGAGTACGAATAGACAACGTGCTATGCACAACGGACATAACACCATACAACTTCCGGACAGACCAAACCATAACCACCTCTGACCACTACCCCATCATCGGAAAACTACTGTTGCCAAGGTAAACAAACGGTAAACAGCCATGTAAAATATCCTCATTTGTGAATGGTGCCTGTCCACTGTTCACCTAAAAAAAATGGGAGGTCAGCCACGGAACTATTAGCCCTGTAAGGGCGACATAACAAAAGATAGGGCGTGAGCCCTATCTGATCGAGGTCTCCCCATCTTTAGCCCTGAAAGGGTGACATAACAAAGGATAGGGCGTGAGCCCTATCTGATTGAGGTTTCCCCCCTTTTAGCCCTGAAAGGGCGACATAACAAAGGATAGGGCGTGAGCCCTATCTGATCGGGTTTCCCCCCTCTTTAGCCCTGAAAGGGCGACATAAC
>JALFNY010000111.1 GCA_022774105.1 Prevotella sp.
GGTTCATGCCGTGACATGATATGAGTAGCGGGCGGTCCTTGCCGAGATTGGCAGGGACATACTCCAGGTAGTTGCGGGTTTTGCCGTCAACGGTGATGTATTTCTGTGCTGACATCGTGGTGAAAACGGTCAGCAGGGAGATGAGAAAGAGTAAGGTCTGTTTCATTTTTGTAGTTTTTATTGGTGGGATTACATTGTCTTCTGATGGTTATGCCTGAGCCATTGTCTGCACCTTAGGTGGTGCTGTATCTGCAATCAGCACCTGATTTAGTGGTAATCTGTACCTGTTTGCCATGTAATCAGGTGCTTTTCACAGTGTAATCAGCACCTGATTACATGGCGTCGTGACAGTGTCCCTTTTTTCTCGGTACGCTGCTACGGTGTCACATGGGTTATTTTACTATCTTATTGCCGTCAATTATGTATATGTTGCCGTCTTTCATACTGCGCACACGCTGTCCTCGCAGGTTGTATGTCGCTGTCTGTGTGCCGGTGGTTACTTCCTGCACGTCCTGTACTGCCGTGGCGTTTGCATCGTTGGAGAGGAAGACGCTCTTGATGCGTATCGGCTGTCCGCCGTTTGACCAGAAGCCGGCTATATAGATATGTTTTAGGTTCAGCGCGGTAGAAGTGCCGTCTTTCTTCAGTGAAGAGAGGGCTATCACCTTGCGGGTGGCGGTACCGATGCTCACCATTGCTGGTTTTGTCCAGTAACTTTTCTCGTCAAAGAGGCGGAAGGAGGCACCTGCCGACTGCTTTTCTGAGAGTTCTATGATGAGGTATTTCCACTGGCTGAGGTCCAGTCCGCTGCCGTACTGCCAACCGCCGAATCCCCATTGTCCCGTAATCAGCGTGCCTGTCTGCTCGTCAAAGGTGCCGTTCTCCCAGATACTGGGGTTGAAGTCAGCGTTGGTTAGCGGGAACGAGGTGGCTGTCAGTGCCACAGTGGTTTCCTTAACAGTCCCTTCCCCGTCGGTAACGGCTACGGTGACATTTGTGAAGCCATCTTTCTTGATGCTTATCACACCCTTGTCAACAGAGGCAACAGTAGGGTCACTGAAGGTATATTGCGCCGTATGGGTAACACACGTGCGGTGACCGTCCTCGTATATCGCGTCAACGGGAATGGTGGCAAGGCCTCCTGAGAGTGCCGTGATATTGGCATCGCAGCCGAGTTCCAGCGAAGTGATGCGCTGTGAGGCCTCAGTAGCATTGGGATGCCATTCTGCGGCATAGTCCTTGTACCATCGATAGATGGGGCGTGCGCAGGCTTCGGGGTCGGTGAGGAATGTATCGCCGTCGGCAGCAGCGTCGTCATAGTTCGCCATCAGGTCCGGCCCAGTGAAGAGAAGCCAACTGACGTTACCCATGATGTCACACATATACTTGAAGTTTGCGCCGAAACCGCTTCCGCCTCTGGTGCCTGTAACGGACTTACCCCATGATGCTCCGTACTTCTTCGGGGCCCAGTCCATCTCTGTTACGAGTATCGGTGCGAAGTCAGCAACGCAGCCTACCTTCTCTACCCAGCCGTTGAGGAAACCTTTGTAGCCTCCTCCTGACACGTCACCGGTGTCCTCGGCACTCTCCACCTCTGCGTCACTGCCGTACCAACCGGGATAGGCATGGACGGCATAACCTATGTTATCGCCCTTAATAGGGTTAGAGGCAAAGGCGCGGTAGTCGCTCTGATAACCAGAACCGGGTATCCACAGTATGTTATTGCAGCCCGTAGCACGTATGGCATCGACTATATCCTGAAAATACTCTGTTATGCTTCCCGTAACGTTGACAGGCTCATTGGCGAGTTCAAACATATAAGTGGTGTTGCCAAGTTCCACCATTCGCTGTGCCACGTGCGTCCACACCTGTATCAAGTACTTCTGGTAGGCGTCGCCACGGGTTATAGTTTGCGGGCAGACACCGGGCGGACGCATCACTATATACAGTCCCTTACCCTCGGCATACGACGCCATTTTAAGGAAGACGGACTCAAAATACTTCTTGAAACGCTCCATGTCGAAGGCGGAAATGTCATTCTCGCCCGTAGTGGAGACGCCAGGAGTATTGCTCCAATAGGGGTCCATGTGCATACGAATCCAGTTGACCTTCCACCCCTTGGACAGCAGACCGTTTATCTTTGTCTTGTTATAGTACAGGCAACCAGCAACATCATAGTTGGTCCAGAACCTGCCCTGCTCGTTGAACCACGGGCTGTAAGTCTGTGCAAAGCCATGAAGCAGCACATTGTTACCGTTCTCATCAACGAGGTTTCTACCCTCTATGTGAAGTTTGGGCATTGACATTCCCGTCCATGCTGACATGGAAAGGGAATGTAACACCATGCAAATAAAAAAGGATATGAACTTACGTCTCATCATTTCTGTATCTTTTTACCGTTTGTTATGTATATGTCACCCTTGCGTACCGTTGACATTCTCTGGCCAGCAAGGTTATATATGCCTGACTGCGAGGTGCGGTCGGCTGACTGTAAGAGGCCCGTCACAGAGGTAGGAGCATCGTAGGTGACACCTTCAAAGGTGATGTCGTCAAGGTAGAAGGAGTTCTGCATCGCCGCAAGGCCCCATGCTATCTGTGTGCGTCCGCTACTGAACGTACCGTTGCTGTCCATCGTCTGCGATGCCAACTGCCAGTTTTCGCCGTCTGTGGAGTACTCAAAGGTGAGTGTAACAATAGGATATCCCGCTACGGAAGCCCTGTACCACATCGGTGTTCCGGATGCCGGAAGCACGGAAGCAGACTGATTTACCATCATATTGAGGTTTGTGCTCGCCGTAGATTTGTATATGCGGAACTCGGTGTTGGCACTGCCGGGATTGGTATAGGCAATGAATACGTAGCCTTCACGGAAGCCCTGAGAGTAGCCCTGAGATGAGTTTCCTACCACAGCACCTGCTCTTAACGTCATTCCAACCTTGTAACTGTCGGACGTTCCGTTGTACTGCTTCCACGTTACGCTGTAATCCGTAGCCTTAGTAGTGAACTTTGTGAGGTCAAGCGCACCAGAGCCGTTGCGTCCAGAGGCAGAAAACGCCTTCAACGTATTGCTCCCCTTGTATGCTACAACACCCGCTGTAGCCAATCCTCCCTTAGGAATAGCAACGCCGTCAGCAGGGGGCGTGGTGGCAGTATAGCCCGCCTTGTCATCCGTAAAGTCGTAGGTGATAGTGACAGGATGTGGACTTACTATACCTGATAGTTCCGTAACGTGCTCCAGACATCCCTCAGCATTGAAGGTGACAGTACCCTTGTAAGTTCCTATCTCAGCGATGCCGTTGATGCGTACATAGATAATGGAGTCGTTTATGTTGCCGTTCTCGTCAGGAGTAATGGTGAGTTCTGAGGCGTATTCACCGTCCTTGCTCGTCGAAACGCTGAACTCACCAGTGGTGGTAACGCTCATGGCACCCTTCAGACTGCGCGCATTGACATATAGGCTGTCAACGCTCGGCTCGTTCTGGTACGCTCCGTAAGACAGAGTATATCTGTCAACATTGAGCGATGTAGGCAGAGTGTAGGTAGGATCAGTCACCGTTACCTGGTCGAAATATACGTTATAACTATTGTTATAGGCCCTTATAAGCATTTGATTCTTGCCTTCAGCAAACGTCATGTTACGTACAGTGTATTCTTGCCACTCGCCATTGGCGGTCTTAGGCAGTGAGATGTGCTTGTACGTTGAACCCACATAGAGACGCAATGTCGGCCTGCCGTTAGGGGCAGAGTAACGTATTGTCACATCGTATGTGCCCGCCTTGCTCACGTTGAAGGTGTCGCGAATGAAGGCATTACTCTTTGTTCCGAACTCATGGTAGCCCAAAGCGTGGAAGCCTTTTAGCAAACTTAGGGCGTAAGGTGCCATCTTGTATCCGCTGGTGTTCTTGAAATCAAAGTCCTCACACTCATGGGTCAACGGACCATCATACAGTGCTGGCTTCTCAGGAACGGTCAATACACGGTCTGCAACGGGTGCCTTTCTCTCGGTGGCAGCACCTGCGCAGGCGATGTCTAAGTCCAAAGGACCATTGTGGGCGATGATAATAGTGAACACACCGTCCGCCCATGTCTCCTTAACAATATTGCTTGCGCTATGGTTGGAGCGATCCCTCCAGGTGTAGGTAGGCTGTGATGACGCACCGGTTATAACGATAGTGTCGTTCTTCAAGGCCGTAACGTCAGTGCGATAGTTGTTAAGATAAAGGCTGATAACCTCTGATTTCTCGTTCATCAGGCACGCAGTGTATTGTGACATGGTCAGGGTTATATCCTTACAAGTATTGTATTGCAGCGGAATCACGGCCTTTGCAGTCTTTCCGGACTTGTGAGGATTATAGATAAGCCATCTGTTTTCCACCCTTCCAGCAAAGGCATCACCCGTGTATTCCTCTGGGAACAGAGCGTTAAACTCTGCTTGTTTCTTTGCAATCGTGCTCCACCTGCTGTTGTATTCAGAGCGAAGCACCTGCGTTTTGATAGAGTTTGCGAGACCGTCAACAAGTGTTGGCACCACAGGTATGGTCGGATAGCGTCCTGTTTTCTTAAACCAGTTCTTCTGATCATGGTGATGCTCGGCGTCATTCATATTATATAGCCCGTCATACAGCGTCAACGGTGCTCCATATACGGTCTCATTGTCGCCCGTGTTGATGTCATTCACCAGCACAATCTTATGTCTTGCTATCACTTCTTCACGTGTTGGAATACGCACTGTGCCGTCAAGAATCTTACGATAGAGGTCTATGCTGACATTGTCGAACTGCGGGAAGCGTGAGAAACTCCTTGTGCTGTAACCGTCAGAGAGTGCTTTTGTGCCTTCGGTTCGGAAGTCTTGCTGCCATATTAGTTCTGGTCCGTCGTTGATAGTACCGCCCGTCAGCAGCCAGTTATTGAGCACTGGTGCTATTCCTGCGGCCGCTGGCATATTGTCTTTTTCGCTTTCTAACTCGGCGTTCCAGCCGCATTGGTCGAAGCGTATGCCGTAGTTTGTGGTGTAACCTGCTATGAATGAGCCGAAGTTCATGCTCTCATACTCGTAGAACATGGACGACATGGTGTACTTATCACATATTATAAGGTTCTGTGGAGCGGCCGCTGCTTGTTCTGCGAAGGCTGCATTACGCTTCATCATGGCAAGTGGGCTGAGTGGAAGGCTCCATATATTACCGCAGAAACTGATGCAGGTGTAGCCGCCATACTTACGTGCTAACTTCATAAGGTCAGCGAAGTGTGACAGGCGTTCATCGAAAGAGCATGAGAATTTGTCATCGAATCCCCAGAATTGTTCGGCATAGTTCCAGCCTACGAAGTTGGGATAATCGCGGTATAGTTCCTCATAGAAGCGGAGATCTGTTTCTGAGAAGTGGCTGAAACCGCCGCTGGCGCACTGCACCATGGCCCACACGTTGTTCTCTGCACAGGTTCTCAGCCATGAGCGGGCGGTACTATAACCGTTTGGTACGCGGTTAAATTCGCCTGTTTCTTCATTGTGTGATATGGACATGGATATGTTGAATATCACGTATGGCTTGATATCCTCTGGTATGAGGTCAATGATTTTCTGTGGGTCGGCATCGTTCCAGTTGTCGATATGCACGAACCACGCGGGTTGATTCACATTGATTGGCCTGCGTAATGGTGCGTCGGCAAAGGCTGCGACGCTGCAAAGGATTGCTAACAGGGACAAGATAATCTGTTTCATGACTATACTTATTATATTGTTATTTATTTGTTAATCTTGGGCTTTCTTCTCCGAAGAGGTATTGTGGGGTGTAACCTCCGAAGTCTATCACTATTTTTTCCAGCACGATACCTGGGTCATTGGGTGTGAATGTCAGCGTGTGTGCCTTACCGCCGGTATTGCCTAACGGCAGTTCTACTGTCTTTTCCACTACGCGTCGTGCTACTGTGGGATAGTAGATGGTATATATGTTCTCTGGATTTTCGTTCAGGTTTGAGTTGAAGTTGACCGTCTCCTTTGCTTCTCCGTCTATTGTCACGGTGTATGTCAGTCCGCCTTTGTTCAGGAAGTCGAGTGTGGATTTGGTCACAACGTGTATTTTTGCTTTTCCTTTTGCGTTCTTTGGTGCTATGAAGGTGTATGTGAGTGCTGCGCCTTCTACGCTTCCTGTCTGTGGCATCAGCGTCATTGCGCTGAGTGTTCTGCCCATCTGCGGTATCAGTGTCCAGCGGCTTGCGGTGCCGTCTGTCTTCTTCTGATAGTGTTCTGCTTCTATTGCGATGTATCCTTTGCCTCCGTCCGTGAAGAGGTTGTCGGTCTTTTCTGCCCGGAATAGTTTGGGTAACTTGTCTTCTTTGAAGTTATCGTTCCATGTAGTGTAGCCTATGTGCTTCTGGGTCATCATGCCGTTCCACTTTCCGTTGGCTGTTTCCTTATTGTATTGTTTCATCAACTGTGCGTCTCTCTTGAAGTATTCTTCGCACTTGTCGGCCCAATTGTTCATGGCGTAGTCGCCTTTTTGGTGCAGACTGTGGTTCATTGCTTGTGCGTAGTACATCTGGTGCAGGTTGGCCATCAGTTGCACCGGGAAGAGTATCAACTGGAAGTATGCGTCCTTTGCGTCGCAGGGCAGTGTGGAATATTGTCTCAGTGCTGCTATTTCAAGGTCTTTATATTCTTCTATTACGCGCTGCCACTCTCCGCTTGCGAGGTCGTATGTCTTTGCGTCGAGCATTTCTGGTGTGCATCGTCCGTTCATCTTGCAGCAGCGGTTGAGTATTTCTGCTGCTTCCTCTGCCTGTTCTTCGCCGAACTGCTGTGCGCAGAATTTCCTTGTGTGTTGTGTTAGTGCTGACACGATGTTGTCTTTATCTACGAGGAACTCCGTTGCTTTCGGGTTCCATGCCATATCGAGAAAGAGTTGTATCTGGTACTCCATAGGCTTCAGGTCGCCTACGTTCAGAATCCACAGACGGTCAATGCCGTAGTCGTATGCCAGTGTCAACTGCTCCCACATATTCTGTGTGGGTGTTACATTGAGCAGTTTTGTGTTGCGTGGTGCGCCTACGTAGTCCACGTGATAGTACAGTCCCCAGCCTCCTTTGCGCTTGCGTTCTTTGGCATTGGGTACTCTTCGCACGTTGCCCCAGTTGTCATCGCACAGCAGCATGGTGACATCGTCTGGCACGCGCATACCGTCGTCATAGTAATCTTGTACCTCTTTATATAGTGCCCATAGTTGCGGAACGTCCTTTGCGGGCTTGCCGTGAGCCTTGCTGATTAGTTTTCGCTGGTTGTTCACCACCGTTTCCAGCAGTTTCACGTTGCGTTCTTCGCTCATTGCCTCATCGCCGTCACCGCGCATACCTATTGTTATCACGTCCTCGGTGTGCTTGTTGCGCTCTACTCCGCCCAACCAGAAGTGGTCAAGGTTCTCCTTGTTGGTGGTATAGTCCCACTTTCCGCCACGCTGATACTGCTTTTTCCCTTTCTGCGCCTGTGCGTCCTGCGCGGTGGGTTTGGTGTGCCACTCCCTTTGTGAGCGGCTCATTGGCTCATGGTGGCTTGTGCCTACCATTACGCCCATATCGTCAGCGGTCTTCATGTTCAGCGGGTCGTCGGCGTAAAATGCCCAACCCCACATTGCGGGCCATATGTAGTTGCCCTTCAAACGTAGTATTAGTTCAAAGACTTTCTCATAGAAACGGTGGTCGCCGTAGCCTGTTCCGAAAGTGTTTTTCACCCACGTGGTGAGGCATGGGGCCTCGTCGTTGAGAAAGATGCCACGGTATCTCACCGCCGGTTCGCCGTCAGTATATTGTCCGGGGGTAAGGAACAGGCTCTGTTGTTTCCTCACTGGTGCGTCCATCCAGTAATACCAGGGTGACACTCCTATCTGACGGCTGAGTTCGTAGATGCCATAGACGGTGCCTCGGCGGTCACTGCCGACTATGTATAGCACGTTGTCCTGCCCCTCAGCGGCGGTGATAATGTATTTTTCTCGCTTGCCTTTCAGTTCCGTGGGGTTTATCTTGCCGGCCTTTATCATATCGTTTACCAAGGGTGTGCCAAGTGTTCCTATCACGATGCGGCAGCCTTTGGCATCTGATGATATGGTGGCCTTTGCGTCACAAACGGCGCTGAAGTCGGCAACGAGGTTCTTCGCCGCCAGTTTTACAGCAACGTTGTCATTGTCACTGACCGCTATCTGGAATTGTTCGCCTGCGCTACAGAGGGGTATTGCTCCCTTGCTGAAGGTCACGAAGGTGTCAGCAGCGGCGGCGTGGATGACGCTTACGGCTGCTATGATGATGGTGGTAAGGAAACTTTTTGGTCTGAACATGAGGTTTTAGTTTTTTGATTGTATGTTATTGTAGGTTTGTTTGTTTTTTATGTTGCGACGGTCTGTCGGCAGACGGCACACAAGCCGCTAATCTGTTGCAAAGTTAGCAAAAAGGGGTTAAAAGGTTTTCCTGATTTGTTTCATAGTATTTTGCTCTTGTTACATAAATCGCTTATAGCGGTACTCTGGCGCAGGAAATGGGGTGTTGTAAGTGTCGCACAGGCAGAGGGTTACAAAAAAGCACCGTAATCAGGTGCTGATTACGGTGTGAAGAGGTATTGATTGCATTATGAACAGGTGCTGATTACTTTGCAATCAGGTGCTGATTGTCATTTCTTGTGATGCTGCCCACGGTCTGCGGAGCGTGTCACGGCGTTATCCCTCGATGGTCTGTATGGTTCCGTCGGCATTATAATGCAGTTCGCAAACCTTGAGAGAGCGGAGCCATGTCTTGCCTGACGGCACGGAATCGTGATGGAAGAGATACCATTTTCCTTTGAACTCCACGATGCAGTGGTGGGTGGTCCATCCTGCCTTCACCGGTGTCAGTATCACGCCTTTGTATGTGAACGGGCCGTAGGGGCTGTCGCTGATGGCGTAACAGATAAGGTGTGTGTCACCGGTGGAGTATGAGAGGTAATACTTCCCGTTGTATTTGTGTACCCAACTTGCCTCAAAGAAGCGGTGCGGGTCGTTGGCTTTCAAAGGCTCGCCGTTGCTGTCAACCACCAGCACGGGCTGTGGTTCTTCTGCAAACTGCAACATATCGTCAGACAGCCGTGCCACGCGTGAGGGCAAAGCGGGCTCTTCGCCCTCAGGAAGGTGTGCTGCCTCCAACGCTTTATTGTCCTTGTAACGCTGCAACTGGCCGCCCCAGATACCGCCGAAGTAGAAATAATATGCTGGTTTGCCACTGCCATCGGCCGGCGTGTCGTCCTTCAATACGGCCACGTCAATGGAGTATGAGCCGCGCATAGGGTCTGGCTGCGGTGTGAATGGCCCTTCGGGACGGTCACTTACGGCCACTCCGAAGCGGAAAATGTCGTTTCTATCCTTCAGAGGGAAGTAGAGATAGTACTTTCCGTCCTTCTCCTGAACGTCACAGTCCCACAGTTGTCGTCCTGCCCAGGGTATGTCGCTGACACGCAGTATGACGCCGTGGTCCTCAAGAGAAGCCTCACCACGTGCCACCGCCTCTATGTCATCGGTGGAGAAGACGTGGTAATCGTTCATATCAAAGTGGTCACCGTTGTCGTTTTCTGCTATACCTGACTCCCTGTCGTGTGAGGGATAGATATAGAGTTTGTCGTTCCATACGTGTACTGAGGGGTCTGCCATATAGTCTTCTGGCACCAAATAATGTTTTCCTTCCATGGTGGTTGTATAGTTTTTTTAGTGAATTCGTAGTTCCTTCTTTTGCTTGTTTCGGCATTGTATATGGCTCGTTAGTGAGCCACACACATGGCTTTTCTCCGTGGAGTTGCAATACATTCCGCTGCCCAGAGAAACGGATTGGACGGTGTTCAGTCCTTCTTCTGCTTCTCGACGAGTTGTATCAGTTTCTTAATCGTGGGCTTCGGAGTGTTGTCACGGGTAAACAGTGTGGCGTAATCACAACGCCCACGTATCGGGAAGTCGTTGCGCCAACTGTTTCCGTCGTTAAAACACCAGAAGCCAACGCGCAGCACCTGCTCCTTATTACGCATTAGCATCTGGAAGAAATCGAGCCAGAAGTCATCGGCTTTTTTCTGCACTGCCTCTGGAAGACGGTCTCTGTAAGGGTCCATCTTCTCGCTGTACTTGAAGTTATCAGAGATGTTTGCACCCGCAAAGCCGTAGGGGTTGGGCAGCACGGAGAGGTCAAGTTCGGTGAACTGAGCCGGCAATCCCAACTCGTTGTATATCATACGTATGGACTTCTCGTACTGACTGACGTAGTCTTCCTCGCCAAGTATCATGTGACCCTGCATACCTATAGATGTCAAAGTCATACCCTTAGCCATCAAAGGCTTAAAGAAATCCACCACGGCACGTACCTTTCCGGGCTTGTTCATGGAGTAATCGTTGTAGTAAAGTTCTATGGTAGGGTCAGCCTCATGGGCATACTGGAAAGCGAGAGGTATGAAATCCTCACCCAATATCTCATAGAACTTGCTACGACGCAGTGTGCCGTTGTCCTCAAAAGCCTCATTTACCACGTCCCATGCCTCCACCTTACCACGGAAATGGCCAAGGATGGTGAAGATATGGTCACGTATTCGCTGCTTCAACACATTGGCAGTGACCTGCTTTCCGTCCTTGTCAACGAAGAACCAGTCAGGACATTGCGAGTGCCATATAAGGCAATGGCCCACCACATGAAGCCCATTAGCCAGTGCCTTGTTGACAAACTGGTCAGCAAGGGTGAAGTCATACACACCCTCCTCAGGGTGTATGGCCTCCATCTTCATGCAGTTCTCTGCCACTACCCAGCCGAAATGACTGGCTATGATGGGGAAATCCACAGTCTGGTCTCTGCCCGTAAAACCCGTGATAGGCAGGTTGCTGGGGGTAGAACCGTCTGTCTCTACCTCCCACTGGTTAACACTCATGCCCATGCGCCAGTAGTCGCGATAAGCCTCTTTCAGTGTCTTTGCACCGCAAGTAAGGGCTACTGACCACAGTGCCAGCACAGAAATCGCCAATGTTTTGATTCTCATAGTCATACTTTTATATTGCATTGTATCGTTAAACATCACTCGTTCCTGCTCTCTATCTCCTTGTTTATCTCGTCAATGCGGTCGTCTGTCAGTTCGTACTTGGATATTATGAACATTCCAAGTGCAAGCAACATGGCTGGTATCACGCATACAAGCCAGCGTATTCCCTCCTG
>JALFNY010000214.1 GCA_022774105.1 Prevotella sp.
TGAAGGTGAGTTTAACTGCGTCTTGATACCTTTCTCCTACTATAATGCTATTTTTCTGTACTGTCTTTTTCTCAGAGAAGTAGAGATTATCATAATCATCTCCGCTCATATTTTCTACTACGTAATCGTTCACAGCAAGACCGCTGGTAGCTTCTTCAGTTGTCGTTATCTTCTTAACTAAACCTGTTGTACTGTTATAAGAATACGCCTCGAAGTCGTATTTAGAAGCACTGTAATCCCAATACTTTATCGTCTGGTTTGTTCCATTTACATACTCCCAGCCACTTGTGTTGGAAGAAGAGGCGGTGCCGCTTTGATACACTACCTTGTAGTTATTGAACACTGTATGTTCGGTGCTGCCAACCGTCTTCGTGCCATAAACCCAGAACTGATTAGTTAACTTTGCGGGGGCTTTAAGGTCACTCGTTGTTCCTCTCACGGTATTCTCACTTTTCGTGGAGAAAGCGATGGCGCCGTTCTGCTCGCCGAGGTTCTGCTGGTCGCCGACATACTCGTCATTGGCGCAGCCTGTAAATGTTAGTAGCGCTATCACTAATGTAGCGAAATAAAATTTCTTCTTCATAATAATAATAGAAGTTTTAGATGTTTATATTTGTTCCGTTTTCTTTGTGTTTGCAGAGAGGGTATATCCATTTTGATTTTACCCCCCCCCGCTACATTTCAAATTCGTATTCTTCTTCGTCAAAATCTTTTACTACGGCGTCGAATCCTGATCCGCCGGGGCGCGTGGGAATCCTCAGTGTGTCAACGTTGATGTCAACCGTTATTACGCCGCCTTTGTAACGCTTACGCACCTGGTCGGTGACGTCAAAGACGATGGTGGAGTCCATGCCGTTGCTGAAGATGAAGTTGACGTCCATATAGTGCCGCACCCTGTCGTTCACATCCTCCGCCCTGGTGGTGCGTGAGGAGTTCTGGTTTGGTATGCCGAAGGTGAGGCATCGCCCACCGGCTACATCCACCTTCTCTCCTGTCCCTTGTATGACGCAGTCGCGCTTGAAGCGTGTGTTGTAATGCACGGTGATGGCTTCTTTTCCTGCCACGCCGCTGTTGAGGGTCACGGAGCGTGCCATACCGCTGAGGTTTGACTCTCCGTCGATGCCGTTGATGCGTCCCCGGTTGTTGTGCAGGCGCACCTGCGTGAGGTAGATATATGTTACGGGGTGCAGCGTCATGTCTATCTTCTTATAATAGACGTTGGTCTCGGGGTCGTAATGGTCATAGTCCTCGAGGTTATTGGAGATGTAGAAGTTCTTGCCGTAGCCGGCGAAGAGTTCTTCAGGCTGGTTGAAGGCTCGCGTGTATGTGGGCTCCTGATAGCGCACGCGTGACATTCCCATATTTGTGAAAGCCATGACGGAATCGAGGGTTGTCTCCTCGTCGATGATAAGGCTCTGCACACCGTCGGAGGTGAGCACCTTGTTCCACACGAGGAAGTCATAATATCCTACGGCATATTCTGCGCGGAACACCTTACCGTTTATCTCATATTCTTCTACTGTGGTGTGGCGTCCTCCTGCCTGATCGCCGAGGTAGTAACGGCGGAGGTCGAAGAGGGAGGGCTCGTGATAGCCTATGTCCCCGAACAACTCGAGGTCTGTCACGTCCCAGCCGTAGGTCCATTCTGCCTCCCAGTCATAGCCTACCTCGTAGGTCCAATAGACGGTGAGGTCGAGTTCCACGGTGGGGAGGGCCACCTCCACATGAGTGCCACGGTGCAGATGCAACGGCGGCTGTCGCTCACAGGCGAGCAACAGCAGCAGGGAGAGGAGTGACAGCAGTGCTTTCTTCATAGCGCACCTCCTTTCTTCTCCCACCTCTTGAGGCTGACACCTTTCTTATGC
>JALFNY010000144.1 GCA_022774105.1 Prevotella sp.
CGAGAAATGTGCTTATTGACGGAAAGATAAACATGAATAACTTTAAGTTGTTGTTTGATATATATCCTTCAAAGACATCTGCTTGGCGTCTTACCGTAGGTTTCTATGCTGGCAAGTCACAGATTATCGACGCTTATACCACTAATTGCCAGGAGCAGTTGAGTGCACTTACGGCATATAATGAGATTGCGGATAAATACAATGCAGGAGATTATGCCAGTATGGTGCCGGCTGGTGCTCCGGAGACTTTGCCTATTGCTGGTGTAAAACTTGGTGATTATCTTGTCAGACCTAATGGCAGTCAAGCACAGGCTTACCTCAAAGTCAACGGCTTTAAGCCATACGTAGGCATAGGATCAGGCCGTGCTATCTCGAACAAGCACCGTTTCTCATTTGCCTGGGACCTTGGTTGCCAGTTCTGGGGAACACCAACTATCTATGTGCAGGACGTGCCACTCGACAAGGAAGGCGTTGAGGGCGATGGCGGAGTGATAAAGACAATATCAAAGATTACAGTCTATCCAACGTTCAGTTTCCGCTTCAACGGCAGAATACTCTAACGACATTACATAACGAAGAATAAAGAAATCCCCCTGTTTCCACTGCCTATCGGCAAGAAACAGGGGGATTATCTGTGTCAGATATGCTGTTGCCAGCCCCGACAACTACTTGCGATAATCGGCAAGGTCGTCAGGAGTAGCAGACATAATGAAGTCATAATGCTTCTCTACCTCTGCAGCAACGTAACGCGTATATACACGAGCAGACTTGCCAAAGAGTTCCGGTGCCTTGCAAGCATCGCCTATAAGAAGTAACGCCATGATGCAGTCAGCAGCCATTTCATATAGATGACGTATTGCAAAGTCCTTGAACTCGTCGTTCTTCTTGGCGTTGACATAATCCACGGCAGCGTTGTATTTCTCTGCCATATTATCCACACGCTCCTTCAATGCAGCAAACTCATCGTTGCACCAGTCAGTAGTTCCCACGTTAGAAGGTGCCTGACCATACTGCAACATATCACAAATAACCTGCCCGTAGAAGCCGTTAGTGATGTAACGACCTGCTGCTACGCACTGCAACTGTGTCGTCCCCTCATATATTGTGAGTATGCGCGCATCACGATAGAGACGCTGGCAAGCATATTCCAACATGAAACCAGAACCGCCGTGCACCTGTATTCCATCGTAAGTGTTGAGGTTTGCATACTCGGAAGTCATGCCTTTGGCAAGCGGAGTGAAGGCGTCTGCCAACTTAGAATATGTCTTACACTCCGTGCGTTCCTCTGCTGTAAGTTTGTCTCCGGTCTCCTTGCGCTCCCTTTCAATGTCCTCTAAAATCTTATACATATCCACATAGCGACTTGTTGCGTACAACAATGCACGGCCAGCATCAAGCCTTGCCTTCATAATGGATAGCATATCGTAAACGGCGGGGAACTCAATGATGGCCTTTCCGAACTGCTTTCTGTCCTTAGCATAGGCTAATGCCTCGTTATAAGCCATCTGACTGACGCCTGTACTCTGCCCGGCGATGCCGAGACGGGCACCGTTCATCAGTCCCATCACATACTTTATCAGTCCCATCTTGCGTGATCCGCATAACTCAGCCTTAGCGTTCTTATACACAAGTTCGCATGTTGGTGAGCCGTGAATGCCCAGTTTGTTCTCCAATCGGCGCACATCTACACCGCCATCACGCTTGTCATAGATGAACATTGACAGTCCGCGACCGTCTCTTGTGCCCTCTTCTGAGCGGGCAAGAACAAGATGTATGTTTGAATCTCCGTTGGTAATGAAGCGTTTGCAGCCGTTAAGTCGCCAGCAGTTGTTCTCTTCATCGAAGGTGGCTTTTAGCATTACGGACTGTAAGTCGGAGCCTGCGTCGGGCTCAGTGAGGTCCATTGACATTGTTTCTCCTTGGCAAACACGTGGTACAAAGCGCTGCCTTTGGTCCTCATTACCGAACTCATAGAGTGTTTCTATGCAGTCTTGCAGTGACCATATATTCTCGAAACCGGTGTCAGCAGTGGCTACCATCTCGTTGATTGCGGAATAAACGGCCATAGGGAAGTTCAAACCACCGTAGCGTCGGGGCATGGTAACGCCGTTAAGACCTGCTTTTATTGCTGCGTCAAGGTTCTCATAGGTCTTTGATGCGTATATCATACGGTTGTTTTCAAGGTGTGGTCCTTCTGCGTCCACGGCTTCTGCGTTGGGTGCTACGACGTTAGCCATAACGTCACCAGCAAGTTCCAGCACGCGATTGTATGAGTCTAAGGCGTCTTCAAAGTTCTCCGGAGCGTAGTCATACTTATCTTTGTCGGCGTAATCACGTTCTTTTAACTCAACGATTCGTTTGAGCAAAGGGTGGCTGAGATGGTATTTTATCTCAGGATTGTCAGTATAGAAGTTTGGCATTTTGTTCTTTTGATTGTTTGGTTGTATGGTTGTTTAGTGCTTGTTTGCTTGCTTTTCCTGGGTGTTTTGTTTTTTGTTGTGTTGCAAGGTGTTTGTGTCACTAATCAACTTATCAACTATTTGTTATTCTGCTTGTAATACTTTATGAGTTTAGGTACCACCTCTTCCACTGTACCGTTTATTACATAGTCGGCAATGGTGTTGATGGGGGCGTCGGGATCGTTGTTGATTGAGATGATGATGCCGGCGTCTTGCATTCCTGCTATGTGCTGTATCTGTCCTGATATGCCGCAGGCTATATATACTTTTGGTCGTACTGTTACTCCTGTTTGTCCTATTTGCCTGTCGTGGTCAATCCATCCTGCATCTACTGCGGCACGGCTTGCGCCTACTTCTGCGTGTAGTTCTTTTGCGAGTTCGAAGAGTTGGTCGAATCCTTCTTTTGAACCTACGCCGTAACCTCCTGCTACTACTATCGGTGCTCCTTTCAGATTGTGTTTGGCTTCTTCCACATGGCGGTCGAGAACCTTTACTACGTACTCTGTTTCTGGTACGTATTTTGCTACGTCGTGGCGCACTGTCTCGCCTTTGTAGTTCTCGTCTTTTACCTCTTTTTTCATTACTCCCTCGCGTACTGTTGCCATTTGTGGGCGGTGTTCGGGGTTAACGATGGTGGCTATGATGTTTCCTCCGAATGCGGGGCGTATCTGGTACAGTTGCTGTTCGTAGTGTTTTGTTACCAGTTCTCCTGCTTCGTTCTTTACTTTCATGTCGAAGTCGCCTATCTCAAGTTCTGTACAGTCGGCTGTAAGTCCACTGAATAGTGCTGATGATACGCGTGGTCCGAGGTCTCGTCCTATTACTGTTGCACCCATGAGGCATATTTGTGGTTGTTCTTCTTTGAAGAGGTTTACCACTAATGCGGTGTGGGGGTTGGAGGTATATGGGAACAGTCCTTCTGCGTCGAATATGTGAACCTTATCCACTCCGTACTTTATCACCTGCTGTTCCACGCCGTCCAGTCCGCTACCGGCTATGATACATTCGAGTTTTACGTTCAGTGTGTCGGCCAGTTTGCGTCCTTTTGTGAGGAGTTCGAGTGATACGTCTTTCACTGTTGTGCCCTCTATCTCGCAATATACAAAAACGTTGTTCATTTTGTTTTGTTGTTTTGTCGTTTGGTTGTTTGGTTGTTTGGTTGTGTGTTTTGTTGGTTAGTCATTCTGTAATGGTTATACAACGGAGCCTCCAAACAACTAAACCGCTGTTTACCCTATAATTTTTTCGTTTAACAGTTCTACTATGAGGTTGTTTATATCCTCGTCAGATCCTGTCATAGTACGGCTTTCTTTTGCTTTGAACACTATGTTCTTCACCGTCTTTACGTTGGTTGGCGAGCCTGTTTTGCCTATTTGTTTCGGGTCACATTCTATGTCTTCCGCTCCCCATTGCGTGATGTTCAGGTATGGTTTGCGTGCTATCAGCGCCTCTATTGCTTCTGCCTGCTCTGCTGTACGCTCTGCTGGCACGGTGGCGTTTTTATATTTCATCAGCAGTTTTGCGTTGCGTGGGCGGCATAGTGCGGCACTGCCGTTTACTGTTACTACTAATGGTAGCGGTGCTTCTACTGTCTCTACGCCGCCGTCTATGTGGCGTTTTATAACTATTTTCTTTGCTTGCTCATCGAGTGAGAGTATCTCTTCTGCGTATGTCACCTGCGTCAGACCGAGTTTTTCGGCTATCTGTGGTCCTACCTGTGCGGTGTCTCCGTCTATGGCCTGGCGTCCGCCGAGGATGATGTCAAAGTCGCCTATCTTCTGTATTGCCTGTGCAAGGGTGTATGATGTGGCAAGGGTGTCTGCGCCACCGAGTGGTCTGTCGGTTACTACATAGCCGTTATCGGCACCGCGATAGAGGGCTTCTCTAATCACTTCTGCTGCCTTTGGCAGACCCATTGTTACCACTGAGATTGTGGAACCGGGGAACTTGTCTTTCAAAATGAGCGCCTGCTCAAGAGCGTTAAGGTCATCTGGGTTGAAGACAGCAGGCAGCGCACTGCGGTTTACGGTGCCTTCCGGAGTCATAGCGTCAGGACCTACGTTTCGGGTGTCAGGTACCTGCTTTGCAAGTACTACGATTTTCAAACTCATAATTGTTGTTCTATATATAAATAATGTGTAGATTCTTTGTTTAGTTTAGTCCATGAGACCGCAAAGTTACTTATTATTTCCGATTCTACAAAATATTTTTCCGAAATTTACTCATTTTAACCCATACTGTGCATTTAATGTATTGTTATGCCCGTTTCACACCCTCCTTCCTGCGACCTCTTGGGGGTATCGCTACGCTTCGTGGCAGGTGGTTTCGTAATCAGGTGCTCTTTACTCTGCAATCAGGTGCTGATTACTTTACAATCAGGTGCTGATTACATTGTGATTAGCACCTGTTTGTGAGGTTGAAGGTTCGAGGTCAGGAGGTTGCGGGTTGTGGGTCGCAAGGTGATTAGACGTACATTTCCCTCTAACCTATGCCCCACAATCTCAGGACCTCCATCCTCTTACCTCACGACCTAAAAGCAAACGCCTCCTAAGCCACAGTTAGTATCACGTGAAGTTTGTGTCGTAAAACGAGTGATGACATGACAAAAGTGAGCAACACGTCTCGCAATCCCTTTATCATCAAGGCGTTTCTGACACGGCAGGGCATAGGTGCAGCAAGTTCGGCAAGGGCCGCTGTGATAGCACTAACTAACAAAGAACTGCTGTTGGAGGAAGCAAGAGCGTATCAGTTGTATGACCGTTTCTTTGCGCTTTATCTGTGTCGGTGAAAAAATAAGAATGTGACGACCTGTTTTTTTTAACCCTATTCCTTTGTGAATATCAGAAAAAAGTAGTAATTTTGCGTCTGATACAAAATAAGAAACAATGTATAGTCTGTTACAAAAAGCCAGCCGCTGGCTGTCAACATACACCTCATGGTTCATAATAGCCGTGGCATTGCTGACCTATCTCGTGCCAGTGCTGTTCACGTGGGTACATGGTGCCACGCAATCACTTATCCTTGGTTTTATAATGCTCACCATGGGACTGACGCTTACCATGCAGGACATGAAGGTTCTTGCAGCCCGTCCGTGGGACATACTAATCGGGACGTGTGCTCAGTTCACGCTGATGCCGGTAATAGCGTGGAGCCTTACCGTTGGAGTAGGCTATCTTGGCATCACCGTTCCCAAGCCAGTTATAGTGGGCATAATACTCGTTGGCTGCTGTCCCGGCGGTGTGTCGAGCAACATAATGTCATACCTCTGCCGGGGAGACGTGGCGTTCTCCGTAGGAATGACCACCGTTTCAACACTCCTTGCACCCGTGGTGACACCGTTACTCGTGCTGTGGCTGGCAGGAGAACAGGTGGAGGTAGATGCCCTCGGAATGTTCCTCAACATACTAATAGTGACATTGATGCCTGTCACCATAGGCTTTTTTGCAAATCTTTTCTTAGGTAACAACGAGCGATTCAAGCGTGCCCAGGCCGTGATGCCAGCGTTCAGCGTGTTGGGACTGGCGTGCATTGTGGGCGGAGTAATAACCGCCGTGCATGACAAACTGCTGCTCGAAGGCTTCGGTTTCTTCCTGTTGGTATTTGCAGTAGTATTGGCGCACAACTCCCTCGGCTATCTTACAGGCTACACTGTGGGGCGGCTGTTCCGCTTCTCAAAAGCAAAAAACCGCACAATCTCAATAGAAGTAGGGATGCAGAACGCAGGACTTGCCACGGTACTTGCATCAACCTTCTTCGTCACCACCTGTCCGTTGGCGGTCATTCCGTGTGCATTAAGTTGCGCATGGCACTCCATTTCGGGCACAATACTCGCCACATGGTTCAGAAACCGGGACGGAGAAGTGGCGGCATAGGTGGCTGGCAGCATACCACCTGACTGCCCCCTCCAGCAAGGAAACAACGTTATCAGGCAACAATACGCCCCGACAACGATGCTACCAGACCGCTAAACAGCAATAACCCCACCCCCAAAAACAACTAAACAACAATAAGACAAAACAACAAAATATGTCCTCCTACATTGTTTCAGCACGTAAATACCGCCCCATGACGTTTGACAGCGTCGTGGGACAGGCAGCCCTTACCACCACGCTGAAGAACGCTGTGCAGTCAGGAAAACTCGCACACGCATACCTCTTCTGCGGTCCTCGCGGTGTGGGCAAGACCACCTGTGCGCGCATTTTCGCAAAAGTGATAAACTGTCTAAACCCCACTCCCACCGGAGATGCCTGCGGACAGTGTGAGAGTTGCCGCGCCTTTGACGAGGGAAGGTCACTCAATATCTTTGAACTCGATGCCGCATCAAACAACGGTGTGGAGCACATCAAGGCATTGATGGAGCAAACGCGTATCCCACCACAGACCGGTCGCTACAAGGTTTTCATCATTGACGAGGTACATATGCTGTCAACAGCGGCCTTCAACTCGTTCCTTAAAACGCTGGAGGAGCCCCCATCATACGTCATTTTCATTCTCGCAACAACGGAGAAGCATAGGATTCTGCCTACAATCATCTCCCGTTGTCAGGTGTATGATTTTGAACGCATGACGGTGCAGGGCATAATCTCACACCTGAAGCATGTGGCGGAGAGTGAGGGTATAACGTATGAGGACCTTGCCTTCAACGTGATTGCCGAGAAAGCAGACGGCGGTATGCGTGACGCATTGTCCATATTTGATCAGGTAGCATCGTTCTGCCAGGGCAATATAACGTACCAGAAGGTAATAGAAGACCTCAACGTGCTTGACGCTGACAACTATTTCAGCATAGTAGATGATTGTCTTGACAACAAGGTAGCAGAGGTAATGGTGACACTTAACAAAATACTTGCGAGGGGTTTTGACGGTGGACAGACTGTTAACGGTCTTGCATCACACATACGTAACGTGCTGATGGCGCTTGACCCACAGACAACAAAGTTGATAGAGGCTGCCGAGACACAGCGGCAACGCTATGCGGAACAGGCGAAACGATGCCAGCCTAAGTTCCTATATAAGGCGCTGAAACTGCTCAACCAGTGTGACGTGAACTACCGTATGAGCAGCAATAAGCGTCTGCTTGTGGAACTGACGCTGATACAGTTGGCACAGATAACGCAGGAGGATGACGGCGATGCCGCCGGTGGGCGTAGGCCCTGTAAACGCTTAAAATCACTGTTCAGGAAACTGATGGGGGAGATGGTCGCCGTTAACGCCGCCTCTTCTACATTCCCCAAGGGGGAGAGGCAGTCACAGAAGTACACTGTTAACGGAGACGAGGACCGCGGAATGATGGCAGAGCCGCTGCAAGGCACGTATGATGCAGCACGAGTGCCTACGCCGGCAACAAGGGATAACGCCGCTAACGCTACGCGGCCGCATATCAAGATTGGCTCGATAGGCGCATCGTTCAGCAAGATAATGGGTACAAACACCATCGACCGTAAGGTAGAAGAGAAGATACCACTTGGCGAAACGGCCAATGAGGCGGCGGAATTTACGGAAGATGACGTGCGCAGGGAGTGGCTGATGATGTGTAACAGAATGATGCAGACCAAGCAGAGCGCACTGGCCAAGAGAATGATGAACGTGCAGTTGAAGATCACGGAGTTCCCACACATAGACTGTATAGTGGAGAATACAATGTTGCAAGGTGACATTGCCGAGATATTCAACCGTGTGCAGGTGACAATGGCAAAGTGCCTGCACAACGGCGGAGTGAAGATGACGCTGCGACTTGCTGAGCAGAAGGAGGTGGTGCGCAGGTTGTCACCGCATGAGTTCATGCAGAAGTTGATAGACACGAACCCTGCTTTTGCCGCAATACAGAAGGAATTGCAGTTGGAAGTAGAGTAGGGGGAAATGTGAAAGGGTGCTGATTACGCAGTAATCAGGTGCTGATAATAACACGAACAGGGGCTGATTGCATTGTAATCAGCCCCTGTTCGTATTGCCGTTTCTATATAGTAGTTTTGTTTTCCAGCCGTTGTGTTGCCATCAATTCATATTTTGTGCCCGGTCGTCCGTAGTTGGCGTATGGATAGATGGATATTCCCCCACGTGGCAGGAATATGCCTGTGACCTCTATGTACTTCGGGTCCATGAGTTTTATGAGGTCTTTCATGATGATGTTCACGCAGTCCTCATGGAACGCTCCGTGGTTGCGGAAGGAGAAGAGATATAGTTTCAGACTCTTGCTCTCCACCATTTTGCGGTCTGGCAGGTATGATATTTTTATCTCGGCGAAGTCCGGTTGCCCGGTGATAGGGCACAGAGAGGTAAATTCCGGGCAGTTGAACTGCACCCAATAATCATTCTCCGGGTGCTTGTTCACGAATGTTTCCAATACCTCTGGGGCGTAGTCGCTGCGGTACTCCGTCTTCTTTCCAAGGAGCGTCAGCCCCTCGTCCATTCGTTCGTTCATGCCTCTTGCTCTCTGTCGTCAATGTTATTGCCGTTTGTTGGCTTGAGAACCTCCTCGAAGTTGGTGATGCCAGCATCTACAAGGATGTTATACCACTGTATGAGTTTCTTTATATCACTGTTGTGTACGCGCTCACGGTCGAAGTTGGGCAGGAACTTTGCGAAGTAGTCTTGCAGTTCTTTGCCTGACGCCTTGCGCCAGTCAAGGCTTGACTTCTTACCCTCCTCCATGTCGCGGAGTGCTATCATGACGTTCATCAGTGGCAGATCGTCGTCTTCTGTGTACACGGCTATATCGGCGAGTGATGTTACACGGTCGGTGGAGAATGCCGGGATACGCTTGTGTGAGCCATCGAGCGTCTCGACAATGAGGCTCATCTTTGCGCGTGAAACGAGTAAATAAAGTCCAGGTTTGCCTGAGATGGCTAAAATGGTTTTCTGCATTTTCTTGTTTGTTTTTTGTTTTATATGTTTGTTTTTGAGTTATCTGTTAGTGCTATCATCTTCTTTTTCGGCTTTTGCGAGTGCTGACAAGAGTTGTTCTATCTGGCCGTCAAGGTTGGAGATACCGTCGTTTACTATTACGTAGTCGGCCTTGTCGGCTACTATGCTTTGGTCAGTCTGCTTGTCAAGCCACTCCTTTGCCATACTGTGTGTTATGCCGTCACGCTGCATTATGCGCTTTATGCGTGTCTCTGTGGGGGCAGTGACGGCTATCACCTTGTCCACATAGTGTTCGAGATGTGCCTCGTACAGTATGGCACTTTCCATCCATTGCAGTCCGGAACGATGGAAGTCTTCCATCACGGCGGGGTGTACTATGGCGTTGATACGTTGCTTGTTTTCTTCTGATGCGAGCAGGTATCTTGTTACGGCGGCCTTGTTCAGTGTTCCGTCGGCCTTATATGCCTCCCTGCCGATTAGCGTTGTCATTGCCTTTCGCAGTGTGGGTGAGGTGTGGAGCAGTTGCTTTGCCCCTTTGTCACAGTCGTATATGCGGATGCCGTGGTGCTCAAGTCTCTTGCAAACGTAGGACTTCCCTGCTCCTATTCCGCCTGTAATGCAATAGCGCATGGGTGGTATGGGGTAATTATTTGTTGTTTTCTATAAGATAATCCACTGTTGTCTGTTTGAGAAACGCTTTTACAATGCCTCGTGGCTGTGAGGTAATCCGCAGTTGAATCTTTTCAGATTGGTTGGCGGGAAGTTCGTTGTAGTCGGCAATCACGTTGAACAGTTCTGGCTTTACAGCCCCACTGTTTCTTACACCAACGGCAACTCTCACCTCAACCTGTGCGGGGAAAGTCTTTAAGGAGATGCCTTCTGGCACGTTAACGGTTTTTATTGGTACCTTGATAGTCAGTTCCGTGAGTTGGTCTATGATAACGCTAATGCTGGATTTTTCCGTCTCCATCTTCGCTCCCTTTATGTGTTGCAGTGCTATTGTGCGTGTGGTTGACTCGGAAATGTTTTCCATATTGACCACGTCTGTGTATGCTGCAGTTATTGTATCCAGTGCTTCTGCTGCTGCAAGGATGGTGATACTGTCGGGAGTGAGTGTGCAACGGCTGATATAGTAGTTGGGTTTTGCGGATATGTTGCCGTTGATTATAACGGGAATACGTTTCTTGTTGCCCCGGCAGAAGTAGAAGTCCCAGTGCTCTGCCTTTACTGCCAGTATGGTGGTAGATTCGTCCAGGCGTGGTTTCAGTATCTTTTGTATTTCTGATGAGGTGATGGAACCCTTGCTTTGTGATTTTGTATAGTGTAGGAAAGGTATGCGAATGGGGGGCAGATTGTCGTTGAACACGTATTTGATGAGGTTGAATCCCTTGTCTTTTAGTGTCACTCTGACGCTGTCGGGCAGCCCTTCCGTGATGACAATGTTTGTTGGTACGTCAGTAATTGTCAGTGGTATCTTTATTTCTTTCTCGTATGTCTCGTTGAGAGTGGTCATAAACCAGAACGCGGTACTTACCAAGAGGAAAAATAGGAAAACCAAGAACTCCTTGTTCAGAATGCTGAACAAGAAGTTCTTGGTGTCCTTATATTTGTGCTGCCAGTGCAGGGTGTCCATAGTATGTCTGTGGGTTTATGGTCTGCTGGACCGCCGTTGCCGTTACCGTTGAGCCTTTTTTACTTCTGCTGCTGTGACGCTGCGTCGGCGAATACGTAGTTGCGGTCCACGGTAATGGTAACGCCTTTTGATACTTCCAGTTCAAGGGCGTTCTGTTCTATGATTACTCTGCGAACGGTACCATATACTCCTCCTGCTGTGATGACTTTCGTTCCTTCTTTTATTGAGTTCTGGAAGTTCTTTATTTCCTTTTGCTTTTTCTGCTGTGGTCGTATCATAAAGAAGTACATGATGGCAAAGATTGCTACCATCATGATAATCATTTGGTAACCGCCTCCTGCTGCTTCTTGTGCGGCGAGAATCATGTTTGTTGTCATGTTTGTTGTTTGTTTTTACTTTTGTTGTTATTTTTTTCTTTCTGGCATCTGCTTGAGCATCTTGCCGTTTGTTATAAGATGTCGTGCTATTGTATCGAGCATACCGTTGATGTAGCCTCCGCTGCGTGGTGTTGAGTATAGTTTTGCGAGTTCAACGTATTCGTTTATTGTTACGTTCACTGGTATGTTGGGGAACGTAAGCATCTCGGCTATTGCTATTTGCATTATCACTACGTCCATGTATGCGAGTCTTGAGAAGTCCCAGTTGCGGCTTGCTTCGGTCATGTAGTGTTGGTATTGCTCGGCGTTGAGTATTGTTGCGCGGAATAGTTTTCTTGCGTATTCTTTGTCTTCTTCGTCTGTGTACTCTGGTAGCAGTTCTTGTTTGGCGTCTGTCTTGGGGTCGAATCGCTTGATTGTTTTAAGTACGAATGTATCGACTACTTCTTTGTCGTCGTTCCAGTACAAGCTGACTTCTTCCAGTGTGCTGTCCAGTTCTGTGTTGTTTTGTATGAATTGTTTGTATAGTTTGCGCCATACTTCGCGGTGGGTTTCGTATTCTTCGTCGTCAGAATCCATGAATTCTTTGTATGCTTCGCTCTGTTTCATCTGCATATATAGGTTCTTCACGAATTCTGTTCGGTCTTCCCAGATGTTCTTTTGTTCCTCGGTGAAGGTCTTGAGCATGCTGTTTTCTTCCAGTTGTACGGCGAATTTGTTGTATGCGAACCTTTGTGATGGTGCTTCAGTGCCTTCGCGTTGTGCTTTGGATGTGGCTATGTCCACGTGTTTTCTGGCCATGCGCGTCACTGCAACAATCAGTAACAGCAGGCTGTTATATAGGTGATACGCCTTTGATAGGGAGAACAGCAGTTCTTTTTCTGCATTGTCTATGTTGTGATTGCCGTTCTGAAAGTAAGCGTAGGTTAGCTGAACTGTCTTTATGCGTATGAGTTCCCTGTTTATCATGTTTGTTGTTTTGTTGTTTGATATCTTGTCATCTGGTGTCCAAACTGCGATTGTCGTTTGTGAGCACCGTGTCTGATTTCAGAGATAATAGCACGTGCAAAGTTACTAAAAAAATGGTGATTTTCCAAGAAAAGTGGGTGTTTTAATGCTTGTTGCATACTATTTTACGTTAAAACTTTGTGTATATCAAGAAAAAAGCGTACCTTTGCACCCGCTTTTGAGGTATGTCCTCCGCAGGGAGTTGGTATACTTCAGTGTGATGGCGAATTAAGCAACCGCATTTTATTAACAAACTTAATTTAGAGTAACACAAGATGTTAGAAATTAATCTTACAGGCAAGAAACGTGCCGACATTGGCAAGAAGGCCAGCAAAATGATGCGTAAGGAGGGTCTTGTACCTTGTAATCTTTATGGTGAGAAGAGGGGAGAGAATGGTCTTCCAGAGGCTCTTTCTTTCTCTATTCCATTTGTTGATCTTCGCAAGGCTATCTACACCCCGAATGTTTACGTTGTGAATCTTGACATAGACGGCGCTGCTCATAAGGCTGTTATCAGGGAGATACAGTTTGAGCCGGTTACAGACGCTGTGCTTCACGTTGACTTCTATGAGATTACTGAGGAGAAGCCTATCGTTGTTGCCATACCGGTACAACTGAATGGTCTTGCTGCTGGTGTGCGTCTCGGTGGTCGTATGAGCCTCTCTGTGCGTCAGTTGAAGGTTAAGGCACCTTACACTAATATTCCAGAGAAGTTGCAGATAGACGTTACAAACCTTGAGATTGGCAAGTCAATAAAGGTTGGCAGCCTTACATTTGAGGGTCTTGAGTTGGTTACTCCGGCTGAGGTTGTTGTATGCTCAGTCAAGATGACACGTGCCGCTCAGGCTGCTGCTGCCGCTGCAGGCAAGTAATGCTGTTGCGGCTTGCCATGTGGTAAAAGTGAAATAGGGGTACTCTTGATATTCAAGGGTACCCTTTTTGCTTGTGTTTACATTTTTTTTGTCATACATTATTATATATATACACGCTGATGGAGAAGTATCTGATAGTGGGACTTGGCAATCCTGGTGCGGAGTATCACGAGACGCGGCATAATGCCGGATGGATGGTTGTTGATGCTTTCGCAAAGGAGCAGGGTGTCATGTTTGAGGATAAACGCTACGGTTTTGTGGCGGAGACAAGTGTAAGGGGCAGAAAACTCTTTTTGCTCAAGCCTACCACGTATATGAATCTCAGTGGTAATGCCGTGCGTTATTGGCTTGAGAAGGAGGGTATCCCTACTGAGAACCTGCTCGTTATAGTTGATGACCTCGCCCTGCCGCTTGGTAAGATGCGTTTGAAGGGTAGTGGCAGCAACGGTGGTCACAACGGGTTGGGGCACATACAGCAACTTATTGGACAGGGGTATGCCCGCCTGAGAATGGGTATTGGCGCAGAGTTTGGCAGGGGGCAGCAGGTTGACTGGGTGCTTGGCAGGTTCTCTGACGAGGACAAGGCCACGCTTGCGCCGCTCATTACTACTGCCTGCGAGGTGATAAAGTCGTTCGTGCTGGCGGGCATTGATATAACGATGAACCAGTATAACAGGAAATAGTAACAGCAGAAACGTTGCGGAATGATGGAAGAGAAGACTTTGAAATATCAGGAGAGTGCACGTCTTGACAAGTGGCTGTGGGCCGCACGTATATTCAAGACACGCTCCATGGCCGCCGATGCGTGCAAGAACGGCCGTGTTACGGTGAACGGTGCTAATGCCAAACCCTCGCGGACGGTGAAGGCCGGGGAGACCGTTCATGTGAAGAAACCGCCTGTAACATACTCCTTCAAGATACTGAACGCCATAGAGACGAGGGTGGGGGCGAGGCTGATACCGCAGGTCTATGAGAATGTCACTGACCCGAAGCAGTACGAACTGCTTGAGATGTCACGCATCAGCGGTTTTATTGACCGTGCCCGTGGCACTGGTCGCCCTACCAAGAAGGATCGTCGTGCTATGGATTCCTTTGTGGATCCTGCGTTGTTCGGCTGGGAGGACGATGATGACTGGGACGATGATGAGGAGTGAAAAGGTGCTGATTGCAGTGTGAAAAGGTGCTGATTACATCGTAAAAGAGACTTGTTTACAATGTAATCAGCACCTTTTTGCGTTGTCACCCGTTGGTTGTCGGTGTGGTGTGTGGTGTATGCCTTGTGGGGATAGATATGTGAAACGGGCGGCAGGGAGTTTTTTTGTCCCTGTCGCCCGTATTGTTTTATCCCAAACCGTGTGTTGGATTTCAGCCAATTTTGTCTGTGATGAAGTAAGAAAAACCTGTCTGCGGTTTTGTGAACGGTTTGGGCTGCTGTTGCTTTTCAGTGTTATGCCGTTTAGCACGGACGTGTCTTCGGCAGGTTGAATACGTCCTGCACTTCCTTCATTGCTTCTGGTGTCATTCCGTCAGGCTCGCTGCCCATGTTGCGTGTGCACATATATATGTTAGCGGCCTTGCATAGAACGTCGGTCTGGTCGAAGGCGTCCATGATGTCCTGACCTACTGCTACGGTGCCGTGTTTTTCCCACAAGACCACGTCGTGCTTCTTGATTTGCTCCAGAGTGTCCTTTGCCAGTTCTACGGATGAGGGCAGACCGTAGGGCACGATGCCTATGCCGAGTGGTGCGAAGGCGAGTGTCTCAGGTATCATTGACCACAGTACGCGTGTCATCTCGTCACCGCGGAGGAAACGCCCTATGTGTGACATGGCAACGAGTTCTATGGGGTGTGTGTGCAGGGTGGCCTTGTAGCATGAGCCGGTTTCAAGCAGATAGTTCTGTAAGGCGAGGTGTGTGGGCAGTTCTGAGGTAGGTACCACAGGCTCGTCGGCTATTATCTCATAACTTGCGCAGTCGTCGCAGATGCGTACTATGGAGCCGTTCTGCATGGGCCAGCGTGCGAGGTCACGCATGCGTTTGCCCGTTCCCTTGCAGTAGAAATACTTTCCTTTGAGTTGTGGCAGTGTCATGCCTATCTGTTTCACGGGTGCAATGGCAGGCATGGCCTTACATTCCTCGTCCATAAACTCGGTTACGTTGACGGTGATGTTGCCACCGTTACGCTCTGCCCAGCCTTTCTGCCAGAGGTAACCTGTCACTTCTGCTATCTGGTTTACTACGGCCTCCAGTCCTGGACGGCCTTCTAATATACTTTTCATAGTGTTTGTCTGTATGGTTATGTCTTGTTTGCTATAATTTATTTATTTTATCAACTGTGGCAGGAAACTTGATACTATCAGCACCACCAGTCCTATAAGGAGTACGAGTATGGTGTTCATTGAACATCCTTTCCATTCCTTTAACAGTATGCCCCACACG
>JALFNY010000159.1 GCA_022774105.1 Prevotella sp.
ATTATTGTTATTTTCACCATCTGCAACCAGACACTTTGCGTCTGCCACACCATAACCGCCACCGAACACTGGGCAATGGAATATACCGCCATTGATGTTCATCTCCACGTTGCCGAAGATCATTCCAAGTTTTTTATAGTCCTTAGCAGTTGGTTCGGTGTAAGTGCCATTGATTGCACCTCCTGCACCGTATCTATTTTTTGCGTAATAATAATCTGTTCCACGCCCTCCGGCAAAGATACCGTTCTTGCAGTAGAACTTACCACTGTTGATGGCCAGTGAAACCACTGTCTGACCACTCTTTCCATAGATATTTCCACCGTTGACGTTCGGAATGGCTCCATTATCAGTCCAAAGACCTGTTGCCATATATCCACTACCGCCACCATATATGCCATCGATAGGGTCATCAGAAGAACCGAAGACACCACCGTTGATGATAACCTTTGTGCTGGTTTGCTCTGGATCTACGTCGGTGAAGGTATGGGTATCGGCATTGTAACATTTGTATTTTGCAAACTTTCCTTTTGCGGTGGTGTAATTTCCATAATTCACAACGCCATTTACTATTCCATCCTTCCAGTATGCAATTCTGGTGTCAGGGGTGATGTTCTTGCCTTCACCGATTCCGTTCATACCTCCGGCACCGGCTCCGAAAATGCCACATAGTATATCACCGTTAGTATAATCCCTGTCCAGTCTCTGGAACGTACCTCCATTGATGGTTACCGTACTTGTTCCATAGAAAGGATTGTCAACCACCACATTATTTGCAAATCCACGTCCGCAACTGCCACCATAAAGTTCTGTGACCATTATTCTTTTGTTGGTTGTTGCACTGTCTTCTCCTTCTTCGTAGAAGCGTGACTTGTAAGGGTCAATAAGAATGTTCACCCTGCCCATATAGGTGTTATATGGCGGATTAAGCGTGGTATTTACTGTACGTTGGTTGCCGAGCGTACCGCCAACGATACGTCCCACCTTTCCGCTCTTAACAATGATATCCACATCACCATACATGGCACCCTCGTGGTTACCTGCCAAGATGATGCCGGCATCGAAGTCACGTTTGTTGGTATATAATTCATTTGTTTTATCGTTTGTATCTCTGTCAATATCCATCTCAATGGTACATTTGATAGGCATATTGGCAGTGCCCATGATACCATTGTGAACATTGGTATTATTGCCGTCGATAGTCTGTCGTCCTCCCACACAGATAGTGGAGTAATGTCCGGACTTGAAAACCATCTTAAAGCCCTCCTTCCCATGAGGGAGAGATTTCTCCATCTTTTCGTTTAACTCTTTTGTATTAAGAGGTTGAAAGCGTCCATCGTTGTTTATACCGCCAAAGACCTGGAAGGAAGTGGTCCATGCGCTTCCGATAGTACCATAACCTGGAGAGTTTTTGGTATATCCAAGCATCTTCACCCCATCTCCCATCTCCAGATTGTTGTACTGGCAATAGAGGATATCGTATTCTTGTCCACTTGACTCGAATGAAAGGTTCTCAAAGCGGGTGTCGCCCCAGATAGGAAGGGCAGCATCCTTGCCTTTAACCTTGATCTTGGCATCGTAAGTTTTTACCTCAGTATTTTCCTCCCATTTTCCCGTGATGGTGGTGTGGCGGAAAAAGACAGAATTATTCGTTTTCTCCCACTCTTTTGAAGTCAGCATATTATTACCTGATGTGTTATCTGTCAGGTTGAAGCCATAATCCTTATCATTGGTAATAGCAGCCGTACTTTCCCCCATCAGCACGATGATATTCTCGTCCCATGAGGCACCGTCTTGCAACTTTGAGTATGCACCCTTCCATGTCTTCATTGACTTGTTAGGATCATAGCCATATGACGCATCTTTGATATTGTCTTCCTCCTGTTTTTTTTCCTCGTCAGTAGTTAGTACCGCAGGTTGTAGATACACCACGACAGAAGAATACAAATCCTTATCCAGCAATTCTCTGCCATCATTAGACTTCACAGTTACATGACAGACAAGTTTATCCTTCGTTGTCAATGCTTTTTCAAGGGTGCATGAAGAGTTAGTACCTACTGGTGTTCCTTCTGATGTTCCATTTAATTTTAATGTCCATTTATAAGTAATGTAAAGATATTCATTGTCGTCATCCCATATCGTATTGGTGACGGTTACGTTGTACTTTTTATTGTCGTTGGGAT
>JALFNY010000176.1 GCA_022774105.1 Prevotella sp.
TGGTCAATGGCAGTCTTGTTCATCGACGAGTTAAGGCAATGGGCTACACCGTCATGCTCACTTAAGCCGTTGATCACATCTACCTGATTCTTCATCAACGCTATAAGCGGGGATATGACTATCGCCGTTCCTTCCATGATAAGCGACGGCAACTGATAACACAATGACTTGCCTCCGCCGGTTGGCATCAACACGAATGTGTCGTTACCGGCGAGCAAGTTGCGTATGATTGCCTCTTGATCGCCTTTGAAGGAGTCAAAGCCGAAGTAGTGTGTTAGTTTTTCTGTCAGGTTGAGTTGCATAGGTGAGTGGTGGGATTGTTATTTCTCTAACTTTTGTTGGAGTTGTGACTCGGCATAGTCCTTGGTTACTTCAAACTTGCTTATCCCCTTTGACGGGGCTTCAAACATTGCCGTTGTCATTATGTTTTCTACTATGGAGCGTAGTCCTCGTGCGCCGAGTTTGTACTCCACGGCTTTGTCAACGATGTAGTTCAATGCCTCGGTTGTGAACGTCAGCGTTATATTGTCCATCGCAAACAGCTTTATGTATTGTCTTACTATGCTGTTCTTTGGTTCTACCAGTATTCTGCGCAGGGCGTCATGGTCCAGCGGATTAAGGTGAGTGAGCACTGGCAGACGGCCGATTATTTCTGGTATTAGTCCAAATGACTTCAGGTCTTGTGGCGATACGTAGCGCATCATGTCCTTCTGGTCTATCTTGCGTGTGTTCTGCACGCTGTTATAGCCCACGGTATGTGTGTTCAATCGCTGTGCTATTTTCCGTTCTATGCCGTCAAATGCTCCGCCGCAGATAAAGAGTATGTTGCGTGTGTCAACGTGTATATAGTCCTGATCGGGGTGTTTTCGGCCGCCTTTTGGTGGTACGTTCACTACTGTTCCTTCTAATAACTTCAACATTCCCTGCTGCACACCCTCACCACTGACGTCGCGTGTGATGCTGGGATTGTCTGACTTACGGGCTATTTTGTCTATCTCGTCAATGAAGACTATGCCTCGCTGCGCTGCTTCGAGGTTGTAGTCTGCCACTTGTAGCAGGCGGGAGAGTATGCTTTCCACGTCTTCTCCTACATAGCCCGCTTCTGTAAACACCGTGGCATCGACTATTGTGAAGGGTACATTGAGCAGTTTGGCTATGGTACGTGCCATTAGTGTCTTGCCTGTTCCTGTGGAGCCTACCATTATTATGTTGCTCTTCTCTATCTCCACACCGTCTTCACTCTCTGGCTGCGACAGTCGTTTATAGTGGTTATACACTGCCACGGAGAGATAACGTTTTGCTTCGTCCTGGCCTATGATATACTGGTCAAGATACTCTTTTATCTCAATGGGCTTGGGGATGTCCTTCATCTGTGGTGTGTCTTTGGCTCCTGCTGCATTTTTTTTGCTATGTCGCGGCGTGGTGCCTAAGGCTGATTGTGCTATATGCCATGCTTGTTCTGCACATTCGTCACATATAAATCCGTTCATGCCCGTTATGAGCATACGCACTTCTTCTTCGCCTCTACCGCAGAAACTGCATGTGTTTCCTTTTCTTTTTACCATTTCAGTAGTCTGGTTTTCTCTTTATTTCTTAACCAATACCTGGTCTATCATACCATATTCTTTTGCTTCTTCTGCTGTCATCCAGTAGTTTCGGTCTGAGTCTGCCCACACTTTCTCGTACGGTGTGTGTGAGTGGTTGCTGATGATGGTATATAGTTCTTTCTTAAACTTCTGTATTTCTTTTGCTTCTATCTCTATATCGCTTGCCTGACCTTGTACTCCTCCGAGCGGCTGGTGTATCATTACACGGCTGTGAGGCAGGGCAGAACGCTTGCCTTCTGTGCCTGATACGAGCAACACTGCGCCCATAGAGGCGGCCATGCCGGTACATATTGTTGCGACATCGCTGGATATGAACTGCATAGTGTCATATATGCCCAGTCCTGCTGTCACGCTACCACCGGGGGAGTTGATGTATATTGAGATGTCTTTATCTGGCTCGGTGGAGTCCAGATAGAGCAACTGAGCCTGTATGATGTTGGCGGTATAGTCGTTTATCTCTGTGCCGAGAAATATTATGCGGTCCATCATCAGACGCGAGAATACGTCCATCTGCGTAACGTTCAACTGCCTTTCCTCAAGGATATAGGGGTTGAGGTACTGACTTTGCGCTGCAACGACGTCGTCAAGTGCCATGCCGTTTATACCCAGATGGCGCGTAGCATATTTTCTGAAATCACTTGTCAAGTTCATAATGTATTTATAATATTGTGTTTTTTCCTTTTCCGCCTCCTCACAATACGATGAGGGGCATTTACAAAACAAAGTTACTTAAAAAAAACGTAACCTACAAACTTTTCTGCGTTTTTTTTGTTTCTTCTCTTGTATTTGGCGCAAAATGGCACGGATAACCATGGTTTGTGCATTTCCTTCTCTTTGCTATTATTGCATACCCCATGTGCTCTCTCGTGTGCTATTCGTATTGTCGGTTTATGCCGCAGGTGGTTTTTGCCATCTGAGGTAAGGGGGCTACGCCTGCAATTTGCGCCTGATTGCATTGTAACTTGGTGCTGATCGCTCTGTAATCGGGTGCTGATTGTTCTGTTATCAGGTGCTGATTGTCTTGCTGCCTGCTCTTCCTGGCAGGGGGTACAGCGGCTGATGGGGAAACAGAAAGACAGCAAAGACATTTTTTGCAACGGGTGATTGTTGTTGCTATTTGTCTTTGCTGTCGTGAAACAGGTTATTGAATGTATTGCTGTCTGCGGCTTTTCTGCCGTCCATAAGTTGTGTCTTCTGCTGCCGCAGGCATGGTCTGTCGGTGCGTGAGGGTGTCTTATTTAAGATACCACACACCGTTTTTCTCCACCATCGGCACTACTATCTCCTCCTCCGTGCTGTCAGCGTATGCTAAGGAGAGGAATGTGTTGACCGTGTGTGACACCGTGTCAGAGGTCGCGCGCAGGGCCGTCACCTTGCTGATACCCTTATGTTCTGCCTTTTGTCGCTCTATATACATCTGCATATTGAGTTTCAACTGGCTTCGATAGTCTGCTGGCACGCTGTCACCTTTTAACATCCCCTCTAAATATGCGTCATAATCGCCCTGCAATAGTTGGTCATAATATGCTTTTGCTGCCTGCAATGCCACGTCTTCCGGCTTGATGTCTTCCTTCTTGCAGGAGGCAGTGAGCAGTGTGCATAGCGTCAACGCTAATATTACCTTCCTCATTTCTGCCTTACGAATATGTTTATCGGCGTGCCTGTCAGTTCCCAGTTCTCACGCATCTGGTTCTCAAGGAAACGGCGGTACTGTTCTTTTACATACTGCGGGAGGTTGGCATAGAACACAAAGGTAGGTATCTGCGTGTCGGGAATCTGTGTACAGTATTTTATCTTTATGTATTTTCCTTTTATTGACGGTGGTGGTGTGGCCTCTATTATAGGCAGCATCACCTCGTTGAGTTTGCTCGTTCCGATGCGTACCTTGCGGTTATGATACACCTGCTTGGCGGTTTCAAGCACCTTATATATTCTCTGTTTCGTCAGCGCAGAGGCAAAGATGATAGGGAAATCCGTGAATGGTGCCATACGCTGGCGTATTGCATTCTCAAACGTTGAGATAACGACCTGCGTCTTTTCCTCCACAAGGTCCCATTTGTTTACCACCACCACAAGCGACTTGTTGTTCTTCTGTATCAACTGAAAGATGTTCATGTCCTGCGCCTCTATGCCACGTGTAGCATCTATCATCAGTATGCACACATCGGAATTCTCTATCGCTCGTATGGAACGCATCACGCTATAGAACTCCAAGTCTTCACTGACCTTGTTCTTGCGGCGTATGCCCGCCGTATCAACGAGATAGAAGTCGAAACCGAACTTATCATAACGTGTGTAGATAGAGTCACGTGTTGTACCGGCAATGTCTGTCACAATGTGACGCTCCTCACCGATGAAGGCGTTGATAATACTTGACTTACCCACATTCGGGCGTCCCACAACAGCAAAGCGAGGTATGCCATCCTCAACATCCGAGACGCTCTCTACCGGCAGTTTTGCCAGCACCTCATCAAGCAAATCACCGGTGCCAGAGCCTGTAGCAGCACTGATACACAGTGGGTCACCAAGCCCCAGACGGTAAAAGTCGGCAGCATAATACTGCTGCTCGTTGCTGTCAGTCTTGTTACTTACAAGTATCACCGGCAGTTTTGTCTTGCGAAGAATCTGCGCTACATCAGCGTCAAGGTCCGTGACACCCGTCTGCACATCTACAAGGAAGAGCACAAGGTCCGCCTCCTCCGTCGCTATCGTCACCTGACGGCGTATGGCATCCTCAAAGATGTCATCACTGTTAACTACCCATCCGCCGGTATCTACGACAGAAAATTCCCTGCCTGCCCACTCACACTTGCCGTACTGACGGTCGCGAGTGGTGCCCGCCACATCACTGACAATGGCGTGGCGCGTCTTTGTAAGACGATTGAAAAGCGTTGACTTGCCCACATTAGGACGTCCAACTATTGCTACTAAGTTTCCCATTTTTCATTTCCCGCTCCTTACGGGTTCCTAATTTTTGCTCAGTAAACTAACTGGGGTTATATTACTCTGGGAGCATCTTATATGTATAATATAAAGTATAACGGGTAAAGACATCACGCCACACACCGCTGTCACAGCATCAAAGGCTGCACGGTGAGACGTATCTTACCCGTTATACCTATTCATGACCGTCAACGGTCGATATGCTTACTTCGTGTATTTCTTACCCTTTTTCTCGATAGTCTCAACGTTTTGGTAACCGCTGACAGGCTCTACATTCACGTCAAGGTCACCAAGTATGGCATTGAAGTAGGTCTTTGGCGTACGTGTGAACGACACTGTCGATTTGTCAAGTGCCTCCTTCATAATGTCGGCAGTGGTGTTCTCGTTGAAATAGTTCCACACCTCAAAGGTCAGACCGTCTTCAAACAACTCACGACAAACCTTTAACACCTCACTGTTAATGCCCTTTGTGCTAACCGTTATGCCAGCGTCAGAGTACTCTACTGTTATCTCTACCGTTGTTTTACCTATCTTCATAGACTTGCCGTAAGTCATGTTGTCATAGTGTTTCTGCACAATAGACACGTCATCTGCTTTGAGGAAGTACTCTGGTTTCATTGGGATTGTAACCGTAACGTCCGTTGTATCCCTCACGTGTATTGACAATTTGCTTGACTGTTCGTCCTTATGTTCCTGTATAGCAAGGTTAATTTCTACCATGCCCTGGCTGACAGGATCAAGACCATCCTCCTTCTTAAAGTCAGGAATATCATCTATTGACGGTGTTGACTGACCCGTCAGCACGCCGTCAACGTGCCACACCCTGTCGATAGTTTGGTACTTGGCAACATACCATATCACCTTCAATGTTTCTGAATTAGATGGCAGTGTCACCTTCGGTTTGCCCTGATCTCCATTCAAAAGGGCTTCAACCGTTGGGATTTCACCACCTATTGCTTTCAACACCTCTTCGCCCTGAGGGTCATAGATGTAATGAGGCACTGTGCCAAGACCTGCGTAATAATCATATGAAAGGTTTATCTTGCCTTCGTTTACGCTGCTTTTCAGAGAACCATTACCAGATGTTCTTGGATAGTAAAGCGTGGGATTATACACTACTCCCTCCGCTTTCAAAACCCTATCATCTATCCTCAGATAGAAATAAGCCTTGTCAGTAAGTCCGTTAGGCAACGCTCTTGTCAAGTCACTGACAAGGGTATCTGTGCCTACATACGCCACAATCTCTGAGGTTTTGTATGCCGTAACAAAACCAGAGGCCTTCTCTTCGCCTGCAAAACCATCCTCACTGCTTGTACAACTGTACAGACCAAGGGTGAGGACAACGGCTGCAAGTATCGTTGTTAATTTACTTTTCATCTTGTTTCCTCCTATCTTTTAGTCGTTAATTAGATATATTCTTATTTTTAGATGTCAGTTATCAAGTCGTTAAACGTTACATTGCATACCGTGAACCGTAACGTGTTAAACCGTAAAGCATATCTTCTACTGCTGTAAAGCGTTTGCACTGTTACTATTATAACTGACTGTTAACTACTCAGGAGTGTACCCAAAGGCATTCAACTCTCTGTCATTGCTACGCCAGTCCTTATCCACTTTCACGAAGGTTTCAAGGTAAATACTCTTTCCGAAGAATCTTTCCAAGGCCTTACGTGCCTCCATATTCATCTTCTTTATGGCCACTCCCTGATGTCCTATGATAATACCTTTCTGGGTATCACGTTCTACATAGATTGTCGCCGTGATGTGAATGTTACGCTCTGTCTCCTTGAACGACTCACATCTTACCTCTACTGCATACGGTATCTCTTTGTCATAATAAAGGAGAATCTTCTCTCTTATTATCTCATTGACAAAGAATCGTGCTGGTTTGTCAGTCAGTTGGTCCTTCTCGAAGTATGGTGGTGACTCTGGAAGGAGTTCTTTTATGCGGTTCAACAGTATGTCTGTACCAAACTTATTCTTTGCTGATATGGGCAGAATCTCTGCGTTTGGCAACAGCGAATGCCACTTTTCTACTATGTCACCGAGTTTCTTTTGCTCTGTCAGGTCTATCTTATTGATGAGCAATATCACTGGTATTGTCTGCTTAGCGACCTTTGTAAGGAAGTCACTGTTCTTCTCTGGGTTCTCTACTACGTCTGTTACGTAGAGTAATATGTCTGCATCCGTCAGTGCGGATTCAGAGAATGCCAACATGGTTTCTTGCAACCTGTAGTTTGGTTTCAGCACTCCTGGGGTGTCAGAGAATACTATTTGCATCTCAGGCGTATTCACAATGCCCATTATTCGGTGCCTTGTGGTCTGCGCTTTGAATGTGGCTATGGAGATACGCTCACCTACCAGTTGGTTCATGAGCGTACTCTTGCCTACGTTGGGATTGCCAACGATATTCACGAAACCTGCTTTATGCATTATTTTCCGGTTTTGCTTCCGTCATAACCCCACTTTATGTATGAGGCTCCATGTACGAAACCTGCTCCGAAAGCGGTGAAGATGACGTTGTCACCTTTTTTCAATTTCTTCTCAAAGTCCCACAGAGCGAGGGCTATTGAGGCTGCGCTGGTGTTGCCATAGTGTTCTATATTCACCATAACCTTCTCCATTGGTATGTCGAGTCGCTTTGTGACAGCCTCTATTATGCGCATATTTGCTTCATGGGGTATCACCCAATCCACGTCGTCTTTGGTCAGGTTGTTTTGCTTCATCACTGTTTCTACGTCGTCAGCCATGCTTGTTACGGCATAGCGGAACACCGTGCGGCCTTCTTGGTAGATGTAGTGCATACGGTGGTCAACGGTGTAGTGTGATGACGGGCATACTGAGCCACCGGCTTTCATGTGCAGGAATGGCAGTCCGAGACCATCTGTGCGCAGGAAAGAGTTTTGGTATCCTACTCCTTCTTCGGTAGTGGCTTCTACAAGAACTGCTGCTGATCCGTCTCCGAAGAGCACGCAGGTCTGGCGGTCAGTGTAGTCTGTTATTGACGACATCTTCTCTGCTGCAACGACTATTACTTTCTTATATCGTCCGCTCTGTATCATGGCTGCTGCCATGTCAACGGTATATAAGAATCCACAGCAGGCGCATGATACGTCCATGCCGTGTGCGTTCTTCAGTCCGAGTTTGCCTATTACGATGGCAGCGTTTGATGGAAAGCGGTAATCTGACGTTGTGGTACAGCAGATTACGCAGTCTATTGTCTGAGGGTCAACCTCTGTTTTCTTTAGCAGTTGGCGACAGGCCTTACGTGCGAGGTATGCTGAACCGAGGCCTTCTTCATTGAGTATGCGGCGTTCTTTGATGCCTACACGTGTCATTATCCACTCGTCACTGGTATCTACCATGCGTGAGAGTTCCTCGTTTGTAAGGATATACTCTGGCACATAACCACCAATGCCAGTGATAACAGCGTTTATCTTCTCCATTAATATAATTGTTTGTGGTCACAGTTTATAGTTAACAGAGTTGCGGGCAGAGTTTGAGATTCCTGCCGTAGGAGATAGATCCAGCAACAAGACAATCTCATGCTTTCTGTCCGCAACACCTGTTCTCCCACCGCCTGTAACCGCTTGGTATGATATTCAACAGGGGAAAGTTATCTTCTTGACTGCTATTGTTACTCTGTTACTTCATTCATAACGATAGCCTGCTTGCCACGGTACTGTCCGCATGATGGGCATACGGTGTGATATACATAGTATGCACCGCAGTTAGGACATACAGCGAGTGTTGGAGCCACTGCCTTGTCGTGTGTACGACGCTTAAGAGTACGTGTCTTTGACTGTCTTCTTTTTGGATGTGCCATTTTCTTTTTTACTTGTTTTTGTTATTAATTCTTCAGTTTATCCAAGCCGGCCCAGCGTGGATCCACTGCATCTCCCGCCTCCTCATCACCACTTCGGGTGGCTGACAACTCATCGAGTTTCTTTGTCATCGCATCATTGCATTTTCCAGGTGCATGAATGTGCTTAATGGGTATGGCTAATGCTATGGTTTCATATATAGGCCATGCAAGGGGAAGACTACCGTCTTTCTCATCTACCGTTATCACTTCTCCGTCAACATCTGTTGCCTGACCGAGCCTGACAGCATATTCAGCCTCACCCTTCACGGGCTGAGCCATGTCGTCAAGACAGCGGTCACACGGTACTATCACAGCCCCGGCAATCTTCAGCGAGAGCGAGAATTCCGTCGGAGACACTCTTGTCAACGTCACCTCCGAACAGACATCACCGCCCTTTATCTCTGCATTGTCAAGACTATTAAAATACTCGTCACGGAGTATATAGGTAGCCTCAAAAGAGTCTTCCTGCAAAGTTAAAAGATCAATATTGAGTGCATTCATTCTAAACATTTTGTTGCAAAGTTACTAATATTTTCTGAATCTCCAAAACTTTTCTTATTTTTTTCTACTATTTTTTACACTTAACTGACAATAGCACACCACAATCGGCATACTAACGCACACATTATACAGTATAGCACACCACCCCACCCCGTGTTACTGATATTAGGTACACCCCCATAATGCCGTCTTTTACACCAATGACAACACCTAAGTATTATAGGCACATGTACGTAATTTACCATTAAAACTCACTTTCTTCTTGCGTCTCATAGCCCACTGATATACAAACAGTTACGCAGTCACAAAACAACAGACTGCCTTTCACGCCATAAAAGAGTGCTGATTACACTGCAATATAATACTGATTACACAGCAAAAGAGTGCTGATTACGGTACAAAAAAGCAGCGGTAGCGCAATGAAAGAAATTTACCATTGCAAGCCCCGGCAACATAGCGTGCCATAATGAGGCTGCAACGGCAGGACAAAGGACATCAAGTCCTACGCAGTTGCACAAATGATAAAAAAGCAAAAAAAACATAGCGTTGTTTCTATTATTAATAAATAATGTGTACCTTTGCATCTTGAAACAATTATTTCACATACACACATAATGACAGAAAACGTAAAGAAACTGATTGAAACTGCCGTGAAAGGCATACAGGAGAAAAAAGGTTGTAGCATAAACATAGTTGACATGGAAGGGATGGACGGCGCAATATGCCAGGCGTTCGTAGTCTGTGAGGGTAACTCTCCATCGCAAGTGTCAGCCATTGCGGACAGTGTAGAGGAGACAATGCGCAAGGATTTGAAAGAGAAGCCCATCCGCACAGCAGGGCTTGAGAACGCTATATGGGTGGCAATGGACTATGTTGACGTCATGGTACACATATTCCTGCCCGACGCACGTGACTTCTATAACCTCGAAGCACTGTGGCAGGACGCCGCCATAACAGAAGTTCCAGACATTGACTAACCCACAAAACACTTTTATCTGTGAGCAATTCATCAAACCAGCAAGACAAAGGAGAACGCTCCCCGAAGATGCCCCAGTTCAACATGAACTGGATATATCTCATCATTATCATAACCCTTGGCGTGCTATTCTTCACCGATGGCGGACAGACCATCGGCAAGAATGTGTCAAGATCCGTGTCATACGACAACTTCAAGACATACGTTGACAAAGGATACGCACAACGAGTAGTCGTAAACAAAAGCGACTCAAAACTACGCATGTACGTCAACTCCGCCAACATACGCGACGTATTCCACCAGAACAAGGAGCAGACAGGCCCCGACCCTTGCGTAGAAGTGACCTATGGCAGCATTGACAAAGTAGAACAATTCCTTGATGCCGAGCGCGAAGCAGGCAAATTCCGCGGCGAACTAAGTTATGAAGCCGACACCCAAAGCGGTCTGATGAACCTGCTGATGACATTTGCACCGATAGTATTCTTCGTCTTCCTGTGGCTGTTTGTAATGAAACGCTTTAGCGGAGGAGGCGGAATGGGCGGCGTATTCAACGTAGGTCGCTCCAAAGCACGTATGTACGAAAAAGACAATGCCATAGGCGTTACCTTCAAAGACGTAGCAGGACAAGTAGGCGCAAAGCAAGAAGTGCAGGAGATAGTGGACTTCCTCAAAAACCCAAAACGATACACTGACCTCGGCGGTAAGATACCCAAAGGCGCACTATTGGTAGGCCCTCCAGGAACAGGAAAGACACTTCTCGCCAAAGCAGTGGCCGGAGAAGCAGGAGTACCGTTCTTCTCCATGTCAGGCTCAGACTTCGTTGAAATGTTCGTCGGCGTAGGAGCATCACGCGTACGCGACACATTCAGGCAGGCAAAAGAAAAATCTCCCGCAATACTCTTTATCGACGAGATAGACGCAATAGGCCGCGCAAGAAGCCATAACCCCGGTCTTGGAGGCAACGACGAGCGCGAAAACACGCTCAACGCCCTGCTGACAGAGATGGATGGATTCGGTACTAACTCAGGAGTAATAATACTTGCCGCCACAAACCGCGTAGATATGCTCGACAAAGCATTGCTGCGAGCAGGACGATTCGACAGACAAATACACGTAGATCTGCCTGATTTGCCAGAACGCAAGGAAATATTCCAAGTACACCTGCGCCCAATCAAAGTGGACGAGACACTCGATATAGACCTTCTGGCACGCCAAACACCAGGATTCTCAGGCGCAGACATCGCCAACGTATGCAATGAAGCAGCACTAATAGCAGCCCGACACAACAGCAGCAAGGTAACAAAACAAGACTTCCTCGATGCCGTTGACCGCATAGTCGGCGGTCTTGAAAAGAAGACCAAGGTAATGACAGCAGACGAAAAACGAGCCATAGCACTTCACGAAGCAGGTCATGCCACGATATCATGGTTCTGTCAGTACGCCAATCCGCTGGTAAAAGTGACAATAGTACCACGTGGTCGCGCTCTGGGCGCAGCATGGTATATGCCAGAAGAAAGGCAGTTGACAACAAAAGAACAACTGCTTGACGAGATGTGTTCACTCCTCGGAGGACGCGCCGCAGAAGAACTGTTCACCGGACACATATCCACTGGCGCCATGAACGACCTCGAAAGAACAACAAAAATGGCCCACAGCATGATAGCATACTACGGTATGAGCGAGGCATTACCTAACATTTGCTACTATGACAACAACGAATATGGGTTCCAGAAGCCCTATTCCAACCAGACAGCACAGGTAATTGACCAGGAAGTCATTAAGATGACAAACGCTCAATACGAGCGTGCCAAAGCCATACTGACAGAACATAAGGAAGGGCACAACGCCCTTGCAGAGATGCTTATACGCCGAGAAGTGATCTTTGCAGAAGACGTTGAAAAGATATTCGGCAAGCGTCCGTGGGTAAGCAGGTCACAAGAAATAATAGAGAGCAATACACCTGCCACAGAAAACAACACCCCCGAAGAAGACAATAACACCGCTGACAACGGAGAGGCATAAACCAATAACAACGGCCTAAGAACTGAAACCCGCAAACCTAACAACTTGAATCAACAGACGGAAGCAACCAATAACCTTCCCAAAGACAAGGCATTACACAGTCAAAGCCTTGTCTTTGGGAAACAAAAACGAATCCTCCGCCAGACAAAGAGCACACAATAAACAATCATGAAGAATTTTATTATAAGAGCGATAACAGGTATTCTGTTCGTGATAGTACTGTCAGCAAGTTTCCTGTCACCGCTGACAATGACGGCACTGTTTGCCATCATCACAGGAATGACAATCTGGGAGTTCACCGGACTGGTAAACAACAAAGAGGGAGTACAGGTAAATCGCTTCATCTGCACTGCCGCTGGAGTGTTCTTTTTCTTTGCAGTAACAGGCTACTGTTCCGACATCACAACGTCAAACGTATTCATTCCCTACCTCATCACTGTGATATACCTGTTCATCAGCGGCCTGTTCACAAAGAATACAGACCCTGTCAACGACTGGGCCTACTCCATGATGTCACAGATGTACATAGCCCTTCCGCTGTCATGTATATCCGTTCTCTCCTTCATCAGCATACCATCAGGGTATATTGTGTACAATGCTCTGCTGCCTTTTAGCATCTTTGTGTTCCTGTGGATGAACGATACCGGTGCATACCTTACCGGATCGCTGATTGGAAAGCACAAACTCTTCCCACGCGTGAGCCCTGGCAAGTCATGGGAAGGTAGTGTTGGCGGCACAATCATAGTGCTTGCCGTGGCTATTCTCATTGCATGGATAGACCAAAATGCCCTCCTTGCCAGTCTGGGAGTGCCTGATTCCGGCCTCACCACATGGGAATGGATGGGGTTAGGAGCCGTAGTAGTAGTATTCGGAACGCTCGGCGACCTTGTTGAGAGCCTCTTCAAGCGCACTCTCTCGGTGAAAGACAGCGGACGAATACTGCCTGGTCACGGCGGAATGATGGACCGTTTCGACTCCTCGCTAATGGCGATACCTGCATCGGTGGTGTATCTCTACACCCTGACAGCAATAGGATAGACACGAGAAGATGGGGGAAAGGTAGAGAAACTGAGCCACGATTTCCATTATCTGGGACAATAGTCTCACAGTAAACAGATGCTGATTACACCACAATGTGGTGCTGATTACAATATAAAAAGGTGCTGATTACATAGCAATCAGCACCTTTTTATATTGTAATTGGCAACAGGCAACGTTCCGTGTACGTATAACGCACCTAATACTCGTCTGTCAGTTTACCAACTCTATGCCCTTATCGGTTATTATGATAAGCCTCTGTCGGTACAGTTCCCCAACCGCCTGTTTGTACGTCCTCTTACTTACTCCGAACTGGTCACGTATCTCCGCTGCGTCGCTCTTGTCTCCCAGGCGACAGCGTCCGCCCTGTGTCTGAAGATACCTCAGCAGTCTTTGTGAGAAGTCCACGGCGTGTTCATGCCCGCCCTTTTGCAGTTTCACGTCTATCTTACCGTCAGGTCGCACGTTTGAGACATAGCCCTTCACGCGGTCTCCGGTGTGGAGGTTACGGAATATCTGCGTGTCATAAAGCAGTCCGGCATAGGCATTGTCTATTATTACCTTAAATCCCAGATCCGTTTTCTGCCATACCAGCAGGTCAACCTCATCGTCAACCTTATACGGCACGGGCTCTCCTTGCTTGCCGTTGCTGTCTGTCCACGTCCTGACAAGGTATTTCTCCACCTTTGCTGACGCCACTATGCGATAACTATCCTCGTCTATATGTACGTGTACTATGTATGAACGTCCTTTTTCCATGCGTCTCTTCTGCTCACGGAAGGGGCAGAAAAGGTCTTTCATCAGTCCCCAGTCAAGGAACGCACCGTACTCGTTCACCCACGCAACTTCAAGATATGCGAAGTCTCCCACCATCGCCTTGGGCTCTAAGGTGGTTGCAATAAGCCGTTCTTCGTTATCAAGATACAGGAACACCTCTATCTCATCGCCCACCTTCAGGTCCTCCGGCACATAGCGTTCGGGCAGTAGTATCTTGTCTTCATAGCCTCCACCTTCAAGATACATGCCGAAATCTACGCGCCATGCGGCCTTCAGCACGTTCTTCTTACCTAATTGTAATCTCTTGCTGCAACTCATTTTGCTTTGCTTGTATGCTTGTTTGACAGTCTGGATGTGTTGTCATCAGACTATTGTTCTATGGGATTTGCCTCCTGCAAGGCCTCTGTTTTCTTCTCTGCCATATCCTGAATCTGTCCGTCAACGATGTGTATTGTCCTGTCAGTGATGGCCGCCAGTTCCTCGTCGTGGGTCACAATGACGAATGTCTGCCCAAACTTATCCCTCAAATCAAAGAAGAGTTGGTGCAGTTCTTGCTTGTTTTTAGAGTCCAAAGAGCCTGAGGGCTCGTCTGCAAACACCACTGCCGGGTTGTTTACCAGTGCCCTTGCCACTGCTATTCGTTGTTTCTCGCCTCCTGACAACTCCGCCGGCTTATGCCCGGCACGTTGCTCCAGACCGAGAAACGTTAGCAGTTCCCGCGCCCGTTGCTTTGCTACGCTGCGCTTTTCGCCTGCTATCAGCGCTGGTATCATTATGTTTTCCTCGGCAGAGAACTCTGGCAACAGTTGGTGAAACTGGAACACGAACCCGATGTTACGGTTGCGATAGTCCGCAAGTTTGTTGTATGACAGGCTGGTAACGTCCACCCCGTTTATCTCTACTGTGCCTGTATCTGCCTTGTCCAGCGTACCCATTATCTGTAACAGGGTGGTCTTTCCGGCACCGCTGGGCCCCACGATGCTCACCACCTCACCCTTCGCTATGTGCAGGTCTATACCTTTCAGCACCTGCAAAGAGCCAAAGGCTTTTGTTATATTCTTTACTTCTATCATGCTACAAAGGTACTCATTTTTGTTGAAACAGCCAAGAAAAGGTGGGTGAAACCCTAATCTGTCATTGGATTCTGTTCTTTTTCTGTGGTGGGTTATAAGTTACATGAACAGTAATCTAATGACGGGTTAGGGATAAAAGAGGCCTGATTGCTGTGTTATCAGCACCTGATCGCTGTGTAATCAGCACCTGATTGTCGTGTTATCAGCACCTGATTACTGTGTTGTCATAAAATGCGCATTGGCTTCTGTATTTGTCATTATCTGACGTCCCGTTATACTACGGAAGCGGTATCATGCCTTCCGGCACTACCGTCGGCACAGATGCCGTACCGTCATAATCGGGCTATAGAACAGCATCCACGGTCCGCTATGTCGCATTACCTGCGCTATCTCCCTGCGTTTGTCTGGTTTGTAACAGTGTATGGGGCAGTTCACGCACGCTGGTTTGTCCTCTCCGTACTTACAGTGTGACAGCCTCAGCATGGCATAGTCCAGCAGTTCCTGACACTCCCCGCACAGGGTGTCCGTGCCTTCACGGCCTCTGTTACCGTGCTTGTGCTGGCAGTATATCTCTATCATACGCCTTACCGTGCGCTGCTCGTGTTCTATCCTTATCATCTGGCGTTATAATATCTTGTCTATATCCACGCTTACTCCCACCATAAGGTTTACGCCCAGCGTCATTGGCGAGTTGTAGTAATAGGTGCGTGGAGCGTAGTTGAAGATGTTGTCCACGGCTATGTTGACTCTCAACCCCTCCTTAATGCGGTTTGTCAGTTGCACCTTCCAGATGCTGTAAGCCGGGTTATGCACCTCGTACGGGGTATAGGGATAGTCTAACTCGATGCCGGAATAACTCACGGCAGATAGCACTCGCCCTGTCAGTGCTATGTTGACGCCGTACCACTTGTTCCACTGCTTGTCCCAGTCCACGCTGACATTCAGTGCGTGCGGTCGTGCGGGGCAGTATGGTGTTACCTCTGTTCCCTTCACCTCCTCATGTGTATAGACGTAGGCCAGCCGTGCTCCGAGCAGTGAGGCATCAGTCATCAGCCACCGGGCTTGTGCCGTCGCCTCCACGCCGAACACACGCAGGTTTTCCAGATTGATATACTGCACGTAGTGATACGTGGGGTCGTCCGACAATGTCAGGGGTGCGGAGGTAGATATTTTGTTACGCACAATGCTGTGATTGGCAGACAGCGTGACGTTATATCGCTGCCAGGAGTATTCTGCACTGGCATTGAACGTGTGCGAATACTCTGACTTCAGGTCCTCATTGCCATGTATCCAGAATATGCCCGACATATCATAGCGCATATATCTCTCCTTCAGCGTTGGGGAACGGAAGCCTCCTGCATAGCCTGTGCGCAGCGTGAAGTTGCCGTAACGGTATCTTACACCCAGTTTACTTGTAAATTCACAGTCGTTATTGTCAGAGAGATAGTCCAGCCGCCCGGCTGCCACGAGTTCCCAATGGCTGTTGAAATTATGGTCATACTGTGTGAAAACGTCGCAGGAGTGCTGTTTCCTCGCACCGTCAGTGAACTGATATGTGTCGAGATAGTCACGCATATAGTCTCCTCCTACGGTCAGCATATTCGCCTCAGCAAAGCGATGTGTGTATAGCAGTCGTGTGGTGTGCTGCACATTGCGGTAGTCCCTCACGTCGAGGTCACGCTGCACTAAGTAGTCTGACTTGTCATACTGGTCAAAGTTGTAACTCACCTCCACGTTGTCCCTGTCTCCTATGCGCCACTCGCCTTTTATGCCTCCAGAGAAGTCGCGGTAGCGGTCTGGCGCGTCAACGTTATACTGTCTCTCCTTGAAATAGTAACCGGCATGGGCTGAGAACTTCATATTGTCAGTAGGATTATATACCAGTCTGTCGGTAATGTTCCATGTCTTGCCGCCATATACGGTGCGGAAGTCGCAGTCGTCACGGGTGTTATAGCACAGGTTATAGGTATCAACAGAGGTGTGCATCACGTCAATAGTATTGCTCACCCTTCCCTGTCTTATGCCCAGCGTGCCACCATAGCGCTGCTCTTTATGGTCTGCCAGACGGGCGTTGAGGTTCAGTGTCCACGGCTGCTGCACCTCTTTGGTGATGATATTTATCACTCCTCCGGCGGCGTTTGAGCCATATAGCGCAGAGGACGCACCCTTTATTATCTCTATTCGCTGCACGTTCTGCATGGTGAGACGGGCAAAGTCCGTATTCTCCATTGTCTCACCGGCCAGACGTTCGCCGTTGAGCAGTATGAGAACGTTCTTCCCTGAAAAGCCAGAGAAGTTCATGTTAGGCTGCTGATTCATGCTGTTTGCAAACTCAACACCCGGCATCACCTGCTGCAAGAGGTCCTTGATGTCTGTTGCGTCACTCTTTCTTATCTCCTCTTCCGTTATAAGGTGCGTCAGTATAGGCACGTCTTTCAGCGACTTTGGTGTGCGTGTTCCCGTCACGACAACATCGTCAAGATTGAACAGACGGTCTATATCACCGTCTGTCTTCGCAGTATTCTCCACACCTTCCGCAGCCATAACGGGCATAACGAAGAGTGCCGTCATAAGCAGGGACAATGCCTTATACACCTTATTATATATATATATGCTCATCTTCTTGTTATGTTTCTAATACGGATACTTCACGTCTATGGTGAGAAAACCCTTTGTTCCCCTATCGCTCATGTAGTCCACAAGACGCAGAGCAGCACAGGTGCCGTCCTTCATGCGTAGCAGATACACTCGCTGCGAGGCTGAATAGACCGGCGGCGGCGAACTGAAATCCATGCTGACCCAACGACTCAGCACTGTGTTGACCATGCTGCTGGTGTACCAGACATTATATGACATCATGTTGGTAAGGTCAACGATACACTGGTTGGTGCGCCACTCGTCAGGCGTAAAGTCTGCTTCCTTGAAGGCATCACTCGTTGCGGGCAGGTCGTCAAGGGACGAATAAACGGTCTCCAAGGCCGTACCGCCGTTTGTCTTAACGTCAAAATGGTGTATGGCAAGGTCCCACTCCTCTGCGTCTCGCTGCGTATCCACCTTGACACTCCGCTGCTCGGTATATACAGAACCGTGTACATTGTAATACGTCCACTGCGACCTACCGTCCCATTCTCCTGTCAGCGTTGTTGCTATTGGCAACGTCTCTACCGTCCTGTTGTGCAGGTTTATGTAGTGCCAGTGCTCATAACTGCGTGCGTCGAGCCTAATTGTGAAGCGTGTTGCGTCCTCTGCCGACTGAAAACCGTTCTGCTGTTCCTCGTCAGACAGAGCCTCATCATACAGTCCGTCAAAGGCACCGTTGCAGCCTTGAAGCACAGATGCAAACAGGATTGCTATATATATGTATCTCCTTTTATTCATTTTCTCACTGCCTCCAATTCGCTATGACACTGAAACGGCATCGTTCCTGGCTTGTAGTCCATTGTCATCGTTACACCGCCAGCAGCAGAAAATTCGCCTTGCAGCGACCCCTGAGTGAGGTATGAGCCTGCCTCAACCTCGAAATCGTCCTTGAAAAACATTCCGTTTCCATTAGGATAGAAGGCATACTGCACAGAGTCTATCGTCATTTCACCTATTGCTATCACCCTGTTTCCTAACGCAGGAATGGTGATATTGAAACTTCCCAGCACCAGAGTGGCATAACCCGAACTCTTATCCGTCATGCCCTTAAACTGCATAAAGTCAGTGGTAGAGACAGGATCCATTACCGCCGCCATAGCGGGAACACCCGTTGTCAACGTTCCCTCGAAGTAAAGCGAGTCATCAAACGCCTCCTTCTCAGGGGCCACCTCCTTCTCCACTGTCACTATCTCAGGCTCAGGAGCATGGACATTATCCTGCGTACATGCGGAGAAAAGCCCCACCGCCAAAGCCAATCCGTTTAATAATAAAACACTTTTCATAAGTCCTTTGCGTTATACTAATGATTTCGAGTGCAAAATTACGGCATTTTTCATTATCCCACAATACTCATAAATAAGGATTTTCAATACACGAACACACTGGGAACGAGAGCAAAAAGCAGAGGCTTAACGTCAAGATTACGATAAGAAAACAAAGTGTTTATATCGTAAAAGATACGAAAAGTAACCTTTTGAAGACAACAACGTTATTTTTATAAAAAATAATTTGTTTTTTATTTGGTAGTTTCTATA
>JALFNY010000200.1 GCA_022774105.1 Prevotella sp.
GGAATCGAGGGTTGTCTCCTCGTCGATGATAAGGCTCTGCACACCGTCGGGGGTGAGCACCTTGTTCCACACGAGGAAGTCATAATATCCTACGGCATACTCTGCGCGGAACACCTTACCGTTTACCTCATATTCTTCTACTGTGGTGTGGCGCCCCCCTGCCTGATCGCCGAGGTAGTAACGGCGGAGGTCGAAGAGGGAGGGCTCGTGATAGCCTATATCCCCGAACAACTCTAAGTCTGTCACGTCCCAGCCGTAGGTCCATTCTGCCTCCCAGTCATAGCCTACCTCGTAGGTCCAATAGACGGTAAGGTCGAGTTCCACGGTGGGGAGGGCCACCTCCACATGGGTGCCACGGTGCAGATGCAGCGGCGGCTGTCGCTCACAGGCGAGCAACAGCAGCAGGGAGAGGAGTGACAGCAGTGCTTTCTTCATAGCGCACCTCCTTTCTTCTCCCACCTCTTGAGACTGACACCTTTCTTATGCTGACGGCGGTAGAGGAGGTCGTAGGTGATGGTGATGCCCACCCTCGTTGGTCCGAACCACGTGAAGCGGTACTGCCGTTTCTTGAAGAGGTCGGCATCGCCGATGTAGTCGTAGTAATAGAGACCGTCTTTCACATTCTCCACGGGGCAGCCATAGACGAAGGGGTCATACTTGCTGACGAAGAAGCCGAGCAACGCCCCGAACTCCACACGCCAGTGCTGGTTTTTCTTACCGAGGGGCAGGACATATCCCAGTCCCAGTCCGCCGCCTATTCCCTCACCGATCCATCCGTCTTGTTCGTTGCAGCCTATCTGATAGAGGAAGGCGTTGGCATAGGCGGAGAGATAGAAGCCTTTGAAGGCCGCCTCACCGTTGGGTAGGCCGTGGGTGTAACTCCTGTCAGAGGAACGGGTGTAGTAACGTGCCTCGAGGGTGTAGTTGCGTAACTCGAAATACTTATGGTTGTCGGTATTGCCTATCCACCAAGGGAAATCGAGGGACGCACCGAGGGTGATGTGCCCGTGACGGGGGTAATACTCTAACGAGATGTTGGGCATGGGGCAATAGCCGTATTTGGGTACGTAGGCTCCATACTCCAAGAGATTGGTCTTTACGGACAGCATCTCCCGTCGCTGTAAGGGCAGCAGCGGCCTCAGCGTGTCTAATGCGAGGGGCATAGCGACAGGGACATCGGCAACGGGCAGCGTAACAGCACGGAACGCCTCACGGGGCAGTGAGGGGGAATCGGTATATACCATGATGCGCACGGCACGGAGATAAGGGAAATACTGTGTTTCCAACCTACGGAAGAGGGCACCGCCACGTTCCTCCATAAGGGCGACCTTGATGGCGCGGTCGTCGCCGGCGTGACGTGCTACGATGTCCTTAACGAGGGGATAGTCAGCGTCACGTCGCTGGCGCATCATCTCCACGAGTAGTTCGTACTCCTCCACTGCGGTATCGAAATGGATGCGGGAGGTGTTGATTCCTGCTTTTTCAAAGATCGCCTTTATCGTCTCACGCCTGCCGTCGGCAAGGCGCTTGTTGTTTTCGTATGGGCCTTCTGGTGATGCTGCGCTGCGTCCTATGATGACGCTCCCAGCGCCGAGTGTTTTCAGTGAGGGGATGACTTTCTCTATGAGCCCCTGCTGTTCTGCCGGTGTTATGTCGGTCTTGTCAATGTCGAAGAGCACGATATTGGAGTTAGACAAGAAAACTGAGTCAGAGGTGCTTTGCGCCTTTGCCTCTTGTGCCACCGCGGTGCACAGCAGGCTGACAATCATGATGGCGATACCCGCTATGTTTCTATATGTCTTTTGGTTGACTGACATCTATACCTCTTTTTTCTGTCTTCATTGAAAACTTAACCTTCTGCTCTTTTTATTTGATTTAGGTACTGCAAAATTACAAACATTTTTTATTAACTCTGCAATGTTTTGTGTTAATTTTTCATAAAGTTAGTTATTGGTTGTTTGTAAACAAAGCGGTAGGTGCGAGGGGGTTCTTTTGGGGGCGGCTGCAAGCACAGCGGCAGAGGCGAGCGGTTTCTTTGGGGGGCTTTGCAAGCACTGCGGCAGTAACGGGCGGGGTGATTGCGGGTAAGTGTGGCTCGTATGAGCCACACACAAGGGCCGCGGGCATACAGGCAGGCAAATGACCATACCCTAATCACTCAGTAATCAGGGCCACACACAAGGGCCGCGGGCATACAGGCAGGCACATAACGCAACGGCACCGGGCGATGACCATACCCTAATCACTCAGCAATCAGGCCCTAATCGCTCAGTAATCAGGGCTTAATCGCTCGGTAATCAGGGCCTCATACCACTAAGCCACTAAACTGCTTGGCTATGCCGCTGTGCTTGTGAAGAACCACACTGCCCGGCTATGCCGCTGTGCTTGCGAAGAACTAAACCGCTTGGCTCTGCCGCTTTGCTTACAAAGAGCCAAAGCGGTACAGGGTTGTCTGGCGGTATGTCTCTCCGGGATTGAGGACCACCGGTGGGAAGTATGGGCGGTTGGGGGAATCAGGGAAGTGCTGTGCTTCGAAGCATACGGCGGAGCGTCGTGGGAAGGTGGCACCATGTTGTCCGCTGTAGCCGTTCGCCCAGTTGTCGGTGTACATCTGTACTCCGGGTTCTGTTGTCCAGCACTCCATGGTGCGGCCGCTCTTAGGGTCAGTGATACGTACTGCGAAGGACAGTTCCCCTACCTCTCGCTTATTGAGGACGAAGCAGTGGTCGTATCCTGCGCCGTTGCGTATCTGTTCGTCGTCGGCGTCGATGTCACGTCCGATGGCTTTTGGTGTTCGGAAGTCGAAGGGTGTCCCTTCTACCTTTAGTATCTCACCCGTGGGTATGCTTGTATTGTCTATGGGCAGGTAGTGGTCTGCGTTTATCTCACACACGATGTCATTGACGAGTGGTGTGGGGTTTGCCGTTCCTGCGAGTGAGAAGAAGGCGTGGTGTGTGAGGTTGATGATTGTCTTTTTGTTGGTGACGGCGAGGTAGTCTATCTTCAATGTGTTGTCGTCAGTCCATGTGTATTCCACGTTTATCTTCACCTCTCCTGTGAATCCCTCTTCGCCGTATGGTGAGACGAGTGACAGTGCGAGTGTCTGTTCGTTCATCTGTATGGCGTCCCACACCTGTGCGTGGTATCCTGTCGGTCCTCCGTGTAGGGCGTTTGGTCCGTTGTTGATGGCGAGTTGATATTCTTTTCCTGCGAGTGTGAAGCGTCCTTTGGCAATACGGTTACCGAAGCGTCCTATCAGTGTGGAGAGGTATGGTTCTGGGGAGTTTATGACGTCTTGTATGTTGTCATGTCCCTGCACTACGTTGGCGAGTTGTCCGTCTTTGTCAGGCACCATCAGTCCTACGATGGCACCGCCGTAGTTAGTCACTGCCACCTCTGCTCCGCTGGTGTTACGCAGGATGTGGAGGTCAGTCTGCTTGCCGTCCACTGTCGTGCGGAAGTCCTTTCTTCGGAGTCCGCACACGTTTTCCTTTTCTTTCATAGTTTTTTTTAGTTTTTGTCTCTCCTGCGCCGTGTACTCCTTTTGTGGCGGTGTGTGGAGATGTTATCAGGTTATCTTTTTTCTTGTATTGTCTTTTCCGTCCCCCATGCTGTTGTCTGCCTTTGCGTGGGCTCTTGTCATGTGGTGGCTGGTTATAGTCTGGTGCTTTGTCGAAGCCCTGCGGCAGGGGGTTCTTTACTATCTCTTTTTCGAGGAAAGACTCTATGCGTTTGAAGAGGTAGAAGTCTTCTGGTGCTACGAGAGTGATGGCTATGCCGTCGCGGTCGGCACGTGCTGTGCGTCCGATGCGGTGTACGTAGTCTTCCACGTCGTGTGGGACGTCATAGTTTATAACCATGCGTATGTCGTCGATATCTATGCCACGTGCTACGATGTCAGTGGCTACGAGCACGTCTATCTCTCCGCTTTTGAAGCGGAACATCATATTGTCACGCTCTGCCTGTGTGAGGTCGGAGTGCATCTCTCCGCAGTTGATGTTTTGTTTCTTCAGAGAGTGTACTATCTCTTTCACCCTTTGTTTTTTTCCTGAGAAGATGATGACGCGTTGCAGGGAGATGGTGCTATCGTTGTTGTCGGCAGCGGGCAGGCGGTAGCCTTTATTGAAGATAGAGGTGAGCAGCGGCAGTTTCTGCGGTGGGTAGCAGAGGAACGATGACTGCCTTATCTTCTCTGCGGGCTTACTGACAGCAATCTTAACGTTGAGAGGATTTTTCAGCAGTGTCTTTGCGAGGTCTTCTATCTTAGAGGGCATGGTGGCAGAGAACATTATGGTCTGGCAGGTGTGTGGTATGTTCTTTGCGATGGTGAGGATGTCATCGGCGAATCCCATGTCGAGCATACGGTCAGCCTCGTCGAGTATGAAGAAGGAGAGTCGTGAGAGGTCGAGGTTTCCCATCTGTATGTGTGAGATTAGTCGTCCGGGTGTTGCTATCACCACGGCGGCGCCTTTGCGTAGTGCCGCCAGTTCCTGGTCGTATCGTCCGCCGTCGTTACCACCATACACTGCGAGGCTGCTGATATTGTCGAGGTAGTATCCGAAGCCTTGCATGGCCTGGTCTATCTGTTGTGCCAGTTCTCGTGTGGGGCTCATGATGAGGCAGTTGACGGCATCGTCGGGGTAGTTGCCATCGTCGAGTCGTGAGAGGACGGGCAGCAGGTATGCCGCTGTCTTCCCTGTGCCTGTCTGTGCTACGCCCATTATGTCCCTGCCTTCGATGATAGGATCGATGCAGGCGGCTTGTATGGGTGTGCATACCTCAAAGTGCATATCGTAGAGTGCGTCGAGGATATTGTCGTTAAGGAGGGTCTCGTCGAAGTGTGTAGTCATTGGGGTTATGGATTGTGGGTTGGAGGTGGGGGGAAGTGGGAGGAGGAAGGTATATTGGCGAAGTGCCCTTCAACCTAAGCCCTTCAACCTCATCAGACCTAATTCGGTGCCTTGCGATAGCATATATATGCCACGACGGTGAAGATGATGTTTGGCATCCATGCTGCGAGCAATGGCGGTGTGCCGGCGTTGATGGCGAAGGTGGCGGAGACGGTCTGCAACATTATATATATAAAACTGAGGGCGAGGCCTGCACCGAGGTACATACCCATGCCGCCCTTACGCTTACGGGAGGAGAGGGAGGCACCGATGATGGTGAGGATGAAGGAGGCGAAGGAGGAGGCTATCCTCTTATGATACTCCACCTGATACTGCACGACATTACTGGAGCCACGGTTTATCAGCTTAGAGATATAGTCTTGCAGTTCGGGCAGGGTGAAGGTCTCTTGCTGCCCTTTGGAATATACAAGGTCTATGGGTTCCATCTGTATGAGGGTGTCTAACTGTGTGCCGCTGGTTATCTTCTCCCTCATGCCACGGAGTTCACGTATCTTCCAGTTGGTGGCTTTCCAATGATACTTGGTATCAGAGATAGTGTCATACTGTATCTCTGTGGCGGACATATGGGAGATGAGTTTCTTGTTCTCGAACTTATCGAGGCAGAAGCCATAGCCACGTTTCAGTTTGTTGTCGTAGTGTTGTATATAGGCTATGACACCTTTGTCAACCTGCAGTTGCACGTTCTCAGCCGAAGTGTTCTTCTTGTTGTTCTTGTATAGCGATTCAAAGTTCTGGCGTATGACGGTGCCATGAGGTATTACATAAGCACTGAGGAAAAAGGAAAGGGAGGAGATGAGAACGCAGGAGAGCATATAAGGCCGCAGCATCCTACGGAAACTGACACCTGCCGCCATGATGGAGATTATCTCACTGCCTGCCGCCATCTTTGAGGTGAAGAAGATGACAGCGATAAAGACAAAGAGCGGAGAGAAGAGATTGGCGAAGTAAGGGATGAAGTTGAGGTAATAGTCAAATACTATTGCCTTCCACGGTGCATGATACTCTGTGAACTTCGCCAGGTTCTCGTTGAAGTCAAAGACTATGGCTATACTTATAATAAGGAGTATAGCAAAGAAGTATGTCCCCACGAACTTGCCGATGATGTAACGGTCAAGGCGGGTGACGTAACGGAACGGGTTTATGTATTCATACTTCTTCATATCCGTTTCTGCATATCAACTACTACATTCTTCATCCAGTGTGAGAAGTCTCCCTGTATGATATGCCTTCTGGCATCGGACACTAAACGGAGATAGAAAGAAAGGTTGTGTATGGAGGCTATCTGCAAGGCGAGATACTCCTGTGCCTTGAAGAGATGGTGGAGGTAAGCCTTGGTGGTGACCCTGTCAATGTCACAGCCCTCTGGGTCAATGGGTGTGAAGTCATACTCCCACTTCTTGTTCTTCATATTCATAGTGCCGTTATACGTGAACAGCATGGCATTACGCCCATTGCGGGTGGGCATGACACAGTCGAACATATCTACGCCACGGGCTATGTTCTCAAGAATGTTCCACGGTGTGCCTACTCCCATGAGGTAACGTGGTTTGTCCTGGGGGAGAATGTCATTGACAACCTCCACCATCTCATACATCACCTCAGTAGGTTCGCCGACGGCCAGTCCACCAATGGCATTACCGTCACAACCCTTATCGGCCACGAAGCGGGCGGACTCTTGGCGTAGGTCCTTGAAGGTACATCCCTGAACAATAGGGAAAAGGCTCTGGGAATGGCCGTAAAGAGGCTGTGTCTCATTGAAACGCTTTACACACCTGTCAAGCCAACGCTCAGTAAGGGTAAGACTCTTGCGGGCATACTGCCAGTCGCTGTCGCCGGGAGGACATTCATCGAAAGCCATCATTATATCTGCACCGATGATGCGCTCTATGTCCATCACCCGCTCAGGGGAGAAGAAATGCTTGCTGCCGTCAATATGGGAACGGAACTCACAACCGTCGTCTGACAACTTACGGATGCCAGTGAGGGAAAAGACCTGAAAGCCACCACTGTCTGTTAGGATAGGTCTCTCCCACCCTATGAACTTGTGCAAGCCTCCCGCGGACCGCAGTATGTCAAGGCCTGGACGCAGATATAGATGGTAGGTGTTACCAAGTATTATCTGTGCCATGACCTGCCGACGAAGTTCCTCAAAGTGAACCGCCTTAACACTGCCCACCGTCCCGACGGGCATGAAGATGGGAGTGAGTATCTCGCCGTGGGAGGTGGTAATGCGTCCCGCTCTGGCAGAAGAGCACGTGTCTGTATGTTGTAATTCAAAGGTCATTGCGCTTTCTCTTCTTTTTCTTCACTGACAGAGAGGTCAACGGGCTTATCGACCAACTCATCGGTAAGAGCATAGGCCCACACGTCTGTCACATCTTCAACATAATGGAACGTGACACCTTTCAGATATTCCTGCGGTATCTCTTCTATATCCTTGCGGTTGGCACTGCACAGCATGATGTCTGTTATGCCTGCACGCTTTGCTGCCAGTATCTTCTCTTTTATTCCACCAACAGGCAATACCTTGCCACGTAACGTTATCTCGCCAGTCATTGCCACATTCTTACGTACCTTACGCTGGGTCAGCGCAGAGGCAATACTCGTAGCAATGGTAATGCCGGCAGAGGGCCCGTCCTTTGGTGTTGCACCCTCTGGGACATGGATATGGATATTCCAATTATCAAAGATTCGTGGGTCGATGTTTAACAAGTCTGCATGAGCCTTGACGTATTCAAGTGCTATGACGGCTGACTCTTTCATCACATCACCGAGGTTACCGGTCAGTGTCAACTTAGCGGCCTTGCCTTTTGAAAGACTTGTCTCTATGAACAGTATCTCTCCGCCAACGCTTGTCCATGCAAGTCCTGTCACCACACCAGCATAATCGTTGCCCTGATATATGTCACGATAGAACGGTGGCTTACCAAGAAGATCCTCAAGGTTCTCCTGAGAAATCTTGTCGTATGGCAGTTCACCATCACGCATCTTATAGAACGCCAGTTTGCGTAATGCCTTGTTTATTTGTTTCTCCAACTGACGCACACCGCTCTCACGAGTGTATCGTTCAATGATAGTCTCTATCACAGGCTTACGAATTGTCATGCCCTTCTCTGAACCCAAGCCCGTCTTATCTTTTTCACGTGGTAACAGATGCTTGCGTGCTATTTCTATCTTCTCCTCTGTGGTGTAACCGCTGACTTCTATCATCTCCATTCTATCTCGCAACGGACCGGGTATGGTACTGATGTCATTGGCGGTTGCGATGAACATCACCTTTGACAGGTCATAGTCCAAGTCAAGGTAATTGTCATGGAATGTTGAGTTCTGCTCTGGGTCAAGCACCTCAAGCAATGCCGATGCAGGATTACCGTTTATATTGTTCTGCGTAACCTTATCTATCTCGTCCAAGATAAACACAGGGTTGCTTGTGCCTGCCTTCTCCAAGTTCTTTATTATACGTCCTGGCATAGCACCAACGTATGTTCGGCGATGTCCTCGTATCTCTGCCTCATCATGTAATCCGCCGAGGCTTACCCTAACATATTTACGTCTCAGCGCATCCGCAATGCTCTTACCCAAAGATGTCTTACCAACACCCGGAGGGCCATACAGACATAGTATCGGGGATTTAAGGTCTCCACGCAAGGCCAGCACCGCTATATATTCCAATATACGTTCCTTCACCTTGTCCATGCCATAATGGTCACGGTCAAGTACTCTCTTTGCTCTTTTAAGGTCAAGGTCGTCCTTGGTGTACTCGCCCCACGGCAAATCCACTATCTGTTGCAGATAGTTCAACTGCACATTGAAGTCTCCACTCTGCGGATGCAACTGGTCAAGGCGGTTCATCTCTTTCTCAAACGCCTCCTGTATCTCCTTGCTCCACACCTTTGTCTTTGCCTTTGCACGTATCTTGGCTTTTTCTGACGAACCGTCTTCGCCACCGAGTTCCTTGTTGATACTCTTTATCTGTTGTCTGAGGAAATAGTTTTTCTGTTCCTCATCGATGGTATGCTGCGTACGGTTCTGTATGTCAAGGCGCAGGTTGGCATACTGTATCTCACGGTTTAGTATCTGAAGGAGGCTGAGGGCACGCATCTTTATATCACTGGCCTCTAACAGTTCCATCTTCTCTGTTAAAGGAAGTGGTATGTGATATGCCACCATGTTTACAAAGAATGTCGGTTCCTCTATTCCATGTAGTGACAGTTGCAGTTCAAAGGGTATGCTGTCACTCTTATCTATATACTCCTTCACTCTTTTACGAAGGTCCTTGATAATGGTAACAAACTCTAAGTCATCTTCCTTTGGCATATTCTCTGGTGATGGCACAACATGAGCCCACAGGAAAGGGTCTTCTTTTACAACGTTCTGTATCTCGCAGCGTGTCAGTGCCTGTGCAATAAAAGCGTAACGGTTCTCCTGCCCTGGTATCTCAAACACCTTCAAGAACTTCGCTATGACACCATATTTGCTCAGGTCACCAGCAGATGGCTCTTCTATGTTCTGGTCTTTCTGACAGAACATGGCAAACTGCTGGTCAGGGTGTTTCTCTATATACTTGACCAACTGTCTTGTCGCACTTCGCGCTATTGTAACCGATGTCAGCACACCAGGGAAACTGACCATATTTCTTGTTGTAAGGACTGGCATATCACCTGCCTTGCCCTGTTCAAATATTTTATTAATGTCACCATCAAACTCCGCAAACATATGTAACGGAGAATCCTGCGCCATGAAACCTTTGAAATTACTCATATCTTGTGTTATTCCTGCAAAAGATGTTCTAATAAAAGCGTCATTCCTCGTCACAGCATATATCATCTGTCATACGAGGGTGTTGCTCGTCTGCTCTATCTTTATTGTCCGTGTTAATTATTTCTTCCTTGCTGCTTTCTTTAACTTTAACTTTGGAATCTTTATCTTATCTCCCACCTTAACGTCTTTCTTGTCATTGTAAACCTCTACATAGCACTCCATGCCATCACCGAGATATGCACGACTGATAGACTTTAATGTCTGTCCTTCCTTAACAACGACCTCTGTTTCTGTACCTATTATATTATAGGCTCCTGTCCTTACCCTGACATCCTTGTCATAGTCCTTACCTTTCAAGGTTTCAGGGGCGTTGTCTTTCTTCTCTACCTTCGGTGTCTCCGTGACAGTCTTTACGGTCTTTTCCTTTTTCAGAGTGTCCGTCGTTTCTTTTGATGGCTGTGCAGGCACAGTGGCAGGAATACTATCCTGCTTTCTTTTCTGCTCAGCCTTCTCCTTTTGCGTTAACACTACTGGCCGCACTGTTTCCTCCTCTTCTGCCGAGAACCACTGCTGACAGCAAGCGAGATAACCCAAGGTGAAGAAGGTTACCGCAACTACTATGTTTATTATCACACCATAATATATAAATATGTTGCGGCATCGTGAACTTGGAAGGTCACATACCTCACACTCCTCTTCCTCTTCTTCGTTCTCAGCATACGTGGTTTCTTCCTTCGCTTCTTCCTCCGTATCTTCTTTCTTTTCTTCCTCTGCCGAAGGTGATTCCTCGTTCACCTCCTGTGTTTGCATTACCTCATCTTCGGCAAACGAGGTATCATCTTGCTGCGGAGTGTCATCTGTCTGTTCCTGTGCTGTCACCGTATCCTGTATAGGAGCCAACACCGTCACTGCCTCTGGCGGATTATCATCATACCTCTCCGTTTCCTTGCCATCATCATCGTTGCCGTCTTCTGTATCCTGTTCCATTTCCAACAGGTTATTAGCATCGAGCAACGGGCTATCATCGTCCACCGGCACTGTTTCAAACTGCGCAAAAGGTTTGTTTATAAGGTCCTTCATCACATTGTCGGGGGTGAATGACACCTTGTCATGTTCACCTATGATAACCTTCTCACCAGTGTTCACATTAACGCTTGTACGTTCCTTTACCGTCTGCAGTTTGAATGTGCCAAAGCCTTTTATCTTCACCTGACGGTCACGGAACAATCCTTCGTTGATTGTCTCTACCATCATCTGAATGAAGGCATCGGCATCTGCACCGCTGAGCGAATGTCTTGTCGCAAGAATCTTTGCTATGTCTCTTACCGTTGTCATTGTTTGTCTTAATAGGTTATACCTGCCTATGTCCCCTGCATCATTTTATTTTGTACTCCTCATTCTTTCCTTCAATGTAGGGAAGGGTTTGAAGTTTGCGACAAGTTTTGGCGGTACGAGCATCTTCTGCCCTGTCCCTGGGTTCGTAATTATTCTTTCCATTCTCTTCCTGACCTCAAAAGTGCCAAGTCCAGAGATGCCAACGCTGTCGCCCTCTGTCAAACTATCGACAATGGCGTGCACGACTGTACGCACAAGGCTCTGTGTGTCGTCAGCCTTATATCCCGTTCTTTGGGACAAGGCCGTGATGAATTCCTTATTATTCATATTTACCTTACTGTGGCATAAATATCAAATTCCTCTGCTCCTGTCACTCTCACATTATAGAAGCATCCCCTGCGCAGTTGCTTTTCTGATGCAGGTATCAATACCTCCGGGTCCACTTCTGGTGATGAAAACTCAGAGCGTCCAACATACCAGTTGCCCTCGCGTCGGTCTATTATCACCTTCATCTCCTGCCCTATTCTCTCCTGCATCAGTTCCGCAGATATGCGCTGCTGTATTCTCATCAGTTTGTCGAGACGTTGTTGCTTTACCTCTGGCGGAACATCATCAGCATAATTCTCTGCACTGTATGTCCCCTCTTCCTCTGAATAGGCAAACGCTCCCATTCTGTCAAATCGTGCCCATTTGACGAAGTCCACCAGTTCCTGAAACTCCTCCTCCGTCTCTCCTGGATATCCTACCATCAATGTTGTTCGCAAAGCGATGCCCGGCACTCTCTGACGTATCTGCGTTACCAGTTCCATTGTCTCTTCCTTTGTCGTATTACGACACATTCTGTCAAGCACTGAGGTAGAGATATGTTGAAGGGCTATATCAAGATATTTGCACACATTTGCTTTCTCACGCATCACATCAAGCAGTTCTAACGGGAATTGGTTAGGGTAGGCATAATGCAACCTTATCCATTTCACTCCCTTTATATCCGCCATTCTTGACACCAGTTCGGCAATGTGTCGTTTACCGTCTATGTCAACACCATAATATGTCAGTTCCTGTGCAATAATCTGAAATTCCTTCACGCCTTCTGCCACCCTTTCCCTTACCTCGTCGAGGATGTCCTCCATCGTCCGACTTTTATGTCGGCCTGTTATGATTGGTATGGCACAATATGCGCAGTGTCTATTACAACCCTCAGAAATCTTTATATAACAGTAATGCGGTGTACGTCTCTTTGGCCTCTGCAAGCACCTGTTGCCATTGACGTCCATAGCATCTGCTGCTGACAGTTCTTCCGCAAGTGCCTTATAGTCGAACTTACCATAATACTTGTCAACCTGTGGTATCTCCTTCTCTAAGTCGGTCTTGTACCTTTGCGAGAGGCATCCCATGACGAACAGCCTTCTTATCTGTCCCTGCTCTTTTGCCTGCGCGAACTGCAATATGGTGTCTATGCTCTCCTGCTTGGCATCGCCTATGAATCCGCAGGTGTTCACCACCACGGTATCTCCATGCACTACGTCAGCATCAAGCACGCAGGTATATCCTTTGCTTATGAACAATCGCTGCAAGGCCTCGCTGTCAACGAGGTTCTTGGAACAGCCCATCGTTATTATGTCTATCTGCTCTTTCTTCACTATCTTTATGTTGTACTGACACGTCTGTCAGACTACTGCCTGCACTGACACGGTCACTTGTTACCGAACAAGGAGTCAACGAACTCCCTTCTGTTAAACATCTGCAAGTCTTTCATTCCCTCTCCCAGTCCGATGTACTTCACTGGTACCTTCAGTTGGTCACTGATACCTACCACTACACCGCCCTTTGCTGTTCCGTCCAACTTGGTTATTGCCAGGCTACTAATCTGCGTCACTGCGGCAAATTGCCGTGCCTGTTCAAAGGCGTTCTGTCCTGTAGAGCCGTCAAGGACAAGCAATACCTCGTCTGGTGCGTCTGGCAATACCTTCTTCATTACGTCCTTTATCTTCTTTAACTCGTTCATAAGGTTTACCTTATTGTGCAGTCGTCCGGCGGTGTCTATTATAACTACATCTGCATTGTTGGCTTTCGCTGACGACAATGTGTCGTAAGCCACGCTTGCAGGGTCAGAGCCCATCTGTTGTTTTATAACTGGCACACCGACTCTCTCGCCCCAGATACACAACTGCTCCACGGCTGCTGCGCGGAACGTGTCTGCCGCACCAAGATACACTTTCTTGCCAGCCTCCTTGAACTGCCATGCCAGTTTGCCTATCGTGGTGGTCTTACCAACACCGTTGACACCCACAACAAGTATGACATACGGCCTATGGTCGGAGGGTAACTCCCAGGAATCATTGTCTGACGCATTGTTCTCCGCCAGCAGTGCTACTATCTCTTCACGGAGTATTACGTTAAGTTCAGACGTGGAGACATACTTGTCACGTGCCACTCTTGCCTCTATGCGCTCGATAATCTTCAAGGTAGTATCAACACCTACATCGCTGGTAATGAGAACCTCTTCAAGGTTATCCAGCACGTCATCGTCCACCTTGTCCTTGCCGGCTATGGCGCGCGTCAACTTACTGAAAACGCTCTGCTTGGTCTTTTCCAGACCCTTATCAAGCGTCTCCTTCTTCTCCCTGTTGAAAAATCCGAATATACCCATCTTCTTTTCTTATTGTTTGATTTCCGCCTGTCAACATTCTGCCAACTGCCACCACTCACAATGCCATGAGACAACAATCAGCCAATTTAGATGCAAAGGTAACAAAAAAAAATGTAATACCTTAAATAATATGGTATTAATTTAATGTTAAATCAGAAAAATGCACTTTTTGGGGGCTCTGCAGATACGATTAAATCCCAATAGGTCATTTTATTTCTGTTCTTTTCGGTTATGTCCTCTCACGCGAAAGGGTGCTGATTACACTGCAAAAAGGTGCTGATTACTGTGCTATCTGCACCTGATTGCTGCGTAATCTGCACCTCTTTACTTTTTCTTCTGTAAATGGTTGAAATATCGGTTATTCCTGTTCTATCTGTCAGAGCCTACCTAAACGCCTGACACACACTGTCTAACGCTTTCTGAACACCAGTTTGAGTATTGTGAACTGCACCAACATCGCTATGCCCATCACCACAACCGGTGCTATGAGACGGTGTACGCCAAGGTGAAGACAGGCAGCGAAGAGGACGATATGGAGCAGGAAATTTACTGCATGACTACCTGAAAAGCCGAGGAAACGACGCAGCGTGGGGGCGGCACGGAAGGTAAAGACGCAGGTGAAATAGAAGTTTACTGCAAAACTAACGATATAGCCTATGGCGTAAGCGGCACTGGTCGCCGTGTCGCGCGTTATCATTTCTTCTATATTACTGATGTAATGGTCTATCATGAAAAGCAACAATAGATACACACCATAGTGCACTGCGGCCGACACGCAGCCATTGATAATAAAACGTATGAACTGCGCTCTACCCGTTTCTCCGTCCCTTATCTGTGATATTCGCTCCTTGATGGTCATTGGTTGATGTTTAATTGTTTAGTGGGTTGGTGGGTCAGTTGTTTAGTAGTATGGTGGGTTGGTGGGTTATTCCGTTGTTTTTGGAGACAAAGTTACAAACTTTTCCGCACACGGCAAAGGTAATTGTAACAAAATTTTAACCTATATTATTTGCGCATGAAAATAGTTTTGGCTACCTTTGCCAACATATTCATCATCAGAGTTAAAATTAATTATGCAACATGAAAATACTTGTAGTAGATGACGAGCAAGATCTTTGTGAAATCCTGCAATACAACCTTGAGACAGAAGGATATGAGGTAGATACCGCCAACTCGGCAGAAGAGGCCATGCAAATGTCCCTTACAGACTATTCCCTGTTGCTACTTGACATAATGATGGGCGAAATGTCCGGTTTCCAGATGGCACGACGCCTGAAGGAACAGCCTGCAACGGCACACATTCCTATTATCTTTATCACCGCACTTGACAACGAGGACAGCACCGTAAAAGGCCTTAACATTGGTGCTGACGACTACATTGCCAAGCCTATCAGCATCAAGGAACTGAAAGCAAGGGTGGCGGCAGTGCTGAGAAGGGCGAACAGTGAGAAAGAGAGGGACACCGCATCACGACAGAAAGACGGCGAGACGGTTACCTACAAGACCCTCAGCGTTGACACATCATCAAAGACAGTAACTCTTGACGGAGAAAAGATTGCACTGACAAAACTTGAGTTTGAATTACTGTTGCTATTCCTTCGGAAACCCAACAAGGTGTTCGCACGCGAGGAACTGTTAAGACGTTGCTGGCCAAGTGACACCTACGTACTTGACAGAACGGTGGACGTTAACATCACACGATTACGCAAGAAGATTGGCCGTTACGGCAAACAAATAAAGACACGCTTCGGTTATGGCTATACATTTGAGGAGTAAGTCCTTTCAAAATAACCTATTGTTCAGCATCGGCGGTATCTTTGTGGTCTTCGCCGTGTGCTTCAGCATATACCAGTTCAAGCGAGAGAAGGAGTATAAGATAGACATCATGCACTCACAGTTGCAGATGTACAACTACGAGATGCTCCAAAATCTGGGTGACTCCATCATCAGTCACGATGCCTTCATGCACTATATGAAAAAGAGAGGCATGAAAGGTCTCAGGGCAACCATTATAGACAGACAGGGAAGGGTAATACTTGACAGTCAACAGGAGGACGTGAGCCGCATGGCAAACCACCTGCAACGTGAGGAGATACAGGAAGCACTGAAACACGGAAGCGGCTATGACATAAAACGAGCATCACTATATACTCACGAGACCTATTTCTATTCTGCTACCTATCTGCCAGAGAAAAAAGGGCACGTGGGCAGTATCATCATAAGATCAGCCATCCCCTACTCCGCCGAGATAACCCGTTCACTGCAAGCAGACAACTCATACATCTACTTTACCATTGCCCTGACCATACTGCTCGGCTTGGCATTGTACTACAATACCTCACGAATAGGAAAGCATATACGCTACCTGTATGAGTTTGCCGTGAAGGCAGAAGAGGGCGATACGCTTGACCACGAACTGGAAAGGCAACTGCCCGACGATGAACTGGGGGACATATCACACACCATAATAGCCCTATACTGGAAGTTACGGCACTCTGAAGAAGAGAAGATACGCATCAAACAGCAACTGACCCAGAACGCTGCACACGAACTGAAAACACCTACCGCCAGCATACACGGCTATCTTGAAAGCATACTTGCCAACCCAGATATGCCGCCAGAGAAAAGACAACACTTCCTTGAAAGATGCTACGCACAAAGCGAACGAATGTCAAAACTGCTGCTTGACATGGCCACTCTGACCAAACTTGATGAGAAAGAAACGACCTTCGAGCAGCGACAGCAGAAAGAAACGATAGTAGATGTGAGGGCAATAATTGACAACGTCATAGAAGACACGGCCCTGCAACTGGCAGAGAGGGGTATCACTCCACACATCGATACACCCCAACAGATACTCATACCGGGCGACAGCAGCCTTATATACAGTCTGTTCCGTAACATAGTTGACAACGCAATAGCATATGCGCAGGGTGCAGACAGCCTGAAGATAACATGCAAACAGACAAGCACCACTACGGAACAGTTCTATGAATTCACCGTGAGCGACAACGGACCAGGCGTTGATCCCAGCCACCTCACACGTATTTTCGAGCGTTTTTACCGTGTTGACAAAGGGCGTTCACGTAAACTTGGTGGGACAGGACTTGGTCTTGCCATAGTGAAGAACGCCGCCATGACACATCATGGAATAGCAAAGGCGGAACTAACGCCAGGAGGTGGACTGACAATAATATTCACCTTACGGAGGTGAAACATTCTCTTAACACCCGCGTAACCTTTCTGTAATAACCTTATCGTATCTTTGCAGCAAAGAAACAACAACCTCAAAGACACGATGACAATGGACGAGAGAAAGGCAATTAAGATTCAAAAAATCTACAACAACGTGAGGTGGACGCTGATTGTAGCATCGCTGATGGCAATATTTATTGCCATAGGCTTACAATGACAGCAACAAAAAACGCTGCAAAGTTTGTGAGATTCAATTATTCGTTGTATTTTTGCAACTGCAAAACATTAACATTACAACGAACGACATGATACTAACAGCAGACGGAGGAAGCACCAAGACCACCTGGATGACAGAGGAGAACGGTACAAGACAGTTGTTCCGCACACAGGGACTGAACCCGTTTCACCAGACAGAAGACGAGATGCGACGCATCATAAACAATGAATTGCTGCGGCAAGAGGGCTTCCCTTGTGCCGCAGCAATCAGTTATGTACATTTCTACGGTGCTGGATGTACCATTGAGAAAGCCCCCCTTCTTGCCACAATACTGTGTGATACCTTCCCCGCCTCATACGATGTGGAGGTTGGCAGCGACATACTCGGAGCGGCAAGAGCACTGTTCCATAACGAGGAGGGCATTGCCTGCATACTTGGTACGGGCTCAAACTCCTGCCTGTATGACGGTAAGGAGATCGTGGCAAACGTCTCTCCAATGGGTTATATTCTTGGGGACGAGGGCAGCGGAGCGGTTCTCGGCAAGACGTTTGTAAACTGTTTGTATAAGGGTGGGCACTCTGAGACGCAGAAAGTGTTTGAAAAAGAAACGGGACTTACTGCTGCTGAGATAATAGAGAATGTGTACCGACGTCCTTTCCCCAACCGCTTCCTTGCCTCACTTGCTACCTTCATCAGGCGACATACGGACGAGCCGTGGATAGAACAGATGGTGGTGGAGTGTTTCAGAGAGTTCTTCAAACGTAACATTTCCCACTACCAACGTCCTGAACTGCCATGTTCCTTTGTTGGCAGCATTGCTTTTTACTTTGAAAGGGAGTTGCGTATAGCGGCAGAAAAAGAGGGTTCCATCATCGGGAAAGTGATGAAGGAACCCCTTATGTTATAGTTTTTTAATCTTGTATGAGAGATTATTCTTCTCCCATCCCTTCGCAACGTTCTGCACTTGTGGCGCCGAAGTTATTGAGTCTCATCACCACATAGTAGAACTCCTCGTTGCTGTCATCAGGCGATCCTACACTGACAATGAATCTCAGGCTGTTGCCTTCTGCCTTGTCAAGGTTCATTCCCAACAGCACTCCGTGCTCCTTGAACTGTTGTGGGAGCATTGGTGCGAAGTTGGCTTTGGTAAATGTCTTTTGGAAAAACATTGTTCCGTCAGCACGATATACGGCCAGTCTTATGGCATTGTCATGGTATTCCACTCCGTGGTTTTTCACTATGGCGAGAGAATCATTGGCTGCACGCACTATACTGTATGAGTATTCCGCACCTCCTATCCACGTTACGGAGCCGTTACGCTCGTCTGTCTCCATGCGTTGTGCTCCCTGCTGCGGCTTCGCCACTATCTTCTCTACGATAATATCCTCCTGTGCTTTCTTCTCACTCTTACATGAAAAGAAGGACAGGGTTACCGCAAAGGCGAGAAATCCTATGTAGATGGTGTGTCTCACTTACTTGTTTATGCGCTCTATGTACTTGTCAATGTCCTGTGCTACGACACTGTTTATGTACTTTTCCTTTACATCCTTATATATGGCCAGTGCTTCATCCTTCTTGCCCTGGCTCTCAAGCAGGCGTGCAGCCTGTACGAGGAATGTTGGTGAGAGGCTGTTGTTCACCCCCTCTTCTGACTCTGCGTCAGCCATTGCAGCGGCCTTTTTCAGGGAACTGATGGCCCCGTCTATGTCTCCCGTGTGTGCCAGCGCATTGCCCAAAGCAGCCTTTGCCGCGGGGCTTATCATGGCATCACCCTGTGAAGAGAAGTCATCGAGATACTTTACTGCCTCTGCCCATTTGCCAAGGTTGGCATAACACAGACCGGCATACAGTTCTGCGAGGTTCGCTGCGTCTGTACCGTTATAGTTGTCAGCCACTGCAAGGAAGCCCTCCTGTGCCTTGTCACCGTTGAGAGCCTTCTGATAGTCTCCCTGCCCAAAGGCTTCTTGTGCCTTGGCAAGAGCCGTTGAAGCCTTTTCCTCACGTGGACCTGCAAAGAATGACGTGTAAGTCACATAGCCGCAGACAGCGATCACGATGGCTGCCACTGCGATAAGAATCTGTTTGCGATACTTTAAGAAAAACTCTTCCTGAGTGTTTAGGCTCTGCTCCTGTGTGGCAGCAGCCTCCTTGTTTTTAGAATTTGCCATTTATCTTTTGTTTTTTTATTACTGTTACAGATAGGGGTTGGGCACTGAGCCCACCTACACAAAATCGCTGCAAAGTTAGCATATTTTTTTGAGAAAAAAGAAATTATTACGTGTTTTTTTGCATATATATATGTTTATATCTCTGTTTTTTGAAACCTTCACGTTGTTTTTCTCTTGAGAGACGGTGCTATCTCTCCTCTTTTTGCTTTATGTGACGATATGTCGGCATACTCTGTTCTCGTTCTTGTCACCCCACTTGGCAAGCCTACATTGTTCAATGAGGAAGCGACCTTGTTGGCATTGCGGTGCGTAGAACGGCGTTATTAACCCAAATCTAATGACCGATTTGGGATAATAGGAAACGCCCATACCACGATATATAGACGTGATATGGGCGTATTGTTCTGAATATGGTTTGCAACAATACTCCTTGTTTATTTCAAGTATTGTGCCAATGGTGACTTATTGCTTATAATACCCTTTTTAAGACTCTGGGCATTGGTGCGTGCTCCGAGAAGGGAGGCATGTGTGTGGTCATGGTTGAAATACTCCATTGCCTTCTCCTTGCTTCCACATTTCTTATCAAGGTAGTCAGCGGTAATGTTATGTATGTCTATGAACTCTACACCGTTCTGTTCTGCCACCTGCTTACACCACTGCGGAATGTAGTTGTCATTGCGACGCTCTATGTATTGCTTGCCTTTCTTCTCGTTAACAGGATAGAACTTACCGCTGACCTCGCCCTTGCCTTCGTGCCACTCATTGCGTGGGGTAAAGGAGAGTATCACGGGGATTGCGCCTTTCTCCTTGCAGTCAACAATCATCTTGTGCAGATACCATCCGTAGGAATATACCACAAGGTTCTTTCCGTTGCTTTTGAGATGATACACATGACTGGTGTCTTTGGCACAGGCGATTACACCACGTTCCTTGTCCTTGTCAATGCCTCCAATGTCATTATGGCCAAACTGTATGAGCACATAATCACCGGAACGTAGTGTGCGATACACCTCCTCCCAACGGTCTTCAAGCAGAAAGGTGCGGGTGGAGCGACCAGCCTTGGCACTATTTATAAAAGTACACTTGGATTCATCAAATACTGTGTAAGCCTGAGAGCCCCAACCCCACATACCATCGGGTTTCTTATCTTCATTCTTTCCTGTGGAATCACCACAGAGGTATATACGCACCTTGGTCTTCTTCTCTTCTGCACTTTTGCTTTTGGGAATTATATTTCCTTTCTTGTCATAGTTGTTTGGTTCCCATGCCAGCAGTTTGTCCTCGTAATCGGGGAACACCTTATCCTTGATCAGATATGTCTTCAACTCCTTCACCTGTGGGTGTTCGCAGGCGGCAAGGCCCTCTGCCGCTGAATGGGCATTCATTCTTGCACCGAAAGCGGAGGAGTGTATTTTGTCATGATAGAAGTGATAATCTGTCTTCCACTTGCCGTATGTCTCGAATTTGCGGGCAGAGATGTCGTTGAGGTCTATGACAGGAACGTCCAACTCTTTTCCTATGGCGAATATGGCAGGTGTAAAGTCTGTGAGTTTACGTTGTATGCGATTGGTGTCTGTGGCCTCGTATGCATTGCGTGGGGTGAGTGTGAAAAGAACAGGTATCGCTCCTTTGGCACGTACCTCCATGATGAAACGACGTGTGTATCCACCGAATGTATAAACAGTATCCTGACATTTTTTTACTTTATTATATATGATAATAGAGTCATCAGTAAGGCTCAGTTTACCATCGGGACGGTAACTGGAGCGTGCACGCACCTCGTCAATGGGGCCATTATCGTTATGGCCGAGTTCAAGGAATACATAGTCGCCCCTGCGTACTGCACTGAGTGTGCGGCGCCACAGTTCTGGCGACTTATAGAACGTACGTGGAGAGGTGCCGCCGAGGGCATGGTTCTCTACTGTAATACGTTCTGCGTCAAAGAACTCATGGGCATAATATCCCCACCCCCATTGTCCGTTATCGCCATTACCGCGTGTGCCTGTGCGCATGGTAGAGTTGCCCACGAGGAAGAGTACGGGATTGTTTCCCTTACGGGAGGAACCTGGAATGGGACGTGCCTGATTAGCAATGTCAATAGAATCGGCGGTAAGGTCACGAACTCCGTTGATGTCCAACCATATATCGCCTTGTTCTTTCTTTGACTGTGCATGGACAGAAACTCCATACAACAGGAGACTGAGGGCTGTTGCCACTGTCAGTAAAATGTTTTTTTTCATAAGTTAGAATAGGGTTATGTTATAGTTAGTTCTTGGTTATTAGTTTGTTATTTCACGAAAAATGTCTTCCATACTGTTAGCATGGACAGCCTACTGCTGTAAAGTATCTCAGCAGAGCGAACAAAACTGCGGTAGGTATTGCGCTCCTGCCTTGTATTGAAATGGCGTAGGATATTACTTTCGTTTGCCTCAAATGTCTCTCCCTGATATAGCATATAGAACTTGTCGCGCATAGGCAGTGGTTCGAGGTCCATATCCTTTATACCTTCTGCATTTGCAACATCGTTAACGATATCCGTAAATGCCGGCAGACAATCGAGCATTGTCTGGTTCTGCCTGCTGACACGGGCACTCTCTTCATACCGTACTCTGTCCAGCTGCGCTGCCACATATAGGCGACATACCTGTCCATTGATGGTATCCTCGCTCAAAACAGAACACAGTTTGCCGGACACGTTATAGTACGTCACGCTGTCTGAGAACGTAACCTTGTTGACGGTGCCAGCCTTTGCCTCCAGTTTCTTGCCCTTGCTCTCATACCACAGTGTACTATTGGCGACATGAATATTTGCCTTTGCCTTGACTATCATGTTCATGGGGCCAGTATATATCACGGCATCCTGGAATTGCTCATAAACGAAAGGCCACACGCTGACTGGATGCCACTCTGCCTGCTGCGCCCGTACAACAGTGGTAATAAACAATAGAAAAAGGATGGAAAAGACTTTCTGTTTCATATACTTATCTTTGTCTGTTGGTTAATGCTCTTTATGTTTCAGGGTAATAAGTACTATCTCTCTGGGCATATTGAAGCGGAAAGGAAAATTACCGCCAACGCCAGTGGTCACACTCAACAAATGGTGTTGTAACAAATCGTCCTCCTCACTTGTCTCATAGTACTCTCCTCCCCATTCCTTGTATATCAGTGACGCAGGCGACCAACCGAATAGCGAGAACTGTGTGCCGTGCGTATGTCCAGAAAGCGTTACGTTTGGTTGGAAAAGTGGCATTATGTGTTCCCTCCACGCCGTAGGGTCGTGAGAAAGCATTATAGTAAAAACAGGAGGGGCAGTGGGGGATTTGCGTATCTTCTTGTTATACAAGGATAGTCCTGTCAACGCTTTTGTTACGCTACCATATTGCGGAAAAGGAGGATGCCCCCAGTTCTCCTCGCCAATAATGATTATGGAATCTGTACATGATTCAACGTCATCATTGGCGCAACGACGTATTACCCTATGCTCATTCTCAAGCAACTGCCACCCAAAGGAACGTTGCAACTGGCGTGTTCTTCTCTCCATTGCAAGCCTTTCTCTTATAGAAAGCCTTAGGTATAATGAGTAGTCATGGTTTCCCATTACGCTCATAACCCCATCCTTGGCCTTTAACGAAGCGTAAGCCTCAGCGTGGGATTCCAGTTCCGAAGGTAAAAAATTCTCAATATCACCAACAAAGCATATGAGATCTGGAGCAAGGGAATTTATTGTATCTATGCTCTCTTGTAGCAAATGGTGGTAGAGGCCTCTAAAGGTTCCTGTGTGAGCATCTGACAACTGTACTATCCTATATCCGTCAAAAGCCTTTGGAACAGCGGGACTTGCATACACCACC
>JALFNY010000153.1 GCA_022774105.1 Prevotella sp.
CGATAGCCTCTTCAGGAAGCGATCCTGTTATCTTGTCGCCTGTTGACTCATTTGTATATTTACCGGGGACATTGACCTTGGAAGATGCTCCCATCAGGAACCACTCGTACTCAATATCAATATGACCAATGTCAACAGCCCAATAACCAGCCTTGGCAAGCTCGTATGCCATGGCAGTTGCAGTAGGACCGAGTGCGAGAAGGATAAGTGTGTCTTGATTTGCATTGGCCTTCACATAATTCATAATTTCGTCATAGCGGTCAAAGGCATTCTCAGAAGGACCTAACACACGCACAAGTGAGTTTGCCCCTTCGAAAAGATCATTACCGACACCAAGACGACTATCCTTGCCCTCAACCAGCACGACATCCTGCCCTCTCCATATCTGCTTCAATCTGTCCACACGGTATCCAGAACCAGATTTGTCTTTGTAGTCCATATAAAACCGAGAGATAAAGGCATTACCATAAATTGGTGCTTTGGCCAGACGATACCAGTGGTAGCGATTCGTGTGGAGGAAGGACTTGTAGTATTGCTGTGCCTTACTATTGAAATGGGAAGTATCTTCGAAAACATCCGGGATGCATGAGATGTATCTGGGTATCTCTGCATTAAGAGATTCACGCATTATGGCAGCCAGACGAGAATTTTGGTGTTGGAATGGAATTTCACGTCCCATCATGATATTCAACTCGCCATCGCCATTACGACTAATGGAATAGTGTTCGTTGATGATCAAGTCTAATGTCTCGTCAATAGTCAGAACTTTGGGGGCTTTCATAAAAACCTTGGCGTAAAATTCTGTAAGACCTTCATACAACCACAAAGACCTGTTCCTAAGAACTGATATAATTTTATTCATCGTATTGAGGCTTTAATTTTCCGGAGAAAAGTTAACAACTTATTTACAATGATATAAGAACGGTAACAACCATCTTTGAGCATCATTCTCTGAATTTTGTTGATGCCATGCTCCTCAGTGGTATTATCAAAAACCTCTGAGGCTAAAGGTGAGGTAGTATATTTGCGCAACAGCTCAAGTTTGTCGGATGTTGGGATAGCATCCTGCATCGTCATAAGGCTTGTTGAATATATAAGATTGCCAAGAACGTTATGATAGAAATGCTTGCGGTTCTTATCGGTCATCGCATCATTAGCCATCAAAAAATCACGAACAGCAGTATATCCTTGTTCGTTCCAATCGAACATCCGCTTGTCGAATTTCTTGGACAGAGTTGTTGTACCATGCTGGCGGTAGTAATATCCTTTGTTATTCAGCAAATTGATGCCACCCTGATGAAGTTTGTAGTATTGGATATTAAAAAGAATATCCTCAACCAAAGCTACACTATCATCAAAACTTAAGCCGTTATCCCTAATGGTAGTAGCCTTGTAGAGTTTACCCCAGACGAAGTTGGTCTTTGTGGCAAAATACAGGTTGAAATCTTGTAAGAAAGCTTTAACTGACGCATACGTTCTACAAGGCTGAGGTGCAGGAATGATACGACCTTCGTCCGAAAAATCTATCTGATAGTTGGTAATAGCGAGAGAACCATCTGCTGATGCATGAACCATTTCGTCTATGCAATCATGGTCAATATAGTCATCACTATCAAGGAAGAAGTAATAATCACCTGTTGCCTCCTGTATTCCGAAATTACGTGTTGCTGATAATCCATGATTAGTGCGCTTATAATATTTTATGCGACTATCCTTTTCGGCATACTCACGACATATTGTATCAGAATTGTCGGGAGACCCATCATTGATGAGCAGTACCTCCAGATTGGTGTATGTCTGCTGCAGAACGCTATCAATGCATTGCGGCAGATACTGCTCCACATTATAGATGGGAATTATGATTGAAACTAATGGGTTGTTCATATTTAGTTATGAATTTTTGAATATTTTTTTCGAAATTACACTCCACAAGTAAATTCTAACCTTGTCAATAAGCATGCATGCAACACACAGAACTATGGCAATCGCAATAGAAACAGGGATGAATAATGCTCCAGACATGGAATCATATACAGCGGTCATGTGCTGTTTGAAGTAGCGGGCGGATATAGGACTGATGTGTATCAGATAAATGGCAAAGGCCGAACATGCCAGATAGTTGATAGGTTTGCTGACAAATTGGAACTTGGAGAACATTAGCAAGAGTGAGACTGAAGCAGCAACAACGAAAGGTGATGTGTATTGCGCCTTACCTAAATCACTCCCTATGAAGTATGAGCCGGCGAAACCTATAATACAAGGCAGAAGCGTGAATACGAAATAAGCACAAGCATAATGCTTCCATGAGTATTGTGAAAGCCGTGACTCTCTTGTAGCCAGATAGCGAGCCAAGAGGTAAAGAGCTATGAAGGACACTACATTATTGCCTCCATTCATATTGGCATAATGAACCTGCCAATCCATAACAAACTCAAAGGTAAACAGGCTGGCGGTTACTCCCAGAAGTCTCTTGTCATCTGCCGAATCAACAAAACTATTGAGAGCAGGAGCGATGAGATAAAGTAGCAGGTATTGCGAGACGAACCAGTATGCCGTATCATATCGAACCACAGCTGTGATGCGATCAAGAGGTACCTCCCATCCTAACAGATGTCCCAATGCAATGAGGAAAATCGTATAGAAAAACACCTGAAAGATGATATTCGCAACGCCCTTGAACGATGTTTTGATACCGAACCATCCGGAAATGAGGATAAAGACATTAACGCATACACAACAGAACTGTTCGCTGAGAGAACGCACAAAAGCATCAACCGGGGACTGGATTACATCCAATCGATTTACCCCCCCCAACACCATCTCATTGACATGTAGCAATACCACAAAGAGCATTGCAAGGATGCGGAGAAGTTCGAAATTTGATTGTCGCTGTTTCATTATTTCAGTTTGAAGATTTTCTTGAGTATTGGACGAATCTTGACGATATAAGTTACGAAGAACGGACGCATCTGTTCGCGGAAGCCATCGATAACGATGAAATCATCCGCAAAATTAAGGGTATGGAAACCCAGAGGAAACTTGCCTGGGTTCTCAATCTCCAAATGACAGAAGAGTTCCTCGGAGAAAGTGGTTGGTGAAAGTTCTGTCACCTTCATGATATGCATGGTTTCACCATAACGAGAGGTAGAGTCTTGAACCACACGATAGAGGTTGCCATTATGTACGAAACACTTACCTCCAGGGCGTGAAGTCTTTATACATTTCTTGACTGGATTGCCGGGATGCGGTGTAAATGGACCCTCACGATGGTCGCTGTGATAGATGAGTAGTTCATCGAGCGCATGGGGCTGGTTTGTGGCGAAGACGTACCACTTGCCGTTGTACTCAACAGGAGTGGCATCTATGAGAGGGGAATCGGCTATGATGCGTTTGTTGCAAACCTGCTTGCCATCAAAATCGTATGTAGCCCAATTGCCATTACGGAAAGACTCGGGCGTGAAGGTGCGAGACACTTCATCGTAAAAAGGATAAGACAGGTGGCAGGTCTCTTCGAGTACAACCTGCTTGCCGAGAAGTTTGCCATTGTTTCGATCTATATCAAGCAAAGAGATTACACCTTTGGAACGAGTGAAGAAATATTCTTCAGCAAGGATTTGCACGCGGTCTTTTGCTACCTTATATATAAAGGGATCGGCATAGAAGAAGTTGTAGTGATGGTGCTTCATCCATGTGGTTTGGAGTTTTAGTGTACCACCCTGAGGCACCCTAGCAAACTCTTCGATGAAATTCTGATTACAGATACCCAGATTCCATTCGCCAATTAAGAATTTACGAAGAAATGAGTTCATTGTGATATATTGTGTTAACGTGAAAGTTTTGCTTTAAAGTTAGTGATTCCTTGCTTGCATTTAGACAAGATAAGGTTACGCTCCGAAGTGTCGCACCCAAGATAGAGGATACAAAGGACAGATGAGAGGAGCGAAAGAGAACCCACTGCGAGGAAGTTTGTCCACCCTGCCGGTATCATGATATGAGCAACTAACGGAATGATGGCAGCAACAGCAGAGACAAGCAACACACGGAGCACAACTGCCCGCATAAAGACACGCGATGACCAGCTGGGAAAATCACCACGGAGCATATACATACGCGCAAGGACTGCAATAAAGGATATGAGGGCTGCAACAGCCGTTACACTCTCAACGGGTAATCCGAGCTTAATGGCAACGTATGATAATGGTAACACAAGCAAAAGAATACCACCAACGACAATTTGGTAGTTGCGGATATTGCCAGTAGCATTCTTAGCATTGACCACAGGTCGAGAGATTGCATCAAACAGATTTCCGAGGATGATGAACCGCACAAACCAGACAGCATGTTCTGGTACTTGACCTAACCATAGATTGAGCAGAAACTCTGCGGTAAGCATGATAGGGAGTGCCATAAGGAACATCAAAAAATAGGAATACTTGGCTCCGTAGATGAGCAGTTGCATGAGCGAATCGTATTCCTTGGCTGCATAGCGCTTGGTTATCTGAGGCGTGAAAGCCTGGGTGAAGTTGCTGACGAAAGTGGCTACAATACCAGAAACGGTATTGGCGATACCATAAGCGGCATTAACAACAGGACCTCCTGCCCAGTTTAGGAGTAAGTTTGAACCTTGTGAGGTAAGAATGGCAGCAGAAGAACCGATGAAATTCCAACCGGCAAAACCGAACATCTGCTTGAAGAGAGAACGGTCGAAGATAAGATGGAAGGTACATTCCTCGAATTTACGTTTGCAGAATATCACATAAATTATCTGGTTAAGGAGTCCAACACCACATAGGAGAATGGCATAGAAGATAAGACGATCAATGGGTGAATGAAGAACGGCAAAGCAAATAAGGAGTTTAAGTAGGCTGTCTGAAATTGCAAGATAGGCATAGATATCCATGCGCTCATGAGCAATGATTGCAGCCGTATAAGGTTGGTTGATGAGATTGACCACAAAGGTGAGCAACGAAAGCTGGAAGCACCAGAAGGCTGCCGTCATTCGAGCTTCGGGGATAACCATTTTGTTATTGAGATACCATATACCAAAAGTTTCGGTGAGGAGGAATACGATGAGTGCTAAACCTAACAGCACGCAAATTGATGCATTGAAAACACTCTTGAGGCGAGTGATGTCGTTACGCCCAAGTTCAAACGTCAGGAAGCGGCTGACCGAACTGGCAAGAGAGCCTGATATGAGCGAGAACATAGACACGAAACCTCCCACGACATTGTAGATACCGTAATCTTCAACACCCAACGCCTGCAAGATGACGCGAGAAGTGAATAGCCCCACAAGCATGGTCAGAAACATGCGGAAGTAGAGGGCTAAAGCATTCTTTGCAATTTGCTTGTTATTAGATTGTGGCATTTGTTGATAATTATAATTTGGAAGCGGATGATGGTATCGCACCATATTCTTCGACTCCTTACATCGACTTCACACAGTATGAATCAGGAATCATGAACCACTTGTACATCCGCTTATTTATGGATTAGATATGCTCCTCAAATCCACGGAAGTGAACGTTGAGTTCGTGCAGAGGCTCAAGCAACTTGCCGAGAGGAGTGCCTGCGGTCATCATGGTGAAGGCGTTGACATCCTTAGGGAAGCACTTACCTCCATAGCCAAACTTGCCATCAGGACCAGGGACATAGGTGTGGGTGTCATTGATGTAACCCGAGAGGAGCATGCCGGTGTGTACCTTACGCCAGTCGCCTCCCATCTGCTCGCAGTACTCACGACAAGCGTTGAAGTAGGTTACCTTGTAGGCTCCGAAGACGTTGTGCATGTACTTGGTCAGCTCTGCTTCAAGAGGAGTCATCACAGTAAACTTCTTTCCGACGAAGATTCTTGTTAGTAACTCGTGTGCTCCTGTGAACACCATAGTCTGCTTCTTGAAGTCTTCGATATGGGTACGTTCTGTAAGGAACTCAGGCATGTAGTGTACCTTGTGTCCAGTCTCACGAGAAAGCATGTCACTTGTTCCAGGAAGAATAGTAGTACGAACAAATACAGGGACATCAGGAAGGTTCTTAATCAGTTCCTTCAT
>JALFNY010000154.1 GCA_022774105.1 Prevotella sp.
GGTCGTTGAGGGTCACGTTTTTGTCGAGATATACGTGATATACCTTCTTTTTCATGAACTTGGGGTGTGTGAGTTTTGATGCGAGGTCACCGTCGTTGGTGAGCAGCAGAACGCCTGTGGTGTTGCGGTCAAGTCGTCCTACGGGGTATATTCTTTCTGGGCAGGCTCCTTTTACCAGGTCCATCACGGTGTGTCTCTGCTGTGGGTCGTCACTTGTGGTGACACAATCTTTTGGTTTGTTCAGCAGTACATATACTTTCTTTTCCAGTGATACGGGCTGATCGTGGAACTTTACCTCGTCTGTGCGCATTATTTTTGTGCCGAGTTCTGTTACCACTTTGCCGTTTACTGTTACTACGCCTGCTTCTATGAAGTCATCGGCTTCACGTCGGCTGCATACTCCTGCGTTGGCAAGGAACTTGTTAAGGCGTACTGGCTGTGTGGGGTCTATGTTGTTTTCGTTGTATTCTATGCGTTTTTTCAGGGAGTATTTTGCGTTTGGGTCGTAGTCGTCGGTGTGTTTTCTGTATCCGTATCCGCCACGGTTTTGCCCGTACCCACCGCGTTGGTTGTTATATCCTCCGTGCTGGTTGCCGTAGTTGCCACGGTTTTGTCCGTATGCTCCGCGTGGGTTGTTGTATCCTCCTCTGTTCTGCCCGTAGTTGTTACGTGGTTTGAATCCTCCTTGTTCTTGTAGTGTATCGTCTGTGTTACCTTCTGCGTTGTATGGTCTGTATGGTCTTTGTTGGTAGCCGTTCTGTTGTCCGTATGCTCCGCGCTGGTTGTTATACCCTCCGCGATTTTGGTTGTATCCGCCTCTTTGGTTGTTGTATCCTCCACGGTTTTGGCCGTAGTTGTTGCGTGGCTGATAGCCTCCTTCTCTGCGTTGGTATCCTCCTTCGCGGTGCTGGTAGTTGTCGCGTCTTTCCATGGTGGCGTCTGTCAGTCCTGCTCCGAAGCCTTCGGGCATGAATCCTCCTTCGCTGTTGTTGCGGTTATATGCTGGTCTTGGTCTGTCGCCATACTGCGGACGTTCTCCGTAGTTGTTGCGTGGTGTTGTTATGCGTACGCGTTGGCGTGGCTGACGTGGCTGGAAATTGCCCTCACGGGTAGTGTCATTGCTTGTGTTGACAGGGCTTTGCTCCTGATTTTTCTCGTTCTCTGTTTCCATTGATGTACAAAGTTTTAGTGTTGATGTTTGTTTTGTTTGTTATGTAAAGGCCTCACGGCCAGTTTTTGTGTATGTCTTTTTTCTTGTGTGGTTTATATTCCTGTGTAGTTTCCTGGTGTGATGGTCATTAGTTCTTCTTTTACTTTTTCGCTGACGTCCAGTGTCTTTATGAACTCGTGCATTGTCTCTTCGTTGACGTGCTTGTTTGTTCTTGTCAGTGCTTTCAGTGCTTCGTAGGGGTTGGGGTATGCCTCACGGCGCAGTATGGTCTGTATTGCTTCTGCTACTACGGGCCATGTATTGTCGAGGTCTCGTTGCAGTGCTTCCTCGTTGAGTATCAGTTTTCTTAGTCCTTTCAGTGTGCTTTGTATTGCTATTATGCTGTGTCCGAGTGGCACACCGATGTTTCTCAGCACGGTAGAGTCTGTCAGGTCACGTTGTAATCTGCTTACCGGCAGTTTCTGGGCGAGGAACTGTAGTATGGCGTTTGCTATTCCGAGGTTGCCTTCGGAGTTCTCGTAGTCTATTGGGTTCACCTTGTGTGGCATGGCGCTTGAGCCTACTTCTCCGGCTTTTATCTTCTGTTTGAAATATTCCATTGATATATACATCCAGAAGTCGCGGTCCAGGTCTATGATGATGGTGTTTATGCGTCTTACGGCATCGAATATTGCGCCGAGGTGGTCGTAGTTGGAAATCTGCGTGGTGTATTGCTCTCGTTCCAGTCCTAACTTCTCGCTGACGAAGTCGTTGCCGAATTTTCTCCAGTCATATTGTGGGTATGCCACGTGGTGTGCGTTGAAGTTGCCTGTCGCACCACCGAATTTTGCGGTGTATTTGCACTGCTTCAGTGTCTTCAGTTGTTCTGTCAGACGGTATGCGAAGACCATCACTTCCTTTCCCAGGCGTGTTGGTGAGGCTGGCTGTCCGTGTGTTTTTGCCAGCATCGGCACGTCTTTCCACTCCTCGGCGTAGGCTGTTAACTGTGCTATCAGTTCCTCAACCTGCGGTATGAACACTTCTTCCAGGGCTTCTTTTACTGACAGTGGCACGCTGGTGTTGTTTATGTCCTGTGATGTCAGGCCGAAGTGTATAAATTCGCGGCTACGGCTGAAGTATCCTTTGCCCAGTTGTCCTTCTTCAAGGGCATCGAGTTTCTCTTTGATGAAGTACTCCACGGCTTTCACGTCGTGGTTTGTTACCTTTTCAATGTCTTTCACCCTCTGTGCGTCGTCTTCGCTGAATGATTCGTATATGTTGCGCAGCAGTGGGAATATCGCTTTGTCAAAGTCCTGCAACTGTGGCAGAGGCAGTTCGCAAAGTGTTATGAAGTATTCTATCTCCACGCGCACCCTGTATTTTATCAGGGCATATTCAGAGAAGTAACGTGCAAGTTCCGCTGTCTTTTCACGGTAACGACCATCAATAGGTGAGATGGCGGTAAGTAAATCAAGATTCATATCTGTTGTAGTAGTCGTAAAAATATAATTCGGTGCAAAGGTAGTATTTTTTCTTTGTATAGCCTAATTTTTCGTCCTAAAAAACTACTTTTTTGCTTATTATAACATTGTTCGGGCGTGAGAAACACGGTTTTGTGCCTCGTTTGCAACATTGCGTTGTCATCCTAAACGCCTCCCAACCTCCCACCAACAACCCTCTGACTCGTTTTAATCAATTTGTTACTAAATCGGCCAAAAGCCTGACAAAATGATATTTTGAGGTGTTATCGGTAATTTGAATAATAACTGCTAAAAATGTCTTTTGCTGCCACCTGTGACGCAATTAGCCGTTGGTTGCATTGCGATTAACGGTCTTTCGCACTGTAATCAGCGGCTTATTACGCTGCCAATTACCGTCTTTTATGCTGCCGATGACGGTCTTTTTCTACCTAAAAAGCGGTAACTTGTCACGCTGTGGGTAGTTGTTTTAGGGTGGACAAATTTTTAATCATCAAAAAGTCAAGCACTTGCGAATCCTGTAAAAAACGGTATTTTTTCGACAAGAATTGCCTCGTTACGGTAATATTATGTGGATTTGGAAAGGTGAAAAATCAAAGTGTAAGCATTTTGTGGACAAAAATGACAAAATGATTTTCGTGTTTTCTTGTCTATGTCAGACTTTCCCTGCCTGGCGCAGGGCGGTATGAGAAGGTGGAAGAGATGCTCAGAAGGTGCGTGATTCTGCTTATGTGCCGCTCGGTGGAGGGAGTTGTCACAATGCCCAAGACGCAGTGTTCGTACTCTGGCAACTTGTGTTGGTAATCTTATTTTGCGCATTTGAAGAAAAAAACGTGAAAAAATTTGCAGGTTCGTTATTTTTTGTCTAACTTTGCAAACGAATAATGCCTAATCGTGGTATGCGTATATGTATGTGCGCGTACAATATACTCTGTTGAATGGCAGGGTAAGATGATATAATATAGGAACGGAAACACTTAGAAAGGACTATGGGAGAAGGGAGAAACACGGATGTAGGCTGGGGCTGAAACCGTGTCTTATTCTGAGGAAAATAGAAAATAATAAAAGTATTAACAATTAAATTAACCGAACAATGAAGAAAATTACAAAGTTTTTCTTGGCATTGTCTGTTGTTGGTTCGATGTCACTCACCTCTTGTAAGGATTACGAAGAGGATGGTGTTACCAACCAGGCGATAGACAATGTGTTGGCTGTGCAGGCAATGAAGAAGGAACTTACACAGCGAATTAATGATTTGGCTACAAAGTTAGAACTCTCAGAGAGAAACTGTAACCAGGTTGCTATCACAAAGAATAACGATGGGTCCTACACCTTCACAGACAAGTATGGACAGTCTGTTACGGTGTCTGGCCAGATGGCAGAGAACCCCAAGCAGGATTCTAACGGTTTCTACTACATTGTTGACGGCAACGGAAACAAGGTCTATATACCTCAGGTAGTTACCGAGGGAGGTAAGACCTACATCGTAATCGGTGACCAGAAGTACGAGATGGGTGCCGGTGGCACAACAACAGAAGTTAGTATCAAAGATAATAACGACGGCACCGTTACTATCAAGGTGGGCAATGAGTCAACCACAGTAACCAAGAAGCCTACAAGCGTAACTACAAAAAAGGACGCTGATAATAACGATGTGATAGTTATTCAGTACTATAACGCAGACGGTTCAGCAAAGGGTAATCCGGTAGAGATAGTCGTTCCAACAGCAAAGGCTACAAAGAACGCACAGGATATAGCAGCCATCATTAAGAACCTCTATGGCGAGGGTGGTACCGCTGAGAACCCAAAGGAGGGTTCACTGTTCTATCGTATGAAAGACCAGGAGAATGTTTCAAGCGACATTCTTGAAGAACTCTATGGCGAGGGCGGCTCAGCCTCTGACCCGAAGGAGGGTTCGCTGGTATATCGTATGAACCAAGTAGAGGATAGACTTGACAACCTTGAAGCGGCTTTGAAGAAACTCGTGACAGGCGTTATCGTACAGGACGTAGTCAACCCAGCCTTCGGTTCTTACAGTTCTCTGCTGACAAACATGCAGACAACAATGCTCGTAGGCTACCACGGAGAAATCGCAAGTTCAACAATATTCCCTAACTCAGAGAGCGTTGACCCCGTTTGCCGTTTCTGGCCAGGTGACGTTTCATTAGAAGAAACACCAGGAAACGCAGGTCTTCTGTATCTCACCATCAATCCTAACACCGTTGACTTCACAGGACTGACACTTGATCTCGTTGACTCTAACGACGATCTATGTGCTATAACACTGGGTGCAGCACGCAAGGCAACCTATGATGACCCAGAACTCACATTCGGCTTCACACGTTCAGCAGACGACAACGGCCTCTATATAGTACCAGCAACACTGTCAAAGAGTGCTGTAAACGATGAGGATCTGAAGATAAACATACCTGCTGACACATACAAGAAGTTTGCATCTGACCTTATCAGCGTTAATAGCAAGAGCGACTTGAAGCCAGTAATGAAGGATATAGCAGAGATAGCAGTTAAGTCAGCACAGGCACTCAAGATGCCTAAGTATGGCGTTAAGTGCTCATGGGACGACAATAACGGCACACACAGCGTATATTCTCAGTATAACATCGCAGCAGTATCATTCCAACCTCTCGGCTTCTACACCGTTGACGGCATCTTCGCAGAAGGCGGACAGTACTGGCGCGGATATGACAAGGCAAAGAGCCTGATAACAAGACTGGCTAAGAAAGCAGGCCGTGGCATCGTTTCTACAATAGACAAACAACTCGGTCTGGACAAGATATCAACCGACCTTGGAAACATCAGCGTTAACCGTATTAAGGAAATAAAGTTGACAGACGAGCAGAGGAAGCAGTTGAAGGTAACCTTCGAACTCGATACCACTCTATATGTACATCTTAAAGTTAATGCTAACGCAGATTTCAGTCAGGCTCTTGACGAAATGGAGATATACACAGAGTACGAGATAGTAGGCGAAGGCACATCGGCAACAATACAGCCAGTAGAATCATCCAAGAAGACAATCAAGTACCTCAAGGACGAGGATGCAATAAAGGTTAATGCATCTGTTGATCAGGTTGCCGAGGGTGGTACAGGTATTTCAACATTCGTTATCCACTTCAAGAAGGCGTTTACCGTTGACATGACAGGCACAATAGACCAACTTCTCGGCGGTATCAACGATGGCTTCGCGGATACAAACGAAATGCTTGACGCTCTGGAAGTACTGATGAAGGACGCTAATGACATGATTGCCAACATACGTAAGATGGAGGCAAAGGTAGAGAGCGGCGCATACGTCAACCGCATTTACAAATATCTTGACAAGATAGCAGAAAAGGTAGGCGTATATGCACCTATGCTCTTCAAGCCTGTTCTCCTCATGGACAGCGACAGCGGCTTCGGTCTTGTAGGTACATACGGCGCACCATCAACAGTAACAACGACAAATGTTACACTCATACCAACAACATACTCAGCCGAGTTGATCTCACCAATATTCAAGAAGTATATCCGTGTTAACGGCGGAGAAGGACAACTTGTGACTGATAAGACAGTGGATGTAACACTCCGTCCGGGTATGAACAAGATAGAGTTCTACGCACTTGACTACCAAGGCAAGCAGTATCCAGTAATCGGTAACGACGAGGCTGCTGAGTACTATATCAATGTGAAGTAACATATCTCCTATATATATATAATGTATTATAGGCTGATATACGTACTGGCATTGCCCCTATACATTCTCCTTACTGTCACATCATGCACGTCATGCGGTGACAGTAGGAGAAAACCAGGGACAATAAACCCGCTGGTACAACAGTTGGACGAAACGCCCGACACCGCGGAACTGGTGACATTGAACAGCATAACGAACGATAGTATCTACGTGTTGTCACACACCAGAAGACGTAATGAGGCCTTCGCATACAACGAAGCCCAGGCAAATGGCATGGTGTACGGCACCTTGAAAGAAGGAGACAAATACTCTATCTATGCACAAGGACGGACAAAAACCGTGAAAATAGCCATCAATGTCACAGAACTGGAAGGCCGATGGATTTACAATCAGGCAGAGTTCAGAGGCATAGACTTCAACAATCGGGGAGGAATGTCAAGCATAAACACTGGCGATATATGCTTCCGAGAGTGGAAACTACTTAACGGAAGACTGTACATCTATTACGTAGATGCACAGACAGTGGCTGACAACAGACACAAATATGAAGTAGAAGAAGCCTATATCCAACTGTTCAATCACGATCATCTCGTGCTGCTCTTCAAAGGACAGACGTATGATTGCCAGAAATACATTAAGAGGAAGTTATGAGAAAACTACCAAAAACCAAAGTAAACTCTAATAGTACAAGATTATGAATGTTAAAAAATCAATATTCGCAACACTGCTTGCCGGCATAGCACTCGGCTCTTCCGCACAGGAAGCAGCGAAGACTGAGTACGTCTTCCAGCCACATTGGTATGTACAGGGACAGTTCGGCGCACAATATACACTTGGCGAATTGAACATGAGTGACCTCTTCTCCCCTAATGCACAGGTTGGTGTAGGCTACAACTTCGGTAAAGTTGTCGGTGCGCGTTTTATCGTAAATGCATGGCAGAGCAAGGGAGGCTCAGAGATACAAGGTGAGACTTACAAGTGGAAGTATAACTATGTAGCCCCCACAGTGGACGTCACATTCAACATTTCAAACCTTATCTCTGGCGTAAACCCATGCCGTATGGTTGACGTTAGTGCGTTCCTCGGTGTAGGATTAAACGTTGCTTTCAACAACGACGATGCCGTAGCAGTCAACGCTATGATGGAAGATAAGTACGGAGCACGCACCGCTATGAAGACAATGACAACCTATGAGCAGAGCCAGTGGCTGCAGAACCTGTGGGACAACACTACTGCTCGCGTGGTAGGTCACGGCGGTATAGCGGCTGACTTCAAGGTGGCAAAGCAGTTAAGTGTAGGCGTTGAACTCGCAGCAAACATCCTGTCAGACACATATAACTCCAAGAAAGCCGGCAATGTAGATTGGTATTTCAACGGACTTGTAGGTGTTAAGTACGCTTTCGGCGAGACATACAAGGAGAAGAAGATAGAGCCTGTACAGCCACAGATAGTATATCGTGACCGTATTGTGGAGAAGATAGTTGAGAAACCGGTAGAGAAGAAGGCAGTAGCAGAGGTAGAACCTATGCGAATGGACATCTTCTTCAATATCGCGAAGTTCAAACTTCTCGCCAGCGAGCAGCAGAAAGTCGGAGAAGTTGCTGCTTATATGAAGAAGTACCCACAGACAAAGGTTGTCATAACCGGCCTTGCTGATAAGGGAACGGGTAATGATAAGATCAATATCCCACTCTCAAAGAAGCGTGCTGAGATAGTGAAGGAAATGCTCGTAAAGCAATATGGCATCGAAGAGAGCCGTATAACAGCAGAGGGCAAGGGCTCATCAGAGCAGCCATACACTATACCTGAGTTGAACCGTGTCAGCATCTGTGTGGTTAAGTAAGTATATTTTAGTATATATTTATATAGGATTTATATAAGTCATTATTACCAATCCCGTCCTTGTTTGCCTGTCTCTTAGAAGAGAGGGACAGCAGGGACGGGATTTTTTTGATATTAATGGAATACAAACAAACAAGTATGAAGAAGATATTCTCACTCTTCCTTCTTCTCATGTTGCCGTGTATGTATGTGGCAGCAAAACTTGAAGGAAGCGGATATTACCGTATATGGAACGCTGCGGTGCTGGCAAAGAATAAAGAGAAAGCCTTTTGCTGTGTCACCTACAATGCGTATTATATGAACACGGCAGCAGGCACTCAGCAGGATATTGATGCCATACCATTGTACCCGGAGAAGTATTCTTTCACTGACCCGGCGGCTATTATCTACGTTCAGATGCCCGATGCCACGCATAAGTTTGACCTGATGACGCAGGGAGTTAGCGTGTCAAAGATTCTCGATGGCTCCAGTCTGTCGCTTTCTGGCAATGCAGACGGCAACTATGTGCTTACAGGTAAGGTCAAAGGTGTTGACAGTCCCGTGTATAGTACGTCAAAAAAGACAGGTTTCACTGGTCCAAAACACTATATTCTCACGTCCGCTAACAGTGATGTTTCATATAAATACTGGGGTGCAGACAAGGTAGATAGTGAGAGTGCCACAAACTATTTCGGTGTTAAGCCCACGCTGTCAGCCAATGGAAAGTATTACGCTCCCTATTATGTCTCATTCCCTTTCGAGCCTGCTTCTGATGGGATGAAGGTGTATTATGTGTCAAAGATGACCAAAGGCGGTTACACTTTGGAGGAGATAAAGGGCATAGTCCCAGCAGAGACACCGGTCTTGATAGAGTGTAGTTCTGACGATCCGTCCAAGAATAGGCTTCGTCTCCACGAGCCGGGCACTGCCGGCACTGCTGTTGTGGGCAACAAGTTGCAGGGCATATATTTCTGTAATCCAGACCTTGGAATAGGTCTTTACAAGAACTGTGTCACTCAGTTCAACCCTCAGACCATGCGTATCTGGAATGTGGAAAATGGCGAATTGGTGCTTTCCAATAACGGTAGCAACCTGTTGGTGGCAGATGTAGCACAGGGAGTGAGGTATGTATGTCTCAATGCCAACCAGTCTTACCTCACTGTTCCTGCCGACTATCCCGCCACAATGCGTGAAGGTCAACTTGACCCTGTCACCGTTACGTTCCTTGATGACAATGGCGTAGTGCTGCAAACGGTACAGGGTGTTCCCGGTGACAATATCACATTGCCTGCCACCCCGGTAAAGACCGGTTACAGTTTTGCTGGTTGGGAGGGACTGAACGGTGTCTTCCCAGAGACAAATATGACTGTAAAACCTGTCTGGACAATAAACCAATACACCATAACCTTTGACGTTGACGGCGGTGAAGAGGTATCACCCATCACGCAAAACTATGGCACTGCCATCACCGCCCCTGCTACTCCTGTCAAGGAGGGACACACTTTCTTGGGTTGGGAGCCCACACTGCCACAGACAATGCCAGCAGGCAACGTCACTGTCAAGGCCCAGTGGCAGGTCAACAAATACACGGTCAAGTTCCTAAGTGACAAAGGTGTGGTTATAAAAGAGACCACACAGGATTACGGTTCAGCCATTGTTCTGCCAGAGAACCCCACCAAGGTTGGCGCAGAGTTCGTAGGCTGGACACCCAAACCCGTTGCTACCGTTCCAGCAAACGATGTTACATACACTGCCGTTTTCACTGGAACAGAGTACACCATCACCTTTGACACCGACGGAGCCGGCGACATCCCTCCCATCAAAGGCTGCTATGGCGATGCCGTTCAGAAACCAACTGACCCTGTCAAGGAGGGTTACACCTTCTTGGGTTGGGAGCCGGAGATACCATCAACCTTTACAGGTAACATGACAGCCAAGGCCAAATGGCAGATAAATCAGTACACCATTACGTTTGATACCGATGGCGGTTCAGCCGTTAATCCTCTCAAGGTAGACTATAACTCAGCCGTTACCGCCCCTGCCGCTCCTACCAAGGAAGGTTACACTTTCGTTGGCTGGGAACCAGAATTGCCTACGACGATGCCTGCCAGTGACATCACCGTCAAGGCACAGTGGAAGGCTAACGAGTACACCATCATCTTTGACACCGACGGAGCCGGCGACATCCCTCCCATCAAAGGCTTCTATGGCGATGCCGTTC
>JALFNY010000211.1 GCA_022774105.1 Prevotella sp.
TATATATATGGACTCGGTGATATGTAATGAATGATTCTGGGATAAATATTAAGGGTCGTTTTGCTCCCTCGCCTACTGGGCGTATGCATCTTGGCAATGTGTTTAGTGCCCTGTTGTCATGGCTTTCTGCCAAGGTGCAGGGTGGCACGTGGCTGCTGCGCATAGAGGATATTGACCCGCAACGGTCGAGGCGTGAGTGGGCAGAATGGATAATGGACGACTTGGAGTGGCTGGGACTGGAATGGGACGAGGGTCCGCGCAGTGGTGGCGACAGTGGTCCTTATTTCCAGAGCGAACGTGGGGAGATTTATGAGCATTACCTTCGCAGGCTTCAGGAGGCAGGACTGGTATATCCTTGCTACTGCACTCGTGCAGATATTCTTGCCACACAGGCTCCGCATGAGAGTGACGGTAGGGTGGTATATAAAGGCACCTGTCGCCATCTGCCACCATGTACGGGGCATGGTGCTGCTGCCCTTCGCATGATGGTTCCTGATGACGGTAAGGGGATAAGGCAGTTCACCGATGGACATTACGGTAGTCAGAAGGTGAATCTTACCACTCAGTGCGGCGATTTCATAGTGCGTCGCAAGGACGGTGCGTGGGCGTATCAACTGGCGGTAGTCGTTGACGATGCCCTGATGGGTGTTACCGAGGTGGTGCGTGGCCGTGACCTTCTGCTCTCATCACCGCAACAGATATACACCGCCGAGTGTCTGGGCTTCACGCCACCACGTTTCACTCACCTGCCACTGTTGTGCAACGCCGCCGGTCAGCGGTTGTCCAAACGCGACAGCAGTCTCGACATGTCCTCTCTGCGTGAGCGTCATTCCGCCAAGGAGATAATCGGCTTCCTTGCCCACACCGCTGGCCTTCTGTCCCAGCCCACACCCCTTACGGTGAAGGAACTGCTACCCCTGTTTGACTGGGAGAAGGTTAGTCGCAAGGATATTATGATATAACCATAATCCGTGACACAGACAAACAATGACGCTGCATCATAAAAACAATAGCGCCCTCCGAAGAGAGCGCATAGGGTCAATGCCCTTCGGCATATAGCCTTATTGTGATAAGATGTAGAAAAATATCTTATGTCTGCAAAGTTAATATTTTCTGTTCATTCCAACAAATTATTATGGAAATATTTTGCTGTCAGCCCATTTATTTGTACTTTTACAGCGAAAACCATTACTAACCCAAACATAACAACCCCTAAACATAATGACAAAGAGAATTCTCGGTATAGACACTGGTACCAACAGTCTTGGTTGGGCCGTTGTGGAAAAAAACGATGATGACACTTACAGCCTTCTAAAGAAAGGTTCACTCATCTTTCAAGAGGGGGTGAAAATAGAAAAAGGCAAAGAATCGTCAAAGGCTGCAGAGCGCACTTCCCACCGCAGTTTAAGAAAACAATACTTCCGCCGCCGTCTCAGAAAGATTAAGGCACTGAGGGTACTGATGAAGTACGATATGTGCCCTCAGATATCGGAAGAGGCACTACATGACTGGCAAGTGAAGAAGAGATATCCCATGAATGAGGCTCTTCTGGCATGGCAGCG
>JALFNY010000019.1 GCA_022774105.1 Prevotella sp.
CATCCAAAAGTAATATGTTGAGTGCGGTGAGAAGGATGGTAGCTGGAGAGTGTTTGTGACTCAGTAAGTAATATGCAGGAGAAGATGGAAGATCCTGAGTTCAGCAATGATATGCAATCCCTCTTGCGCCCAGGCATAACATTCAATGCGAGTGATGCTTACCCTCTCTTCTACGAGACATTTATTGATAAGATGGAGGGGAGGAGAGAATAGAATAGTCAATTCATTATTCCATTAGTGACTTGTAAAGTCGATGGGCGCACCGCTACCATCGCGGCTTTGGGACTTTACTCCGCATATAACCTCGATGGTAAAGCAAGAGACTGTATGTTCTATTTATATTTGTTATTAGTAACCTTTTCCTGTAGTTGAGGTACCAATTTCTTCAAAGAATCAATATACGCATTTACAGATTGAGCCTCTTTCAGTATTTCACCTTGGGTCTTTTGAACATCCTTCATGGTTGTATTCGCTTGTTCTATCAATGGAGAATAGTCTTTTGCTTTTTCTTTATGACATTGCTGAACTGCAACCAATAGGAAACCGCTCAATCCAACCGTCAATGCAAATGTAACAACCTTGCGAAGAAGTTGTAATCCTCTAATAGGCTGTTGGACACCATCAATACATACTGGACGAAAGTACTTCACCCAGAACATTCTTAATCTTTGCCAGATTGATGGCGTGCCAATTAATGAGGTACATTCTGTATAAGCCATAAAGTCTCGCCATAGCGCTCTTTGGTTACGTTCCTTTAGTAACCATGTTGCCTTACAGAACCTATGAAGTAAGATACAGTCTTCAATTGGTCGCATCACCTTTGTCTTTGCAGGATAGAGAGTGATAGACACGTGTCCGTCTGGTAATAGATTGAACAACATCGTTACCCCATCTTCTGTAAGTAGCTCAAATCCGTTACATTTATCAATTCTCTTTACTGGTTGTGATCCCCAAAAGACATCTACAACCTCAGGATTATCACCTCCAACTCTGCTACCGGGGCATACATTAAGCATACATCTGTCTTGGAATACTTGCGATGATAGATCTGCTTCTTGTAACCTTTTGAAAATCTCTTTTGCTTTGCTGTAGAAGTCTCTGTAAGCATCTTCATGCTTTTTTATCTCATCGAGCTTCTCTTTATGTTTCGATTGATTTACCATTTGTTTGAATGTATATGTTTTACCCTTAGAAGATTCTATTTTCTGAAAATAGTTGTAGGTGTGCTTAGCTGCCATTACTATACTGTATAAGAAGACTGCCATTACAAGAAGCAGAATAAGATTGTTCCAGCAACCAATCTTCGAAAGAAAATCTTTTGCCCATAATAAAAACAAAGGTATTACTATGCCAGAAACGAAAACAATAATAGTATATTTGATGATGGCAATTACATCACAATCTATGGACTTGTGCATCTTATATTGCAACACTTCCATGTCTTCAATTACTTCACACTCCACATTTCCCGCAATGGATCCAAACTCTCTATCATCCATACCTTCGCTGGCGAACTTATTGCCAAAAGATAGTTCCTTGCGAATGGCCGTGAAATAACCTTGAGAAATGCCCATGGGACAACTCAATAGATGACAGAAATGTATCTCTGGGTAATTCTTATGAATCAAATCATACCATATTCTATTGACTAGAGCTTTCATTTTGTCCAAATCAATCTCCCTATAATCTATATATGGATTTTGCTTATACTGTTTTAGCATTAATTCTTTGTGCAAAGTATTGATGGCATGCATGAAAGACTTGGCGTAACCCTTCTCGTCAAATGAAGGTTCGTTTGCTTTTATTTTACGTCTTTGTTCATTTAGGCAGTCACTGTCCCATACAAATCCACATAACTGTCAGAACAAAGTTAGCTTTCGTCCTAAGGCATCAAACTTCTGCTTATTTTCATCATATTCTCTGTTGCGAGTAGTCAAATAACTACTGAGGAATACGACAAGAAAACCAGCGAAAATAGACGCTGTTGTTATTAGTGCTATGCAATGATTATCGTTCATTGTATGAATTATTATTCAACTTTCGTATTATCTCTGTCTGATTCATTAATTGTTACATTTATAATTGAAAATGGTTGTTGCAATTGTCATTAGGGATTTCGTGGATAGAGTCTTGAGATTACAAATCACAAATAGGCTTGAGCTTGTTTGCTCCATATAATGCTTTTGTTTCACTATAATAAGCCATTACTTCTGGAATTACGTCAGGGACACTACCATGAGTTTTCTTCTTTAATTCGCCCTCATTAGTTTTACACCACTCATTGATAATATATACGTTGTTGATAGGAGGCTTTTTATTTGTCTTGTTTTCTAAATTTCCTTTACCTACACCTGCCTCACTTGCTAATTGGCTAGTAATCATTTTTTCACATATTCTAACATCGCTCTCTTTCGCTTTTTTATTAGCTATGGTTCCAATCCATATTTGGATTAATTCTGTTCTGTCCTCAAAATCATGAATATGGTGGTCGTGGTTGTTTAATCGATTTCCAACTGTTTGCTTATACGTCATTCCACAATAATACTTATCTTTTTTGCTTTTTTGTTTAGCTTGAAAAGCGTACAAATTAAAGCGAATAGGAAGGTGGCTGTCTTCCCCTTCCTTTATTTCTTCTTTAGTTGAGAATGGACCGTACCATTTTATAAGATAAATATTAGATAATTTCATAATAGTCGTGATTTCTAAAAGATTACTTTCCCACGCAGAATCTACTTTCCAATGCAGAACTCAGAAAAAATGGTATTAAGGGTTTCTTGGCTGGATATTTCGCCTCCTGTTATTTCTGCAAGATTGCGTATTACTGCACGTAGGTCTTCTGCGATAAGGTCTCCGCTGAGATTCATAGCGAGGGATTCTTTTACCCGTTGTAGGTTGACATCTGCCATACGTAGAGAATTGTAGTGGCGAGAACTTGTTATAATGATGTCCCCACCTTCTATGTCTGGTATTCCCGCCGCGTTATATATGGCGGTTTCTAATTTGCAGATGTTTTTTCCATGTTTGGCAGAGATATGTATGGTCTGTATGTTGCCATTGGCATTAGGAGTATAATTGTTTGTTCCTTGAGTCTGTTGGTACGATAGAATAGGGTGGGTGAGGTTGTTATTTGGAATATCAATTTTGTTGCAGACAATGATAAGTTGCTTCTTTTTTGCAAAATGTGTCATGTTTGCTATTTCTTCATCAGTTGGAGTGGTGTCTATTACCCATAGTATTATGCGTGCTTCACTAATTTTTTTGTAGGTGCGCTCTATACCGAGTTGTTCCACTTCATCGTTTGTATTGCGTATTCCTGCAGTATCAATGAAACGGAAGGTTATGTTGTTTATTACAGTGGTATCTTCTATCACATCGCGTGTTGTGCCGTGTATTGCACTCACTATGGCTTTTTCCTCGTGTATTAATTGGTTTAGCAGTGTACTTTTTCCTACGTTTGTTTTTCCTACTATTGCTACAGGAATACCTTTCTTTATTGCTTGCCCTGTTTCGAAAGATTGTGCAAGATGCTGTATGCGTGTGTCAATGATATTTGCGAGATTCTCTAATTCTGTCCTGTCTGCAAATTCTAATTCTTCATGGTCAGAGAAATCCAGTTCCAGTTCAAGCATTGATGTTAACCTTAGTAATTGTTCTCTAAGATCTGCCAATTCGCTTGAGAAGCCACCTTTAAGTTGGTTAAGTGCTATGTTGTGTGAGGCACGGTTTTCTGAGGCAATAAGGTCTGCAACAGCCTCTGCTTGTGACAGGTCCATCTTGCCATTTAGAAACGCACGTTTAGTAAACTCTCCGGGTTCGGCTGGTGTACATCCATTCTTTATAAGTAGTGAACATATTTGTTGTACAATGTACCGTGAGGCGTGACATGATATTTCTACGCTGTCTTCACCTGTATAAGAATGTGGTGCACGGAATATTGTGACCAGAACATCGTCTATTATCTCTTTTTTTTCTGTTGTTCGTTCCGTGTCTGTTATCTGTCCGTAGTGTACGGTATAACCAGGTGATGATGTGATGTCCTTGGTGAATACCTTGTTTATGATGTGGAAGGTATCATTACCGCTTACTCTTATTACAGCGATAGCGCCTCCGGTTGATGTCGCAGGTGCGCATATAGTGCTCATGGTGCTTGTCTTATATTCTTTCAAGAACTATGCGTATTAGGTCTTCTATTTTGTTTTTATACTCTGTATTCATTTCCTGTGCATATCTGTTGGCTATTACCATGCAGCAGGTCATTGCTCGGTGTCCCAACAGGGCTGAAAGTCCTGCAAGTGCAGATGATTCCATCTCAAAATTGCATATTTTCAGTATCGTGCCTTTGTCGCATACTGGTGTTGTGCAAGGCATGGCGTATCTGAATCTCTCAACTTTCTCGTTTTGTTCAGGGTCTTGTATGGGTATGCGTATCTGTCTTCCCTGCGGTCCATAGAATCCTCCACAGGCAATAGTGATGCCGTATATCATGTCAGTCTTTGCTATTTGTTTTACCAAGTATGGGTCTGCTGTTGCAACATATGGCGCACCTTTTTGTGGCGACCAATTCATGTGTTTCGTGAATGTCTCTTCAAGAGCAAGGTCGCATACCTCATTGCGTCCGGCATAATAATTCAGAAGTCCGTCAAAGCCTATGGATTTCACGGAGGCGATGAATGTGCCTAATGGCGTTTCTGGTTGCAGTCCTCCGCAGGTACCTATGCGTACGATTGTGAGTTGTCTATGCTGTTCTCGCTCTGTACGTGTAGAGAAGTCTATGTTTGCAAGTGCATCCAGTTCCGTCATGACAATGTCTATGTTGTCACAACCAATTCCCGTGCTTTGTACAGTTATTCGTTTGCCCTTATAGTATCCTGTTATAGTGTGGAACTCACGTGACTGCACTTCACATTCTACGGTATCAAAGTATGATGCCACGGTTGTCACTCTTGCTGGGTCGCCCACTAAAATAATGCGGTCAGCAAGTTCTTCTGGTTTCAAATGCAGGTGAAATACGCTACCATCTGCGTTTATTATCAGTTCAGATTCTGCAAAATGTTTCATATTCTTTTATTTCATGAATACGAGATATACTGCTGCAACGAGTAACAGAAATGCGGCGGCATGATTCCATTGAAGGTTTTGTCCTTGAAACATGATGTTCGCTAAGGTAACGAAAACAACGAGACTGATACATTCTTGTATAACTTTTAGTTGTACAAGGGTGAATGGTCCGTTGTTATCTACAAAGCCTATGCGGTTGGCTGGCACCTGACAGCAGTATTCAAGGAAGGCTATTGCCCATGAAAATACAATCACACCTATTAGTGGCCAGTTAGAGATGACTCCGCTTTGTTGTAATTTAAGATGCCCATACCAGGCAAATGTCATAAAGACATTGCTTAGTATGAGCAACAATATTGTATATAAACCTGTCATATTTTAGTTGTTGGTTGGTTTAGTTCTTGCTTATGCAAGCGGCATTGCCGGGCGTTTTAGTTCTTTACAGACGAATTAGTAAGTCGTATGCTTCTAATTTCGTAGAACTTCGCAACTGAACCTAAAACTACAAATATTACTTTGACAACTGTTCGTGCATATTAGCGGCAGCACGTCTTCCGTCACCCATAGCAAGGATAACGGTAGCGCCTCCACGTACTATGTCACCACCAGCATATAGCATTTTGCGGCTTGACTGCATATCTTCTCCAACAGCAATGGTGTTTTTCCTTCCCAGTTCAAGTCCTTTTATAGATTTTGGTACAAGTGGGTTGGGTGATACACCTACGGCAACTATGACTTGGTCAACGTCTAATGTTATTTTTTCTCCTGTTGGTACAGGTGAGCGTCTGCCTGATGCATCGGGCTCTCCCAGTTCCATTACTTCGAGTACAGCCTTTGCTACGGCACCATTTTCATCGCTTATGTATTCGGCTGGGTTGTGAAGTGTCAGGAAGTTTATGCCTTCCTCTTTCGCATGCTTTACCTCTTCCAGTCGTGCTGGCATCTCTGCCTCAGAGCGACGATATACCAATGTTACGTTGGCCCCAAGGCGTTTAGCCGTGCGGCATGAGTCCATAGCAGTGTTTCCGCCGCCTACTACGAGTACATTCTTGCCAAGGTTCATCGGAGTGTCGGTTTTGGGGTTTGCTGCGTCCATGAGGTTTACACGTGTGAGATACTCGTTTGAGGACATTATGTTTATCAGGTTCTCGCCTGGAATGTTCATGAAGTTGGGTAGTCCTGCTCCTGATCCTATGAATATACCTTTGAATCCCTGTGCTTCTAACTCGTCAACAGAGATAGACTTACCAACAATGACATCTGTCTGGAAGTGTACTCCCATCTTGCGCAGGTTCTCTATTTCTACGTCAACGATAGCGTTTGGCAGTCGGAACTCTGGTATTCCGTATTTCAGCACACCGCCAATCTCATGCAGGGCTTCAAAGACATAAACGTCATATCCTTTCTTTACCATATCTCCTGCGAAGGAGAGGCCAGCAGGACCAGAGCCAACTACGGCAACCTTTATATTGTTTGACGTGGCAATCTCTGGTAGCGATATGTTTCCTGACTGGCGTTCATAATCCGCAGCGAAACGCTCCAAATAGCCAATAGCCACAGCAGGCTCATTCATCTTGAGGTGTATGCATTTGCTTTCACATTGTTTTTCCTGTGGGCATACGCGTCCGCATACTGCGGGCAGAGCCGATGTGTTTTTCAGTACCTTTGCTGCTGCGAGGAACTGTCCACGTTCTATGTTCTTTATGAATGAGGGAATATTGATGTTTACTGGGCAACCCTCTACGCATGAGGGGTTTGCGCAGTCCAGACATCGTTTTGCTTCTGTCATGGCCATCTCTTTTGTCAGACCCTTGTTTACCTCTTCCAAACGTGTTGTGGAACGATATACGGGGTCGAGTTCTGGCATTATGACACGCTGTATTGCTGTACGCTCTTTGGGCTTCATTGATTTGCGTAGTTCCTCACGCCATGGGGCTTTACGGTCAGTGAGCACTTCAATGGAATCTTCTACTGGTTCTGCGTCCATTGTTACGTTTGTTGTCTCCTTACTACCAGTGGTGTCGTCAGCGTAACAATGTTCTGTATAGTGTTCCATTTCCTCGCGTTCCACGTTCTTGAACGTTCCCATGCGCTTGAACATCTCGTCCCAGTCAACGAGTGCACCGTCAAACTCTGGGCCGTCAATACATACAAACTTTGTTTTGCCACCGATGCTCAGGCGACAAGCGCCACACATACCTGTTCCGTCAACCATTATGGTGTTGAGTGACACATCTGTTGAAATGCCGTATTTCTGTGTTGTTAGGCATGAGAATTTCATCATTATCGGTGGTCCGATAGCAAATGCTTTGTCCACGTGTTCCTGCTGACAGAATTTTTCTATGCCCACAGTTACAACGCCTTTCTCACCTTTTGAGCCGTCATCTGTCATTACTATCAGTTCGTCAGATGATGCACGCAGTTCGTCTTCGAGTATAACCAATTCTGCTGTACGTCCGGCTACAACGGTTAGAACACGGTTTCCTGCTGCTTTCAGTCCACGTACGATAGGGAGCATTGGTGCGGCACCTACGCCACCACAGGCGCATACCACAGTACCGAAGTTCTCTATGTGTGTCGGATTGCCGAGAGGACCCACTATGTCGGCAACTTCATCGCCCACGTTCTTTGTGCATAACTTGGTAGATGAGAGTCCTACTTCCTGTATTACGAGGGTGATAGTGCCGCGTTCTACGTCTGCATCTGCGATTGTGAGTGGCATTCGTTCGCTGTGTTTGTCAACGCGTACGATGACAAAGTTGCCTGGTTTACGGCTTTTCGCAATCAGGGGTGCCTCTATCTCAAATAGAAACACTTTCTCTGAAAACTGTTTCTTTGTGACAATTTTATACATATTCTCTTTTATTGGTTGTGTTTCGTATGTCCTGTGTATTATGTTTTGGTTGTTGTATGATGCTCAGGGTGTTCTGTGTCAATAACTTACCCGTTGTCATTAAAGTTAGTTTATAATCTCGCAACCCATGTAAGGTACGAGTACTTTTGGTACTATTATGCCCTCTGGAGTTTGGTTATCTTCCAGTATTGCTGCCACTATTCTTGGTAGTGCGAGTGCTGAGCCGTTAAGAGTGTGACACAGTTCTGTTTTCTTTGTCTCCGCATCACGGTAGCGACATTTAAGGCGGTTGGCCTGATATGTATCGAAGTTTGAAACGGATGATACCTCCAGCCAGCGTCCTTGTGCCTCAGAATACACCTCGAAGTCGTAACAAATAGAAGATGTGAATGACTGGTCTCCGCCGCAGAGCAATAGTATGCGGTAAGGCAGTTCCAGTTTTTTCAGCAGTCCTTCTACGTGTTCCAGCATCTCTTTGTGTGTTTCTTTTGAGTGTTCTGGTTTGTCTATGCGTACTATCTCTATTTTTGAGAATTCATGTAGCCGGTTCAGTCCGCGCACGTCTTTTCCGTAACTGCCTGCTTCACGACGGAAACACTGTGTGTATGCGCAGTTCTTTATAGGCAGTTCTTTCTCATCGAGTATCACGTCTCGGTATATGTTTGTTACTGGTACTTCTGCTGTTGGGATGAGATATAGGTCATCTACTTCGCAGTGGTACATCTGTCCTTCTTTGTCTGGCAACTGTCCTGTGCCGTATCCAGAGGCTTGGTTTACCACTGTTGGTGGCATTATTTCTGTGTATCCTGATGCTCTTGCCTCGTCAAGGAAGAAGTTTATCAAGGCACGTTGCAGTCTTGCGCCTTTACCTATATATACTGGGAATCCGGCACCTGTTATTTTTACGCCAAGGTCAAAGTCTATCAGGTTATATTTCTTTGCCAGTTCCCAGTGGGGTAGTTTTGCTTTTGCGTTTTCGGGGTTTACGGTCCAGTTTCCTACTGTGTCTGTTCCGTCACACTCTTTTAAGTTGCTCTTTACCACGTGGTTGTCTTCTGCGCATGAGCCTTGTGGTACTTCCTCGTATGGTATGTTTGGTATTTGGCATAACAGTGTATTGAGTTCTTTCTCTGCTGCTGCCTTTTCTTCTTCAAGGGATTTGCTTTTTTCTTTTAGTTCTGCTACGGCTGCCTTTGCTTTATCTGCTGCTGCCTTGTCTCCTGCTTTCATCATCTTGCCTATTTCGGCAGCGGCTTTCTTCTGTTCTGAGAGGTTCGCATCCAGTTCTTGCTGTGTGGCACGGCGTTTCTTGTTCACGGCGAGTACGGTTTCTATTGCCTCTTCTGCGCCATTGAAGTGCTTTTTCTTGAGGCCTTCAATTACTCTTTCCTTTTCGTCTGTTATGAGTTTAAGTGTAAGCATTTTATTGTTGTAATTTGTTTGTTCCTTGTTTCTGTTGTGTTCTGTTGTCTGTTTGTTTTTGTTGCCTTGCTCTTATCGTTGACAAGTGGTTGTTAGAACGTGGCAAAATTACTAAAAAAAATCTAAATGCGCAAATAAATTACAGCCAATCGTCCATTTTTACTGACTTTAATGCGTTTTTTGTGGCAGAGTGACATGATTGGTCTATTTCTGCAAAATGTGAAATGGCGTTCCACGCGCAGTGTTTGACTGGTATGTTGTTACTGCTTAATGCCGCGAGTGCTTGGTCGAGAAACTCGTTTGTGTCTCTTGGGTTGTCTGGTATTTTGCCGTTTGCGAAGAGGCGTGACATAATTGAAAAACCGTGTATCTGCGCCATGTTGTCAGGCTTTGATAGCAAGAGTAGTGCCATTTCTTCTGCGTATGGCATATGTTGGTACAGGTTCATAACGGCTATTTCGGCTATCTCCTGTGTGTGTGTTTCTTCTGCCCATAGCATGGCGTGGTCCATGTGGAATTGGTCTTTGGGCATCAGCATAGTAGCCAGTATTTTACATTCGCGTATGTTCTCTTTCCATAGTTTCTGTGCCAGAGTATAATTTGGTGTGTATTCTGCTGCCATGTCTCGTAAATGGGGTAGGGAGGCACCCCAGTTTATGTGGTAGTCCAGTCCTTTGTCACGCATGGATTGTGCTGTGACACCGTTCATCAGTAGGCGAAAGGACTGCTTTATTTCTCTGACGGTGTTCTGTATTGTCTGTATGTCTGTATCGTTCATGGGTTGTTGTCAGCACTCTTTTATGTTGTAATCTGCATTTGATTGTAGTGTAATCAGCACTTGATTGCAGTGTAATCTGTACCTTTTCTTATATAGTATTGTTTAGTTCTTGATAATCAGCGATTTAGAACTCTACTGTCACTTTTGCGTTCAGTTGTCGTCCTGTGAGGTAGTTTGGTACGGCATACTGCTGGTTGTTTACGTCTGTTATCCAGTAATAGGAGTTCACGTTGCTGTGGTCAATGAGGTTAAGGCAGTCAACACCTACCCAGATATTGCGCAGCCCGAAAGATTTTGCGTTCTGGTTCTCACGTTTGTATGCTCTGTAACTCATGCCAATGTCAACGCGCTGATAGGCTGGTGCACGGAAGTTTTGACGGTTGTTGTCAGAGTGTGGCGGTCCGAAGGGTAGTCCGTCGGCGTATGATAGTTTCAGTGCCATCTTCCATCTGTCCGTGCCTGGAAAGTAATCGGTGAAGAATAGGTTTATGGCATACCTCTGGTCTGTGGGCAGAGGTATGTCTTGTCCACGGTAACTCATGTTTGTCTTCATCAGTGAGAAGGTTATCCACGAGTCTGTTCCAGGGACGAACTCGCCGTAGAGTTTTATGTCCAACCCCATGATGTGTCCGGAACTCTCGTTTATGCCGTTATATGTCACCTTCAGATTGCTCACGCTGTAAGGCACAATGTTTGACAGTGCTTTGTAGTAAGCCTCTGCTGTGAACTTGAAAGGCCTGTTAAGCATCTTGAAACGGTAGTCAAATGCGCCAACAAAGTGTATGCTTTGCTGTGACTTTATTCTATTGTTCAGCGTGGCGTATGTTACGCCTTCAATGGTGGTGGTGTCACGTAGTTCTTTGAAGAAGGGTGCCTGATAGTATAGTCCGGCGGCTGTACGGAATGTGACATTGTTGTTATATGCCGGTATTATGGCAAGAGAGGCTCGTGGAGAGACTATGCTTTCCTTATTAAAAGACCAGTGAGAGAATCTGTTACCGTAGTTATGGGTATAGAATGTGGTCTCTTCCGCATTGTTAAAACGCCATGTGTCTTGAATGTAAAACTCTGTCCTGTTGGCTGTCAGGTTGTTTTT
>JALFNY010000020.1 GCA_022774105.1 Prevotella sp.
GTTGTTGGCACTCATGGAACGGTTGTCGTCAGCGTCGTAATCATCAATGAGTACCATGCGCTCAATGCGGTAACCACCCTCGTACAGACGGCGGAAAATGGTGAGGAGGTCACGGGCTATGGCCTTGTTACACACCATCTCGCCCACCTGCGTGAGCCCCTCCACGTTGCGGTGAAGCATGAGGAGGTATCGCTGGTCGCTGCGTTTAACGGTGCAGCCCTTGCCGAACGAACGCCCCTTCATGCGCAGGAACACGGCGTCGGGAATCTCCTGCTGAGTGAAGAAACGCTCCGTGCGCTGCCGTTCCTCCGCTGCATTGCGGCACTCTGGCAGCACCTCGCCGGGACGCTGGGCTGCCGACGAGAGGGTGAAGAGCAGTGGAAGAAGAAATAATATAAGTCGAATCATGTTTTGCAAAAGTACCAAAAACTTTCTGATAAACAAACTCTACGCGGTTTTTTTTGAGTAATATTTTGTGAATCCGATACTTTTGATTACTTTTGCACTATGAAAAAGCCAACCAACCAGATACTGACAATGAGTAGAAACATAATAACCCTCCTTGCACTGCTGTGCTGCCTGTACCTCAATGCGCAGACGGCGAAGGAGGATTTCCAGCGTGACATAACCCTCTCAGGCGACAACTACGTGGCTTATCGCGGTCCGCAGAAGCAGTTGACCCCTGCCCCTGCAGGCTACGAAGCCTGCTATATCAGCCACTACGGGCGTCACGGCTCACGCTATCTGATAGGAGAAAAGACGTATTCACACCCTTACAACGTGCTGAAAGAAGCCAACGAGGCAGGTATGCTCACGCCGAAGGGGCAGGAACTGATGCGCATACTCGGCATCATGAAGGACAATGCCGCCGGGCATATAGAAGAACTGACACTGCTCGGAGCACAGCAGCACCACGAGATAGCCACCAGGATGTATGACCGTTTCCCCACTGTCTTTGCAGGAAACGCCAACGTCAAGGCCAACAGTTCGGTGGTAGTGCGCTGCATACTGTCAATGAACAACGCCCTGCTGGCACTGCAAAGCCGTAACCCCAGGCTCACCTTCCGCCTCGATGCCTCAAAAGGAGATATGTCGTACATACACTTCAACGACAAGACACTTGCAAGTCAGAAGATGCCCGACGGCTCAGAAGCAAAAAAAGCATACCGCGAGTTTGAGAAACAACACATCAACTGGGTGCCGTTTATGAACCGTATCTTCAAGAATGAGGGCTACTGGCGCAACACAGTGAAGAACCCTTACCAGTTTTATATAGACGAAGTGTGGAAAATCTGCTCCGATATGCAGAGCACAGAGATGCGCCACACACTGTCACTATATGACTATTTCACCTTTGACGAGTTGTATAACATCTGGCTTACACGCAATGCCAACTGGTATATAACATACGGTCCCTCGCCACTGAACGGCGGAACGCAGATATATTCACAGCGACACCTGCTGCGAAAGATAATAGAAGAGGCCGATTCAAGCCTCGCCCTGCCCGTGCCCGGCGCCAACCTGCGCTACGGTCACGAGGTGTGCGTGTTGCCACTGGTATGCCTGCTCAACCTCAACGGCTACGGAACACAGTACACGGACCTTGCAGACCTTGAGCCAAACGGCTGGTGTGACTACCGAATCTTTATGATGGGCAGCAACGTTCAGTTTATCTTCTACCGCCGCAGTGCCACTGATCGTGACCCCTTGGTGAAGGTATTGCTGAACGAAGACGAGGCAACCCTGCCGCAACCGCTGAAGCCGGTCACCGGACCTTACTACAAATGGAAGGACGTAAGGGCCTACTACCAAAAGAAACTTGACGGATATAAAGAATGAAGAACTTATATATAGAGACCTATGGATGCCAGATGAACGTGGCAGATTCAGAGGTTGTGGCAGCAATCATGCAGATGGCAGGCTACGAACAGTGCGAGGACATAGACGCGGCAGACGCCGTTTTCCTCAATACCTGCTCCGTTCGGGAGAATGCAGAGAACAAGATATACCACCGCTTAGAGGCACTTCACGCCGAGAACGTGAAGCGCGGCCAGTGCGGGAAGCGCATAATCGGCGTGCTGGGCTGTATGGCAGAGCGTGTGAAAGACGACCTGCTGGAGCATCATCACGCTGACCTCGTGGCGGGACCAGACTCATATCTCGCGCTGCCTGACCTCATAGCGCAGTGTGAGATGGGGCAGAAGGCGATAGACACCAGCCTCTCCACCACCGAGACCTACCGTGACGTGCTGCCGCAACGCAGCCACGGAGCACACTTGTCAGGCTTTGTAAGCATCATGCGAGGGTGTAACAACTTCTGCCACTACTGCATAGTGCCATACACAAGAGGGCGGGAACGCTCCCGCGACGTGGACAGCATACTGCGTGAGGTGCGTGACCTTGCACAGCGAGGATATAAGGAAGTGACGCTGCTGGGGCAGAATGTCAACAGTTATCGCAGCGAGAGACAGGGGCAGGAAGGTGCTGTCACCTTCCCCGAACTGCTGCAAAAGGTGGCAGAGGAGGTGCCGCAGATGAGGGTGAGGTTCACCACATCACACCCCAAGGACATGAGTGACGAGACGCTGCGGGTGATAGCACGCTATGATAACGTGTGCAAACACATACACCTGCCCGTGCAGTCGGGCTCAGACAGGATACTGAAACTGATGAACCGCCGCTACACAAGGCAGTGGTATATGGACCGTGTTGCGGCCATAAGACGCATCATTCCCGACTGTGCCATCACTACTGACATCTTCGTGGGCTATCACTCAGAGACAGAGGAGGACCACCAGTTGTCGCTGTCACTGATGAAGGAGGTGGGATATGCCAGTGCCTTCATGTTCAAATACAGCGAGCGGCCGGGCACCTACGCCTCCAAGCACCTGCCAGACGATGTCCCCGAAGAGGTGAAGATACGCCGTTTGAACGAGATGATACAGTTGCAGACGCAGTTGTCGGCCTCCAACTACCGTGAGGACGAGGGCAAGGAGTTTGACGTCCTGGTGGAGAATTACAGCAAGCGAAGCCGTGAACAACTCTGCGGGCGCACCTCGCAGAACAAGATGGTGGTCTTTGACAAGGGCCGCCACCACATCGGTGAGACGGTGAGGGTGCGCATAACAGGCAGCACCTCGGCAACACTCCTCGGGCAGGCAGTGGAGGAATAAGAAGGAAAAGACATAAAACCACTATACAAAGAACATATATGAACAATCTATTTGACATCAAGGACTACGTAGTAGTCATCACTGGCGGTACAGGCATACTTGGCAGATGCATTGCCAAGTACCTCGCCCTGGAAGGAGCGAAGGTAGTAATCGGCGGACGAAAGGAGAACGTCGGCGCAGAGATAGTAAGCGACATACAGGCTGCCGGCGGCACTTGTGAGTTTGTGAAGATGGACGTTATGAACGTGGAGCAGATGCAGCAGGCGTGTGACTACATCGTAGGCAAGTACGGAAAGGTAGATACCCTGCTCAACGCCGCAGGCGGAAACATGCCCGGGGCGACCATCTCACCAGAGCAGACATTCTTTGATCTCGCTCCGGAGCAGTTCCAGACGGTGCTTAACCTCAACCTCACGGGCACGGTAATACCCACACAGATATTCCTCAAGCCAATGGTGAAGCAGGGTAAGGGCAGCATCATCAACTTCTCGTCAATGTCAGCCTTCCGCCCCATCACGCGCGTATGCGGTTACAGTGCGGCAAAGTCCGGCATCAACAGTTTCACCGGTTGGATGGCGCAGGAGGCCGCACGCAAGTTCGGCGAGGGCATACGTGTCAACGCCATAGCACCCGGTTTCTTCATAACAGAGCAGAACCGCTCCCTGCTTACCAACCCTGACGGCTCTTTCACCGCACGCGGTGAGGCAGTGATACGCCAGACACCATTCTCACGAATGGGCGAACCAGAAGAACTGTGTGGCACGATACACTACCTGATGTCTGACGCAGCGAAGTTCGTGACAGGCACCGTGGCAGTGGTAGATGGCGGCTTTAACGTAACGGCGATGTAGGCAGCGCGCAGCATACACCTACAACCAAAAACCAATCAAGAAGCATGGAAAAAACATGGAGATGGTTTGGCAAGAACGATAAGATAACACTTGCCATGCTGAAGCAGATAGGAGTGGAGGGCATCGTGACAGCATTGCACGACGTTCCGCTCGGAGAAGTATGGACACGCGAGAAGATACGTGACCTGAAAGAATACATCGAGTCATACGGTATGCGCTGGTCAGTGGTAGAGTCACTGCCCGTCACCGAGACGATAAAGTACGGCGGTCCGGACCGTGAGCAGCAGATAGAGGTGTATAAAGAATCCCTCACCAACCTTGGCAAGGAGGGAATACACTGCGTCTGCTACAACTTCATGCCCGTACTCGACTGGGCCCGCACCGACTTGATGCACGATAACCCCAACGGAGCAAGCAACCTGTATTTCAACTGGGCAGAGTTCGCATACTTTGACATACACATCCTAAAACGCGAAGGCGCAGAAGAGCAGTGGAAAGCCTTCAACGAAGCCCACAGCGAATGGCATCGTGACATATTAAAAGAGGTGAACGAGATAAAGCAGAAGGCCACACCAGAATATGACCACGACCTCGTAGAAACCATAGTGATAAAGACCCAGGGCTTTGTCAGCGGTAACTTCAAGGAAGGAGACGACAAACCCGTGGAACTATTCCGCCAACTCCTTGCCCTGTATGACGGTGTGACAAAAGAGCAGTTGCAGGAAAACATGAAGACATGGCTTGAAGCCATAATGCCGATATGCGACGAATACGACATAGACATGTGCGTACACCCCGACGATCCACCGTTCCCCATACTCGGACTGCCACGCATTGTCAACTGCGACGACGACATACAGCACTTCCTCAACGCCGTACCCAATGAGCATAACGGCCTCACCTTCTGTGCTGGCTCGCTGTCAGCAGGAGGACATAACGACATAACCACACTGGCGGAGAAATACCATGAGCGCACACACTTTGTGCATCTGCGCTCCTGTTACATCTTCCCTAACGGTGACTTCACCGAAGCCTCACACCTCGGCGGCCGGGCAGACCTCGTGGAACTGGCACGCATCTTCGAGAAAGAAGAACAGCGTCGCAAGGCAACACGTAAGCCAACAACGCAGAAACTGCCCATGCGCGTAGATCACGGAATGACAATGCTGGGCGATGAGAGCAAGGGTTACAACGCCGGCTACTCCTTCCTCGGACGTATGTTCGGACTGGCACAGGTGCAGGGAATACTCGCTACCGTAGATAACGAACTGGGAATACAATACAAACAGCCAGGATTTTTCGGATAAACACAAGTCAACAACAAGGGCAGCCACGCATCGTGATACGGCAAAAGACAAGATAATAACATGACGACAGCGTTAAATATAGCAACAATCAACGCCTGTCACAACAACTGCGCAGTGATAATAAGCGGTCAAAAGCCTGCCCTTTCAAGACAAGGGGGGGGTAATGACTGTGCCATAATGCCCCAGATAACATATAAACAATAATCAGAACTTTCCGCAGGTGCTACCTTGTGGCACCTGCGGAAAGTTCTGCGTTTTAACAATGACAATAGAGAAACAAAAGCAATGACAATGAGCAAAATCAGAAAACTACTACTACTGTTATGTTTAAGCATGTCTTATGCCCTGAATACCTATGCCACCTGTTTGCTAAAGATTGTGCAGAAGGACTCTGAAGATCTACCTGACGAATCAGGGGTTTTAATTATGAAAACGGAGTTACCTACGGAACAGTGGAAACCTATAACCCTCTACTTTTATCATAAAGTATATTCGGAGTTTTTAATCTATAAGGACGGTGATGAGAATAGTTCAGGTTTAATTAAAGGTGAAATACAAGATGGGAGGAGTGTGACTACGTTTGTTGGGAGTAAGATTATGTATTATGGAGAGGGCCAAAATAAATATGTGAAGTTAGAGATTTACAACGCAGGAAAAATCGAGTCCAATGGTGAACTTAAAGAACAATTTCTAATGACAATATCAGATCATGATCATGCTCATTCCATGGTGAGTGCCAGCGCGGCTACGTGTAAAACTATCGGAAGGCCTGCTTATTGCAGGGAGTGTGGGTATGGTTTCACGGATGGTAAAGGAGAAACGAATGAAAGCCAGTGCTCCTCATCATTCTATTATCCAGCCTTAGGGCATGAATTCACGCAGGATTGGACCAGCGATGGCGACGGGAAGTACCGTGTCTGCGCAAGAGAAGGGTGCTCTCACAAGCAGTACAGTTACGATGTCACAGACGCAGTCCCCGCTTTCAGCATAGAGTTGGCTGACGGTGAGACACTAACCTATCCCCAGTCCAAGGCCCCTAAGTTCACATACGACCGAAATCTATGTACCGTCAGTGTTGACGGCAACAGCACCGCCTGCGAACTGACAGCGGAGCAGATAAAGAAGGTAACAGCCTCTTGGAATCATAACAACACCGCTCACCAGTGCGATGACAAGAGTTGGGTTGACGGATGTTCCTATGACGGTTGCACAGAGGGTCTCAGCAGACGGTGGGTGTATATCAACTCTCAGGAGGTAGAAACCACCACCACCACGGGTGACATCATTATTGATAACCTCGATCTTACAGACGCATCAGGCTATCAGTGTGACGCTGCTCTCACTGCCAACACCGCCACCTACAGCCGCACGATGACCAATCGGTGGGGAACACTGTGCCTGCCTATGCAGATAACATACAATGGCGAGGCAAAGGAGAAATACTACAAACTGTCGGCGGTAACCGACACGGAGATACAGTTGGAGGAGATAACCGAGGATATTCCAGCCGGAACACCCGTTCTGGTGCGTCGCAGTGCCGATGAAAATGGTATCACGTTAACTGTAAACAACGTGCCCGTCACCACCGCCCCCATTGACGGCAGTACGGTAGATGGCATGACACTGGTTGGCACATTCACCCCGACAGAAGCCTTGCCAGAAAGCAGTTACGTCATAGGCAACAACAAGTTCTGGCTGGTTAAAGACCTTAACGCCACGGAGGGCAATCCAAAGGTAAGGGCAGGGGCATTCAGGGCGTATATCAGCAGCACCGGAGCGCAGACCTCACAGCCCTCAAGCCTGAGGATAGAGAGCGGAGAAGCCACCGCCATAGCAGAGAGATTAAACGCCCTGACAGACGAGAAAGCAGAGTATTATGACCTCAACGGCAGAAGGATAGACGGCCTGAGAAAGGGTGTGAACATTGTGAGAAGAAACGGAACAACAACAAAGGTAACCATAAAATAAGACAGACATGAAGCAGAAAGTATATATAACACCAGAGATAAACGTGTATGAGGTAAACACAACGCACATACTTACGGGGAGTCCGGACAACGTTTCCTTTGGCAATACCACAGACAACTCAGAAGACATACCAAAACCAGATGAATCGGGTAATATCTGGGTAGAATAAAAGGCAGTAACTCTTACCAAGAAAAAGAAACAAGAAATGAAGAAGATAATAACATACATAGTGTGCCTGATAATGGGTGTCACCGTAGCACAGGCTCAGGCAACGACAGGATACGGAACATTTCTAAAGGAAGCAGACACGTGGTATAAGGTGAAGAGCGTGGAGATGAGCAATGAAAAGGTAGTATATACACTCGATGACGATAGTAAGAAAGAGGTTTCTCTGACCCACGGCGAGAGCCAAGACCTGCAAATATGTCCCAGTGCCATATACTGTGAAGAGTGGAGTTTATATAATATGGATCAAACAGCACGAATGGAATTATTCGCCCAGGTAGGCATTAATGGGGCATTGACGATGTGCGGAAAACTCGGTTCTTTGGACTTTGATCCTAAAAATCTAATTTATGATTGTATCAAGAATATCAAGACAGCAGACCTTAGCCATTTGGATTTATCGCAAGTGAGCAGTATGAATTCCCTTTTTTATGATTGTAAAAATCTTGAATACATTAACTTTGGAGGCAGTATTACTGCGATGACCAACCAAATGTATAACACAATGGAAGGATGTAAAAATTTAAGGACGGTTGATTTCAGCAATTGTGACCTTAGTAATTTGACACAGACTTACAATGTGTTCACAGGGTGTGATGCGTTAGAAACCATCATAGCAAAGGGTTGCAATGAAGCAACGATATCAAAATTGAGGGAAGTATTGACGGCAGCAGGAAAGAATCCAGATACAGGAGAAGTAAAACTTGTGACAGATTATCCCACGGAGTAGTGTCAGTAAGCATTGGAGTGTGCCTCCCCGCGGCATCGCTCCATGCAGCCTCACGCTTCTGGAATCATCGGGGACAGGTTCATCGACCCTAAGGAGTGAACCAATGTACCTGTCTCCATGACCCCATTTTTGATATTTAAGTATGCTATATATATAAATAGATCGTTATTTTTTTGTACTTTTGCATTAAATATAATCATATCCAATTATAAACAAATGAACAACAAGACACTGCATATTTTATTGGGACTGTTAATATGTTTGTGCTACAATCCATGTTGTGCTCAAACACGTACATCAGACAAACTAAAAGGAAAAGTTAGATCAGTTATTTTCATGGACTTTAAATACGATTTCAAATTTGGAGAACCTGTTATTACTGACACAATAAAATACACTATAGATGCGTATAATGAATCTGGCTATAAAACTATTAGATACGAAGATGGTGTTTATATAAAAATTAAATATAATAACAAAAACAAGAAGGTGTCAGAATACTACATCAATAACGATAATGATACTGTATTCCTTGAAAAAATATTTTATAATTCTTTGGGGAAAGAAAATAGAGTTGAAACCTATCGATTTCGAAATGGAAAGTATATGATGATCAGTATGGAAAAAACAGAATATACAAATACGGGGTATATTAAAAGAATATATGAATCTGATGGAAGTTTAAAAACAACAAAGAAGAAGATTGGAAGTAAAATAATAATAGAAGAAGATGGCAAAACATATACTGATTATTATGACAAACTTGGAAGATTGTCAAGAGAGTATATCGTTCCTGCATCTCATTATCTAAATCCAATAACAGATATAAAATATTCATATGACAATTATGGAAATTGCATAAAAGAATATAGTGAAAGTGAACCTGCAAAAAAATTAAATGTAAATTGGTTATTTGTTGATACTTCTATTTTTAAATACAAGTACGACAAATACGGAAATTGGGTTGAGAAAAAAGAATATAACTCAGATTTTACTGAACTTAAATCATATTGTAAAAGAGAAATTATTTATTTTCCAACAAATACAACTAATAAAAAATAGAAAAAGTCAAATTGTCCCAAACGTATGTTATTCATTGGGAATAACTCAATACTAATGGCAGCCATTGTGACGCTGCCATTAGTATTTTCCCCTGTACCATACTTAGTGGTACGGGGGATTTGGATTATAACCCTGAAAATCAATATCCTTTTAGAAATAAGGGAAAGGAATGTTCCCAAGAAGTATCGTGCAATCACGATTTCTGGACAAAAACCTTTAAAATAGATTATTTTATTACCCTCCTTCTTTGATGCGTTCTATGTTGACCGATATGTCCAAAACAAGCGATAAAGGTTCTTGTTTATCTCAAAAAATAACAAATTTGTCAAAAATCACAGCATATTTATGACTTTTTACAAAAAAAATTGTAAATAGGAATCATCGGGGACAGGTTCATCGACCCTAAGGAGTGAACCAATGTACCTGTCCGTGTGACCCCTCAGCAGCCCACTCGAACACGCGCACATATGGCCTGGGCTTCAGCTTCGGCTATTACAATCCGGGTAGCGACTTCTCTCGCTACTTAGGTTTACCGGTGCGCCCAGTGCGCTTGGTTGCAGTGGATTGAAACTTCAGCAATAGCG
>JALFNY010000166.1 GCA_022774105.1 Prevotella sp.
TTACCAACCCCCATTTCGAGGAGTTAACAGACGCCACGTGGGACGAGAAATTCGCTGTATGCTGTCTCATCTTCTGCGTTGCCGCCCTTGGCAGTGTCCCTTTCTGGGCCAGCGATGTTATCCTCAACGGCGTGACACCTATATTACAGCATCTCGCAGCAATGTAACATACAGTTAATTACAGACCCCCCTACGGCAATGTAACTTACCGTTAAATACAAGAAAAAGACAATGAACTATTCACAATTCTTAGATATGATGCCAGAAGCCACACTGATGGCAATACTGGTAATAGTCTTTCTGGCAGACTTCTGTAGCCACGGAAAAGCCGAGCGCAAATGGTTCAACCCATTAGTCTGCCTGCTGCTCCTTGCACAGTTGATAATAAACATCTGTCCTACCAGCGAGACGGTGTCACTGTTTGGTGGCATATACAACGCCACACCCGCCGCTAACATGATGAAGAGCGTGCTCACATTCGGAACACTCATCGTGGTGCTACAGTCACGCAACTGGCTTGCGGTAACCGACACGAAACAAAACGAAGGAGAGTTCTACATGCTTACCATCTCCACCCTACTCGGCATGTTCATGATGATGAGTGCAGGCTCATTCCTCATGTTCTTCCTCGGACTTGAGATGGCGTCAGTTCCCATGGGTTGCATGGTAGCACTTGACAAGTACCGCAACAAGTCTGCCGAGGCAGCTGCAAAGTTTATCCTCACCGCCATATTCTCCTCCGGAGTAATGCTATACGGCATCTCCTTCCTATATGGTTCAACGGGAACACTCTACTTCACAGACTTCGGCAACGCACTGAAATACTCACCTATGGCTGTCATGGGTATGATCTTCTTCATCTCAGGACTTGGTTTCAAGATTTCACTCGTACCCTTCCACTTCTGGACGGCAGACACCTATCAAGGTGCACCCACCACGGTGACAGGATACCTCAGCGTAATATCCAAGGGAGCAGCAACATTCACCCTTGTAACACTGCTATACAAAGTATTCTTCGTGCTGACCATTTACTGGATTTCAACAATGTATATCCTTGTGGTACTATCCATCACCGTTGCCAACCTCATGGCCATACGCCAAACAGAACTCAAGCGTTTCATGGCGTTCTCCTCCATCTCACAAGCAGGATACATCATGCTTGTAGCAATAGGCGGAAACTACGTGATGAGCATCACCGCACTGATGTATTATGTCCTCATATACATCGTGGCCAATATGACAGTGTTCACCATCATATCATCAGTAGAACACGCCAACAACGGCAAGACAGACATAGCGACATACAACGGCCTGTACAAGACAAACCCCAAGATGGCGTTTCTGATGACCCTCGCCCTCTTCTCACTCGGCGGCATACCACCCTTCGCAGGAATGTTCTCCAAGTTCTTCGTCTTCCTCGCTGCCGTTGACGGACGCCCCACATTCATGCCATATCTCGTGGTCTTCATAGCACTGGTAAACACTGTGGTGTCACTCTACTACTACCTGCTGATAGTAAAAGCAATGTACATCAACAACGAAGGAGAGCCCATTGCCACATTCAAGGCGGACTGCAACACCAAACTTACACTCGCAGTATGCACCATCGGCGTCATACTCTTCGGAGTAGCAAGTTGCATATACGAAGCACTGCACAGCGCTGCCGCAATATAAAACAAAATAACATAACACACAAGAAGCACCCATATTTAGCAAAATATGGGTGCTTCTTTTCAATCACAAAAACACCCATCAGACCACACTAACCACCCCCTATCAAAACAAACACATAACTTTCACAAAACAAACACATACAGATTACCACACAATCAAGTGCATTTCACACCACAATCACATACCGATTACAAAACAATCAAGCACAGACGAAGAAGCAAAGAATTCAAACACCTGAAACACAGGACCTTACACACAAAGACAAAACATCGCTACAAGACCCCAGAACAACAACCAGAACACCCAGCATAAACAACAAAAAAACAACACCTCAAACATCACCCACCCCAGTAATTATACCACCACGACAAAACCACCCAAGCCCCATAACACCCCACCCCTCGTCAAAAAACAAGGAGAGCGAGAACAACAAAAAAACAGACTGGCACAAAAAACACAACCTACACCACCAATACCACCCACAAAACACCCCCTCACCACCGTAAATAAAACATCTACAAGACATTGACATAATGTCACTTTTTTTATCACTTTTCACTTATTGAAGCACAAAAATTTGCGTATCTCCAAAAAATGTTATAACTTTGCAACCAATATACGAACAATGACTGCTACAAAAAATAGAATACAGGTAAAACCAGTGACTACAAAAAAAGGGATGGACGACTTCGTCAAGTTCCCAAAGTCATTATATGCAGGTATCAGTCAGTATGTTCCAGACATGGACAGTGACATACGCAA
>JALFNY010000172.1 GCA_022774105.1 Prevotella sp.
CATAATACGCACCCTTGACGAGAACGGTAATCAGGTCGTTATAGACGTACCCTACATGAACTATATGGTTCACGCACTCGTTTGGCAGGCTAACGTAGGCCGTGTAAAACTCTACCTCCTTGACACTGACAACGACATGAACTCCGAGTTTGACCGTCCTATCACACACGCACTCTACGGCGGTGACTGGGAGAACCGTCTCAAGCAGGAGATACTTCTCGGTATAGGCGGTGCGCTGCTGCTGAAGAAACTTGGCATCAAGAAACAAATATATCACTGTAACGAAGGCCACGCAGCCCTCTGCAACCTCCAGCGCCTTGTAGATTATGTCAAGGAAGGATTCACCTTCAACCAAGCAATGGAGATAGTACGCGCATCATCAATATACACTGTACACACCCCCGTACCAGCAGGCCACGACTACTTTGACAAAGACCTCTTCGGAAAATACATGGGTGGCTACCCACAACTCCTCGGCATCACATGGAACGAGTTTATCGGAATGGGTCGCATCAACCCCGATGACGAGAACGAACGCTTCTGTATGTCAACCTTCGCATGCAACACCTGTCAGGAGGTTAACGGCGTATCAATGCTGCACGGCTGGGTTTCACAAAAGATGTTCTCTTCCATCTGGAACGGATACTACCCAGAGGAGAACCACGTAGGCTATGTCACCAACGGTGTACACTTCCCCTCATGGTGCGCTACAGAGTGGCGTAAGATATACGACAAATATCTCAAGAAAGGATATTATGCCGACCAGTCAAACGAAGACCTGTGGCATGGCATCTACGATTGCCCTGATACAGAGATCTGGGAAACACGTATGGCCCTTAAACAGAAACTTGTAAGTTACATCCGTGATAAGTTCACAGAGTCATGGTTAAAGAACCAAGGTGACCCAGCACGCGTAGTTTCACTGCTCGAGCGCATCAACCCTAACGCACTGATGATAGGCTTCTGCCGTCGCTTCGCTACCTATAAACGTGCACACCTGCTCTTCACTGACCTCGACCGTCTGTCAAAGATAGTCAACAATCCAGAACATCCAGTGCTATTCTTCTTCTCAGGAAAGGCACACCCAGCAGACGGTGCAGGACAAGGCCTCATCAAGCGCATCTTTGAAATATCACAGCGTCCAGAGTTCCTCGGTAAGATTATCTTCCTCGAAGACTACGACTTCCAACTCGCACGCCGCCTCGTATCAGGCGTAGATATATGGATGAACACCCCAACACGTCCTCTTGAAGCATCTGGAACATCTGGCGAAAAAGCCGAGATGAACGGTGTTGTAAACCTCTCCGTGCTCGACGGCTGGTGGGTAGAAGGCTACCGCAAGGGAGCAGGATGGGCTCTCAAGCAGGAACGCACATACCAGAATCAAGGATATCAGGACCAACTTGACGCTGCCACGATATACAATATGCTGGAGAATGAAATTGTACCTCTCTACTATGACAAGGACAAGAACGGCGTTTCAAAAGACTGGATAAAGGTAATAAAGAACTCTATCGCAACCATAGCACCTCACTACACGATGAAGCGTCAGTTGGATGACTACTACAACAAGTTCTACAACAAACTGGCAGAGCGTTCAGCAAAAATCAATGCCAACGACTACCAGATGGCAAAAGACATAGCACAGTGGAAGGAAAACGTGGCAGAACGCTGGGACAGCATAAAAGTAGTATCATCAGACACCACCGTCCTCACCACTGGCGCAGAGACAGGCAAGACATACACCATACAGTATGTCATTGACGAACAAGGCCTTAACAATGCAGTAGGACTGGAACTGGTATCACTCAACAACGACACGAATACCTCTGAACGTCAAGTACACAAGGTAGTCCCATTCGAAATGGTGAAGCAAGAAGGCAACCTCTACACCTTCGAATGTAAGATAGAAGTCAATCAAGCAGGCGCATACAAGACATTCGTACGTATGTTCCCAAAGAACGACCTGCTGCCACACCGTCAGGACTTCTGCTATATCAAGTGGCTTGACTAAAAGATAAAAACAACTATTGCTGTCACAAAAACAGCAAAGATGAAGCAAATAACAAACTGGTGTTCCAAACTCACAAGAGAAAGGAACACCAGTTTTTTTCCCCACCACGCAATCTCAATAAGAAGATTCAGACCTTCTCAAATAAAAACAAGCACTGTCCGCTAAAACCGTACCCCCATTTATTTACGCCTTCCAGCCAGATACTCTATTGCAGGCACAGGCCACAGAGGAACCTTGCGTATATTTGTCCTTACGGCAGGAATGTCACACAACAGGAAGATGGAGGAAAGAATCAGAGAATACCAGATTATGTAGCCATACACCTGCTTTATCGCCACAAGCATCATAGAATGCAGATAACTGTCCCCCATGAACCTGCCGAAAGCCAGTTGCGAGCAACGGGAACTCTCGGGTGATACACAGCACAACTCACCGAAGAGGAAATGTGAGAAATCAAGGTTGGTAAGTGTCAACTGACGACCGTAGTTCACCATGTCCTCAGTAAGGAAATAAGAGATAAAGGTAGTATAGAAACCGTACCCCATAGCACCTCCCAGATACATATGAACGATATTGAACACGAACAAGCCCATGAAGAACTGTTCAAGAATTGGTACAGACTCATTTAATGCCCACATCAGTGTTGGTACCAGAATCCCATAGCCAAAGCCACGTAGCAGGATAGCCAGACGGTATTGCTCGATGTTCACACTCACACCTACTGTAAGGTACATGAGCAGTGCGTATGCAAAGACGGACAGGAAGGCAATGCCTATCAGTTTCCACACCTTCCACTTCTGTAGCTTTAACCAGTAGATGTCGAACGCGATGCCAAGGAACATACCAGGCAATGCCCACATATACTGATACTCCTTGGTCAGTTCTTCAAGTCCAACAACCTCTGTGTAGATAATTTCCTCAAGTGTATGTTCAGCACCGAAAGCCAATTCAGCCAATGTAGTGACGATAAGTATGGGTACTACGTTCTTACACTTCAGCAGCCGGAGTTCAACGTATGGGTAGCGATTACTAATCAGTCGGTAAAGGGCAAGTCCTGCAAAGATGAGTGCGAACGCTCCTGCCATTCTGATGTACTGACTCTCAAACCACCTATGGTAATCGCCATAAACAAAAATATACGAAAACAGAAGCATCGTAATACAGATGAGCAGTGCACCCTGCCAATCCGTTCCTTTTAACGATAACCTATTGGGCATAGGGCAGAACGGACGGCACAGTGTTATCTGCGTTAGCAATACAAATGACATTGTACCCACGGTGATGACGTGCATCATCTCCCAGGTAAAGTGGTAACCTATCCATGCGGCAAGCCATCCACCGCCTTCTATTGCTGTGAGAAGAATTATATGTAGCACTGGGAAGAACACAGCGAAATCACGCCTTGGAGTAATCCACAGTTGAATGTTGCTCATACACTCAAAGGTGCCTTGTATCTTGGCAATTCCAGCAAAGAAGCATACCACGACCAATACTGGCATCGAATGGCTATGCATGGTAATTATGTTGCAGATGCCAATGACGATGGCAGAAGTGCATAAGAGTTGTTGATTGGTGAAGCGAAACTTCATCTTAAACAGCATCGGGAACCACACCGCCATACCTGCCAGAGAGGAATAGAGCAGGAACATGACGTCCTCTATCATGAAGTTTGTCGTGCCACGAATCTCGTCTAAGGCACCAAGATACATGCCTCCTGAGAATTGAAAGCACAGCGCTGTAAGAACGTAAATCCACGGTTGCAACCTGCGAGGCACCCATCCCTTCATCATAGGCATACTAAAGTCCAGACCTTTGGGCGGTGGAGGTGCCTTCATCAGAAATTCTGTCAGTCGTCCCATTATCTTTCTACCTTACAAACAACATTATAACCGCCATGCAGTTTCCTTAAATCATCGCAGGCATCAATCTTCACACGAACAGTTACACGCTGCTCAACTTTTACAAAGTTACCCGTTGCATTGTCGATAGGAATAAGCGAGAATGCACTTCCCGTAGCGTCAGAGATACGCTCTACCACACCTGTATATTTAACGTCAGGTACAGCATCGGCAGTAAAACGAACCTTATCCCCAACCTTAATGTTCGGCATCTGCGATTCCTGATAGTTTGCCTCCACCCATTTCTCATTCTTATCAACAATGCTGAGTAGGGTCTGACCAGGGTTAACCAGTTGACCTACATGAATATCCTTAGTGCCTACCACACCGTCGCAGGTGGCAATGATGTAGCAATACGACAGATTCAGTTGTGCAATTGCTACCTGCGCACGTGCCAGTTCGATGGCTGCCTCTGATGCAGAGAAGTGATGTCCTTGTTCCTCCACAACAGCCGTCTGTGTGTTGCGCGAGCGAAGTGCCTGCTCGTATCCAGCCTTGGCACTCAGATCAGCGGTGTGGACATTGTCATACTGCTGCTGTGTAACCGCAGACTGCTGCAAGAGTTTCTGATAACGGGCCTCCTCCTTCTCTGCATTCTCCATCTGTACGCGAGCTGCATCTATGCTGGCCTCGGTCACCGTGATACTGGTCTTTGTAGTGTTGATGCTGCTTGCTGTACCCAGCGAACCGCGCTCTGCACGGGCAAGATCAGCCTCTGCCTGAGCCAGACGAAGACGAAACTCCGCATCTTCGATAATGACAAGAGTGTCACCTTTATTCACCTCTTGAAATTCAGAGAAACGCACTTCGCGTATAAAGCCCTGCACACGGCATTTCTGTGGTACAATATTCTGGCACACACGCGCATTATCTGTCACTTCGCCACCACCGAAATGCATAAACTGTCCTACTACATACACTATACCGCATGCTATACATAGTATCACGATAGCATTATAAATGTAGGTTGAAATCTTATTCTTATTCATGTTCTTTATATTATTAAACACCTCAGGGTACTATTAATGTTTCCCTTTCGTGGGTTGAATTACTCTATAATGTATTGGTTATGTATTTAAGTTTGAAATAGTTGTAAAGCATATTTATACGTGCATTTACCAAAGCCATGTCAGCAGAGAACTTCATGTTTGAAGCATCCAGCATGTCCGTCAGCAACGCAAGGTCATTATCGTAGCGATTCTTTACCACAGAGTAGTTCTGGTCGGCAAGTTCCACCTGCTTCTCCTGTGTCTGCACCTCTACGGAACTGGTTAACAAATTGGTATAGTTTGCCTGCATGTCTTTCTCTATGCTTTCGCGCGCCATCTGCATACTTTCACGTGCTTGGTCATTCTCATGTCTTGCCTTGCGGACATCGTGCTTGTTCTTCCAGATGCTTGAGAGATTGTACTTCACTCCGATTCCTACAAACCATACGTTAACGTTGGCGTTCTTAGGAATCAAATCGTTGTTGTAAGGTTCGAACATATTGTTTTCGGCAACTACCGCTACCGATGGCAGCGAGGCTGCACGGGTGTTCCTTACCCTCTGTTCGGACATTTCTGTGGCAAGCATAGCCTGACGAATATCTATGTTGTTCTCCGCTGCTATCTGTTGCCATGCCTCTTCGGAGATAGCCGTCCTTAGTGCCATATCCTCTTCCTCAAGAGATTGTATGTCAATTTCAAACTCCTCTCCCTGAGGCAGATGAATCGTCGTTGCTATCTGATGACGAATTATCTTTTGCGCATCATCCACTTGTGTCTTGGCAAGTTGTAGGCTCTGCAGTTGCAGTTCATATCGGGTAATGTCATTTTTCAGCACCGTTCCCTGCTCTCTGCGAACCTTCATCTGACCGATAACTTTCTCCGTCAGTTCTATGTTCTTCGCTATCACTTGTGACTGATTCTGCAACTTGTACAGGTCGAGGTAATAGCCCGTGAGGAAGAATCGCACCTCCTGGCGGTTTTTCTCTACATCAAGTTCTGCCAATTGTTGTCCTAACTTAGCCATCTTCATGGCCGAACGTATGGCTCCACCAGCGTATATCACCTGACTTACCTGAGCCGTGAAGGTGTTGCCCCAATGAGGTGTCGGCTGTTTGCCGTTCGGCACCTGCTGAGGACCAAGGCCCGGAACGATATATTCCGTTGTGCCACTGGTAGAAAAACCTCGTGACATCAGGAAGGCATTGCCTGTGTAAGAACCTTGTACACTAAATTCTACACTCGGCAGCAAGGCTGATTTTGCCGATGCTACCCCTTCTTCTGCTGCCTTCAGTGCCGCTTCACTGACCTTGATGCGCAGACTCTGCCGGTCTGCCAGGTCGAAAAGCGACTGCAGACTCATTCTCTGCTGTGCACACACTGCTACACAACCGCCTGCCCCGACCATCATCATGACAGCCAGAGCACAAAGATGCTTGTGATTGTTCATTAATAAAATAAATGTATTCTTGTAATTCATTATTCGTTAAAGACTATTCCTTCCCTCGGAAATACGAATAATGAACCTTGAAGGTTCGGACAAACTTTTACGTTTGCCACAATGCGCTACAAACCTCTCTGATTAGGGAAATATCAGAAGAAGAATTTCGAGCACTATTAATTGCGAAATCCAAAATCGGCTGCAAAGTTACAAAATTTATGGGTGTTTTTCAAGAAAAAACCACAAAATTATCGACTTTCATGTTGTGTTTTTAACATTATCCCCTATCGGTCATTTGACCTGAGATAACTTTTTCCACACTTATTAGTTTCATGTCGTGACTATGGAAGTCATGTTTGATAAAGGAATTGTTCTCAACGTTGAACGATTAGTTCATCAGTATCATGATTCCCGCAAGTTCAACATAGCGCTTGCTATCCTCTTTTCCGCTATCAGTAAATTGCTGTTCTATGTTGAACCTGCTACTTCCACCCTACTCCACGCCTTCCTTGTTACCTTTTCTTTAACCTTGTGTTTAATTGCCGGGCTATTGTCGCTACTTCTTTTTCCCCTTCCGAGTTAGGTAAGAATATGGCGATGGAAATATGGGAACCGTCAGGCAAGAGTATTATCCCCACATCGTTTCTGTCTTGTCTGCCATCGGGCAAGGGGCGACCAGAGCCCGTCTTGTGAATCAGCGTGCTGCCCTTGGGCCGTACTGCGGCTATGCGCTCCGCACCAGTACGGCAGTCCGCCATAGTGTTCCATATAAAGGTAAGGAAAGTATTGTCACCTCTGTGAATCAAAAACCATTCCATCAGTCGGACCATATCCTTGGAGGTTGCAGAGTTTTCCGTGGCTTTCTGAGGGTTTTCTTTCATTTCTTTCTCTGTCAGGCGCACGTGAATCTGCTTGAAACCTAATACTCTTAGATAATTTTCAACCATCGTCGGTGCACCGCATGATGCGAAAAGAAGGTCACAAGCATTATTGTCTGATTGTGCTAACGATAATGTGAGCAGTTCTGCAAACGTGAAATATCTCTTCCCTTCAAATGTTCTGAGCATTGGCGACCATGTGTCATGGTCCAGCCGTTCTTTCTCAACAAGGACAGAATCGCTTAGTGACAATCCTTTGCTGTTAAGGTATTCTGCCACGTATAGAGCCTGCGGAAACTTCACGACGCTGTGCATGGCAAAGGGTATTTCGTCCTGCTGACCGTAGTATTCCTTTCCGTTTGTCACACTTGCCCCATACTGTTGCTGTGTCTCCTGCGCGCTCACGCCAACTGTTGTCGTGAAGAGCATGAGCAGATAAAGGACTGTTGCAATGATATTTTGTTTCTCTTTTAGTTTCATCATGTTATTTAGTATGTTTTCATTAAGCCAGATTATCACAGTTCCAACCTTAATACCCTTATCTGTTTTTGGCCTCCCATATAGAGGTTTTCATCAAAAGCCGTCTCTCCGGTGGGTGTGAAGCCGCATTTTTCATTACTCTTCCTGAGGCAGGATTGTCTGTAAAATGCCCACTTATGAGCGACTTTATATTTGTGGCAGTACGTATATGTTCTATCATCAGGGCTAATGCCTCGGTGCAGATGCCCATACCCCAATACGGCCGCCCCACCCAATAGCCCACTGTGGGTTCTCCTTCACGTGCCGGCAGAGAGCAGTTGCACGAGGGCCCATATCCCATTGCTCCGATGGCTTCGCCCGTCTTGTTACACACAATGGCCCACGTAGTGGGGTTGTTGAACACGGTCTGAATAATTTTCAGGCTCTCTGCCTCCGACTGATGCGGTGCCCACCCCGCACGAGGGCCTACCTCTAAGTTGCTTGCATATTTGTATAGTGACCGTGCATCACTGTCTCGCCAGGGACGAAGCGTTATTCTCTCGCCCCTCATCTCTTCTATCGTCTCTATATAAAAACTGACAGGACGGAATCCGTCGTTACAACTTATCATTGCACTGTAAGGGTTTTTCATCCAGCCATCATAGAAATTGCCCTCACCTCTTGCAAGTGCTGCAACAAATTCTCTCATGGTTTTCCATGCTTCGGGGCACAATCCCTCAGGACATTCCCCGCCGATGCTTATCCACGACTGCCCCTCGCACACGTCGCAGGTGTGTTCTATGGGGTTCTCGTACTCTGCCATCAGGTCGGCATGCTGAACCTTGCGTATGGCGGTTATCTTCACATTCTTCTTCATTGTTATCTTAACGTTAGTGAGGCGAAACACGTCCCCACAGCCTACCCACAGCCGTATCTGCAGCAGGAACGTGTATTATACTTCGCCGTATATCACCGCAAAATTACACATTTTCCGCTGATTATACAAGTTAAATGCCTTTTTTTTCATGATTGTTTGGTGTATATAAGGTTTTTATTTACCTTTGTGGCATATAAGAAACCTGACTACAATGAAGAAAACAGATAACAGAGCACGTTATGATTCGGATGTCACACCGTATAAGCGAATATGAACAGAAATCCAATGAACGATTCGGGTTTAACCCAAATCGGTAACCGGTTCTAAATGTAGGCGTTACATCCTTGCCGTGTAATTAACACCTGTTTACTATGTGAAAGAGGCCCTTTTTACAGTGTAATCAACGCCCTTTTAGAATGTAAACGAGGCCTGATTACATTACACAGTGATGCAAGACAAGAAACACCCCGCTATACCGCCTCACCTGCAAGTAACAATAAAACAAAGAAAGCAAACCACCATACCGCTCGGCTCTGCCGCTTTGCTTGCAAAGAACCCTCTTAATCTGACTGAAGTTTCCCACCCAGTAGCCCTGAAAGGGCGAAATACTATAGGATAGGGTGTAAACCCTATCAATCAGATAGTTATAAAGTCATTCAGAGCCCTGTAGGAGCGATATAATGGAAAAGGGCGTGAGCCCTATAAACACACTAAACCATAAATATGAAACTATGCCCCCTTACAGGGCTAAACGTATTGTGTGTAACTGATTGATTAATAGGGCTCACACCCTATCCTATACTATGCCACCCTTACGGGGTTAAGGGTGGGAAACTTCAGTTATATAATATACAAGAACAACCCATGCCCCGAACAGCACGTCAAATCGCCACCTCAGGCATCTACCACATCATGCTCCGAGGCATCAACCGTCAGGACATCTTCACCGATGACACCGATCGCCAACGATTCCTCCAGCT
>JALFNY010000147.1 GCA_022774105.1 Prevotella sp.
GATTGTTAACATAGAAATCGCTGCCGCGTATCTCAACCTTGCGCATACCGAAATATGTTTCGGCAGTAGCAGCACAGGTCTTGCTCTTCACATCAACGTTAAGACGATACATCTGTGGGCAGAATTCGTCCCAAAGCAGCATATCATCGCCCATGTCGAGGCTTATCTCCACTGGCACGGGGCTCCCATTGCTGAGAGAAACCTTCACTGGTTCACTGACCACGATATGTCGTTTGGCTGTGTTGAAGGACTCTGCACTTAGTGTTACAGTTGCTGACTTGTCGCTAACGGGCAATCCTTTCAGCGTCAGTTTCACTACTGCCCTATGACTGTCTATATCTGGAAACACTCTCACCTTATATATATATGGCGTAGGCATCAACTCTATCCTGCCCACAATACCGTTCCAATCACCCTGTGTCTGGTCAGTAATAGAATGTGAATCCTGCCCGACATTGGCTACCATTGGGTCATTATCCACACAGATGGCTATAGTATTGTCACCCGGACGCAGTGTGTTGCCAAGGTGGAAAACATGGGGTACAGATAGAGAGTTGCGCGTATGACTGTCAGAAGACGGATAGTTGTCGCCATCAGCAATCTTCTTTCCGTTTATCCAAACGGTGGTAGCAATGTGCGGACGCTCAAGATACAGGGTGTAATCTGTCATGCTTCCTGCTGGTATGGTTACGGTCTTCTTATACCATGCCTTGCCGACATAGTGTTTGTCTGGTGTAAGGAAGAAGGGGAGTTTCATCTCCTTTCCATGATGGCGGTACTTCTCCATAAAGGGATTATGGAAATAACTGGAGTCATACAGCGCCCCTACCCACTTGGTATTGACACTGATGTCATCACCCTTCATGCGTTGCGGCATGGAGGCTGGCAACTGTATTGCGTCAGAGAAGGGCTTATCAGCATCATACCAGCCTTCTTTCTCCCCCACTCCTTCTCGGTCAATGCGGAACTGCCACTCGCCTTTCAAGTCAATGGTTGACTGTGACCTTGCTGCTAACGTTATAAGTATGGCAAAGCATAACAACGTTGTTTTTTGTAATATTCTCATAGATAGTTATTTATATGATATGACGACTAAAGCACTCCCTTCGACATTCTCCTGATTGTAGGGCAGAGCAGTAAGAGTATCACAGCCGCTATGCCTGCCATGACGGCGAAGATAAGGAAGAAATCTGATAGCGTAGTAACCTCCATAAACCCTAACAGCCGGCTTGGTGCCCTACCCTCTGCTGGCAGAAGTGTGGCAAGTTGTCCTGCGAACACGTTGGAAGCGGCGTTACTCATGAACCAAACACCCATAAGCAGCGATGCGAGGTGTGCCGGAGCGAGTTTTGTTACCATTGAAAGACCTATCGGCGAGACGGCCAATTCGCCAATGGTATGTATGAAATATAGTATCACCAGCCACCACATTGATATTTTTGTGGCAGGGTCAACACCGTATGTGGCATAGGCAATGACAGCATACCCCATTGCGAGCAGCAGCAGGCCTATCGCCTGTTTGACGGGCGATAAGGGCTCAAGACGGTGCTTTGCAAGTGTCTCCCACAGTGTTGCCATGAACGGTGCGCAGAGAACCACCACTATGGGGTTGATACTTTGAAACCACGTGGTGGGCATCTCCCATGAGCCTATGGTACGGTCACATTGGTATTCGGCAAACAGTGTGAGCGAGGAGCCAGCCTGTTCAAAGGCACTCCAGAAGAAGATGACAAAGGCGGCAATGATAAATATCACGCCAATACGGTATTTGTCAACTTTGGTGAGGCTACGATCTGTGATGATGAACACGGGCAATACTATCGAGCAACAGTATATGGCGGCTGAAATCCAACCGTTGAAGTCGGTGGCAGAAGAGGCGAAGACGAGGAAAAGCACAGCCATAAGTGCTACGCAACCGATAATACGCCAAGGGGAATTCCTTGTCTCCTTCTTTGGCAGGCGTATGTCCTTTGCCTCAAGTTGGGTGCCTTCCAATAGTTTCTCGTCCTCTAACTCCTGCAAGATTTTTAGTTTTGTTACCTTGCTGTCAGATGGCCTTAGACCTATATCAAGACCGTCTGGCGTCACGAGATACTTGTTTTTGAAAAGGGTAAAGATTGCTAATGAGAGCAGCATACCACAGCCTGCGGCGAAGAACCCCCAACGAAACGTATTAGGGTTGGCCCAATTGCCAGTGCCAAAATATCCACACACCACGGGGGCAATGAGTGCTCCGAGGTTCACACCCATATAAAATATGGTGAAAGCAGCATCCTTGCGACCGTCATTGACATCGTACAGGTCGCCAACCATAGTGGAGATATTGGCCTTGAAGAAGCCGTTGCCGAAGATAATTGCCGCCAGTCCCAGGAACATCAGCCACAGACTGAGGGTGTTATCCACGCTACTGTCAATGGTGCCACCGGGTGAGAAGATGCTTTGTGACACCGTACTGGCTGATGCAAACATAAGGAATTGTCCCACAGCCATGACCACTCCGCCAAAGATGATGCTGCGACGGTTGCCCCAATAACGATCTGCGACGTATCCGCCGATAAGGGGCGTCAGATATACCAAGCCTGTATATGAGCCGTATATCTGGCTTGCGTTCTCTGGTGTGTAGAATACTGCTACAAGATACAGCACGAAAAGCGCGCGCATACCGTAGTATGAGAAACGCTCTGCCATCTCTGTAAGGAAAAGGAGGTATAGGCCTTTGGGGTGTCCGCTAAGCATATCTTATGGTTGTATAATATTGTTCGTATTACGGTCTTTGGTGGGACGGTTTTCAATCAGGGGCTGATTATACTGCGATTTGGTGCTGATTATACCGCGATTTGCACCTGATTGTACTGCGATTTGCACCTGATTGCTCCCGTACTGATAAAAAGAAGCCCTACCGCTTCCTTATAATTACAAAGGAGGCAGTAGGGCTTGCCTGTGTTTATTAACGTTTGTTACGCAGTGCCTCACGCTGTTTCTGCAATTCCTGCTGCTGTTGCTGCATGGCTTGCAGGCGTGCTGCGAGACCTGACATCTTTCTGTTCGGATTGTTCTTGTTCTCTTCTCGCTTTGCTTCGAGGTATGCAAGCAACTTCTCATCGTCAGTGGTCTTGCGGAGAATCCACATTATTGCTGCTGAGAAGAAGAGCGAGATGAAATAGTAGAAGTTAAGACCTGAGGAGTAATCGTTGAACATGAAGAAGAACATCAGCGGCATGAGCATCATCATCCACTGCATCATTTTCATCTGTTCTGCCTGCTGTCCTACCATCTGGTCACGCTGCTGACGCATGGTAAGCCATGAGTAAAGCAGGTTGGCAACGCAGAAAAGCACGCAGGTGAGTGATATGTGGTCGCCTATAAGCCAAAGGTCCGTACCCCACTCAACGATAGGGTCGTAGGTGGAAAGGTCGTCCATCCACAGGAAGAATTGTCCACGCAACTGTATGGCATTAGGCACAAAATTGAACATCGCTATCCAAATAGGCATCTGTATGAGCATGGGCAGACATCCAGATAGTGGTGACACACCGTACTCTGAGTATAGTTGCATCATTGCCTGCTGCTTCTGCATGGCGTCCTCTGGTTTGTTATACTGCTTGGTGGCGGCGTCAAGCTTTGGTCGGAGCACACGCATCTTTGCACTTGACATATAACTTTTCTTCACCATCGGGTATGTTATACCCTTCAATATCAGAGTGATAATAATGAGTATTATACCCATTGGTATTGACATCGCACGCAGGAAGTCAAATATATACAGCGTGAACCAGCGGTTGATGTAACGGAACAACGGCCAGCCAAGATATACAAGACGCTCCAACTCAAGGTCCTTGCCGAAGGAAGATTCCTCTTCTACCTGCTGCAACAGGCGGAAATCGTTAGGTCCGTAGTAGAACTCCAGTTCGGTAGGTGTCACACCCTTGGGATCGAAGAATGTCCTGAGTTTCGCCTCATAGAACTTGATATAGCCACTACCCTTCTCCATTGGTTTGCTCGTCAGCACGGCATTGGCGGCATAGTCATTCTTGGCTATCATCACAGCAGAGAAAAACTGGTTCTTGAACGCCACCCAATCAGTAACCTCATCAATAGGTACATCAACCTCATCATTCGTCTCGTTCAGGTAATCCGTGCCCCCTTCCTTAAAGTGATAGGTAAGAGAAGCATAACGATTTTCAAACGTATGTCCCTTCTCCAACTGGCGACAGTTCTCCTGCCAGCTGATGTCCATCGCAGAAGTGGAAGGCGAGAAACTACCCGCCATATTGTTAGCCCTTATAGAACAACTTAGAAGATAATCCTTACCAAGCGTATATGTTATAGTGATGTTTTTACCATCACGGTCTCCTGCAATGAAAGTCAGCGAGTTATCAGTAAGCGTATAATCGTTGAAATAGAGTTCATCGGTGGAGAGATTGGCATCCTTAGCAGCAAGGATAAAGTTCAGTCGCTGCGTATTCTTGTCAAAAAGAGTGACATCATTGCTACCACTGTTATCCTTAAAGCCTTTTATTACCGCCTGCTCCACTACCGCTCCCTTTGTAGAGAACGTTAATGCAACCTTGTCATTCTGCAATACTACCCTCTGTGCAACGCCGTTTTTCGCCTTATACAACAGGGCTGTGGTATCACTTTGAGCAGCTTCCAACGCCTTAGCCTGACGTTGTATCTCAGCAATCTTGCGTTGTTCCTCTGCCTTTTGCCTTGTAACTGTCTCGATAGAATCCTTAATACGCTGGGCTTCTAACTCCTCCGCCGACGGTTGTCCGTACCATGTGAAGCCGAACAAGACCGCCGCTATGAGTGCAAAGCCGATAATGGTGTTTTTATCCACGATTGTCTTTTGTTGGTTTATAATCTATTGTTACTCTGTTAATTCTTTCTTCTTGTTCTCTATTGTCGTCTTTATAAAGTCGAGAAAGAGAGGGTGTGGTTTCAGAACTGTGCTCTGATACTCTGGGTGGAACTGTGTGCCTATATACCATTTAAGACCAGGAATCTCCACAATCTCCACAAGGTCTGTGTCAGGATTACGCCCTACACACATCATGCCGTTTGCCTCATACTCCTCGATGAACGTGTTATTGAACTCATAACGGTGGCGGTGACGCTCCTGTATCAGGTCCTTTCCGTATATCGCAGCAGTGCGTGAACCCTGCTGCAAGCGGCAACCATATGCGCCAAGCCTCATGGTTCCGCCCATATTGGAAATATTCTTCTGCTCTTCCATGATGTCAATCACGTTATGAGTGGTGTCCTTATCCATCTCACTGGAATTGGCATCATCGTATTTCAGCACATTACGTGCGAACTCAATGACCATCATCTGCATACCAAGACATATACCGAAAGTGGGAATATCGTGCTCACGAGTATATTGCGCAGCAATTATCTTGCCCTCAATACCCCTGTTACCGAATCCCGGACATATCAGTATTCCGTCCTGTCCTGACAGCATTTCCTCCACATTCTCCTTCGTTATGTACTCGGAGTTGATGTATGTAATGACCGTTTTACGGTCATTATAGACACCTGCATGGAGCAAAGATTCGCGTATAGACTTGTATGCATCCTGCAAATCATACTTTCCTACCAGACCTATCTTTACCTCCTTCGTTGCATTCTTGCGGCGTTCCAGATAGTTTTTCCATGGTCCGAGTGCTGGTGTCTCGCCCACTGGTATATCCAGTTTGCGCAGTATTGCAGCGTCAAGTCCTTGCTGCTGCATACTAACTGGCACCTCATAGATGGACGGCATATCCTCACTCTGCACCACACATTCAAGATCTACGTTACAGAATGAGGCCACCTTCATGCGCATACTGTCAGTAAGATGCTTCTCAGTACGTAGTACAAGTATGTCAGGTTGTATGCCTACGGACTGCAACTCCTTAACAGAATGTTGCGTAGGTTTAGTCTTTAACTCGCCTGCCGCCTTCAAGTAAGGAACGTATGTCAGGTGAACATTGATGGCGTTACGTCCCATCTCCCACCTCAACTGCCGTATAGCCTCAAGGAAAGGTGCGCTTTCTATGTCGCCAATGGTGCCGCCTATCTCAGTTATCACGAAGTCATAATGATATTCTTTGCCAAGATATTGTATGCTTCTTTTTATCTCATCGGTGATATGTGGCACCACTTGAATGGTTTTTCCGAGGTAATCTCCACGGCGTTCCTTATCTATTACACTCTTGTATATCCTGCCTGTTGTCATGGAGTTGGCCTTAGTGGTCTGTATGCCAGTGAACCTTTCATAGTGACCGAGGTCAAGATCGGTCTCCATTCCGTCAACAGTAACATAGCACTCACCATGTTCGTATGGATTCAACGTTCCCGGATCGATGTTTATATAAGGGTCAAACTTCTGGATTGTTATGTTATATCCCCTTGCCTGTAACAGTTTTCCTATTGATGCGGAAATGATACCTTTACCTAAGGAGGAGACTACTCCTCCGGTAACGAAAATGTACTTTGTTTGTGCCATGTTTGTGTGTGTTGTTCTGTCTTGTTATCTTTTTAAGTTGCAAAATTACACATTTTTCTTCAAATAAGAGCAAAAAAGCGTGCTTTTTATTCAAAATAATTATCATTAATGTTTTTTTCAACATACGGTTCATAACGAAACAGGAAAAATATGTATATTTGCAGTCCTATTAAATGAAATACTTTACAGACCATTCTCATGCACACACTTTTACGATACATACTCCGCCGCTTGACGTTTTCTTTATTATTATTTGCGACAGCCACGTCAATCGGCGCAGCACCACGTTGGAATTCTGTTCGTTACACAGTTGATACGGAGCGTAAGATAAATGCCTACAAGGATTCTATAACCGCTTTCAAAAATAAGATTGACTCTCTCATGGCGGCGAATGACTCGCTGCGCACTGTGGGAAACGATGTCAATAACGGCAGATTCTTCCGTCTTTTTGCTCCTTTGAACTTCTATCACAGCGTTTCAAAAGGCAGACTTGGCTTAGGGGCGGAGAGTGCAGACACGCTTATAGACAATGCTCTGATGAACGTATATCTTACTAAGCCGGAGTTTGTTAGATACACAGAGAGCGGCCTTCAGATGCAAGGGAAAGCGAAAGAGGGTACTGCCAGCGAAGTGGTTAAGCCGAGATTCATAGATATGAAGAGCCAAGTAGTAAGGCCCACCACCGAGAACAACGACATTGATGAGATACGTAAAAAGCCAATAGAGATGTTTGTTGCCAAGCCAAACTTCTGGAAATTCTCTGGCGACTACTACCTGCAATTCCTCCAGAACTACGTCACTCCCAACTGGTATAAAGGTGGTTCAAACAATTATTCAATGCTGGGCACAGTGACCCTGCAATACAATTACAACAACAAGCAGAAGGTAAAGTGGGATAATAAACTGGAGATGAAACTCGGAATTCAGAGTTCTGAGTCAGACACCATCAACAAGTTCAAGGCCATGGAAGACCTCATACGCTACACATCAAGCATTGGTCTGCAAGCGCACAAGAACTGGTACTACACCGCTCAGGTCATTGCCAACACTCAATTTGCGCAGGGCAGGAAAGACAACAAGACCAAGGTATATTCTGACTTCATGTCACCCTTCAATCTAAACGTGTCTTTGGGTATGGACTACACGGTCAATACGAAGAACAATAAGTTAAAAGGCAAGTTACACCTTGCCCCCATAGCCTATAACCTTAAGTACGTTGACCGCTTAGACCTTGCCAAGAGTTTCGGTCTGGAAAAGGACCATCACACCCTGCATGACTATGGTTCACAGTTAACTGTGGAACTGGACTGGAAGCCGGCGGATATGTTCAAGTGGCACACCCGAATGTATGCCTACACCACTTACCATAAATTTGAGATGGAATGGGAGAACACTCTGACATTCCAGTTCAACCAATATATCTCCACCAACATCTTCCTCTACCCACGTTTTGATGACAGTGCCAAGCGTGTGGAGGATTATAGTTTCTGGCAATTCAAGGAATATCTGAGCCTTGGATTCAGTTATTCCATGTAAGTGAGGTATAGATACTCATGGAGAACAAAGAACTTCGCCTTGCATGGCAGATTATAGCGAACACCGGTGCGCACCTGTTCCTTACAGGCCGGGCAGGCACAGGCAAGACAACCTTTCTGCACGAACTGCGTAATACACTACCCAAACGCATGGTTGTGGTAGCCCCCACGGGCATAGCCGCCATCAATGCCCAAGGCACTACCATACACTCTTTCTTTCAACTGCCATTCGGTCCCAATATACCTGGTATGCAGGCAGGGAGCAAAAAACGCTTCCAGTTCCGCAAAAAGAAACTGCGTCTGTTGCGTTCCATTGACCTTATAGTAATTGATGAGATAAGCATGGTGAGGGCAGACCTGCTCGATGCCATTGACGAGGTGTTACGACAGTACCGTGACCACAACAGACCATTTGGCGGAGTACAAATGCTTATGATTGGCGATATGCAGCAGTTGCCACCCGTTGTGACCGATGAAGAATGGCGACTGCTAAGTCCTTACTACGCCACCCCTTATTTTTTTTCCAGCCACGTGTTGCAACAGGCAGAGTACGTAACCGTGGAACTCAACCATGTTTACCGTCAGAGCGACACTGTTTTCATCGACATTCTAAACAAGGTAAGGACCAACACTGCTGACGCGCAGACCTTAGAACAGTTGAACAAACGTTATATCCCAAATTTCACACCACGAAAAGAGGAGGGATACATACGCCTTACAACCCACAACTATCAGGCAGACGAGATAAACAAGCGCGAACTTGACGCCCTCACCTCTACCCCCAAGACCTTTCGTGCCATGGTGCAAGGAGAGTTCCCTGAGACATCTTACCCCACGGAGGAGGCCCTAACACTAAAGGTTGGCGCACAGGTCATGTTCGTAAAGAACGATTCCTCACCAGAAAAAGAGTATTACAACGGCATGATAGGCGAAGTGGTGGACATTGACAATGACGTGATACGCGTAAGGACAGCAGACGGAGACAACATAATAGACGTAGGGCACGAGACGTGGGAAAACGTGAAATACGCCATAAACGAGGAGACAAAGGAGGTAGAAGAAGACAAAGTAGGTGTCTTCACACAGTACCCTTTGAAGACAGCATGGGCAATAACCGTACACAAGTCGCAGGGCCTTACATTTCAAAAGGCCATAATAGACGTTCACCAGAGTTTCGCACACGGACAGACATACGTGGCACTATCACGCTGCAAGACCCTTGAAGGCCTTGTACTCAGCGCACCAATACCACCCTATGCCATCATCAACGACAAGCAGGTGACACTCTTTGCCAACGACCCACAACACCGCCAGCCCGACGAAAACAAACTGGACCAGATGCAAAGACAATACATGCTGCGCATAATAGAGGAACTATTCGATTTTACACCAATACGATACTGCTTCACCGACACAGTAAAATGTATGAGGGAATTCTTCTACAAGTCACACCCAAAGACCTACAACGCATGGGTAAAAGCCGCAGAACAGTTAAAAGAAGTAGAAAACGTAGCACGGCGTTTCCACGTACAATACCAGAACATGATAATGACCCTCCCCGACTACCAGCACAGTCCACAACTGCAGGAGAGACTAAAAAAAGGAGCAGAATACTTCATGCAACAAACAACATACATCGGTTCGCTGCTGAACAAGACAGACATCACCACAGAAAACAAACAGGCACAAGAGCGCATCAACAACCTATTGCAGACCATGCAGCAGACACACTGCTGCAAGTTCCAACTGCTTCACTACGTAGCAAACAACGAGTTTGAAACTCTGGACTACCTTAAAAAGAAAGCAAAACTAACACTATGCGCAGACGAGAGCGAGAAAAAACCACGTAAAAGGAAATCATAACACCCAACGCACACAGCCACGGACAAAACGACCAGAAGGCCCTCACAAAAGCACACACAACACACTGCTAAACAAACAGGTGCTGATTACACACTAAACAGGTGCTGATTACACAGCAAACAACACCTGATCACAGTGTAATCAGCACCTGTTCAATTAATAACGAACAAATATAAGCGAACAATAACATAGTTATCAATGAACAAACCAATAACCAAATGCCATTTCAAGACAAAGCAAACGCAGCCCCAACCAATATAAGGTTAAAATAACTTAATACCACACAAATAATACCATCCATGCAGCCCAAAAGCCAGAAAAAAGCAGTACCTTTGCACCGCCGTTACGAGTTAGCGGCATAATTCACTTCTATTAAACACAAAAAACAAACAAAAAAGAATGGCAACAAAAATCCGTTTGCAGCGTGGCGGCCGTAAGGGCTATGCCTTCTACCGCATCGTTATCGCTGACGTAAGAGCACCACGTGATGGTAAGTTTACTGAAAAGATTGGTACCTACAACCCTAACACCAATCCTGCCACAGTAGATCTGAATTTCGAGCGCGCACTGTACTGGCTTGAGTGCGGAGCACAGCCAACAGACACTGTACGCAACATCTTCTCAAGAGAAGGTGTGCTCCTGATGAAACACCTCAAAGGCGGTGTGAAGAAGGGCGCATTTGACGAAGCAACCGCACAGGCTAAGTTCGACGCATGGAAGCAGGCTAAGACAGCAGGCTTTGACGCTGTGAAGAACGCGAGCGCCAAAGCAAAAGCCCAGGCGAAGGCTGCTGCCGTGGAAGCAGAGAAGAAAAAAGCAGAGGAAATAGCAAAGAAGGTAGCCGAGAAGAAGGCTGCCGCACAGGCTGCTGCCGCTGAAGCAGAGGCAGAAGCAACACAGACAGAAGAGGCTCCAGCAGAGGAAGCATAAGACTGTCTAAGAAAAAAAAGATTTTCCTGACAAGACAAGGGGATGTGCATAGG
>JALFNY010000174.1 GCA_022774105.1 Prevotella sp.
ACCGCCGATAACAATTTCACACTTAAAGATAAACAAAATAGACAGGACTCTAATGGCCGATTCGGGTTAAAAGAATCGCCGGCAGCCACGTAACACATTGCCATCACGCGGCAGAAGAAACACGATACAGCCCCAGTTCACCGCCGACAGTAAATGACAAAAGAAGAGATTTTTGTAACATTCACTTTACAAAACGTCTAAAAAATCGTTATATTACTCACTTTTCTCACCTATTCTGTCCAATAACCTTTTGCCGAACAAAATATTTTTTGTAACTTTGCAGCGAATTGGGGCAGTCCGCTGTTAACGCTAACACAATCATGCTCCACCCCTTAGAATATTCAGGAAAAAACAAATATTAGTTCATAAATAAATTCAGAAAGTAATGGCAACATTAGATTTGACACAGTATGGCATCACTGGTTCTACGGTGATAGCACACAATCCTTCGTACGAGAAGTTGTTTGAGGAAGAGACAAAGGCAGGTCTTGAGGGCTACGAGGTAGGTAAAGAAACCGAACTTGGAGCAGTAAACGTAATGACCGGCATCTACACCGGCCGCTCACCTAAGGACAAGTACATCGTGATGGACGAGAACTCTAAGGACACCGTATGGTGGACCACAGAGGGTTACAAGAACGATAACCACCCAATGTCAGAGGACGTATGGGCAAAGGTAAAGGAAATAGCAAAGAAGGAACTCTGCAACAAGAACCTCTACGTAGTGGACGCATTCTGTGGTGCCAACAAGGATACACGTATGTCAGTACGCTTCATCGTTGAGGTAGCATGGCAGGCACACTTCGTTACAAATATGTTCATCAAGCCAACAGAAGAGGAGTTGGCAGAATTCACACCGGACTTCATCATCTACAACGCATCAAAGGCAAAGGTAGAGAACTATAAGGAACTCGGTCTGAACTCAGAAACCTGCGTAGCCTTCAACGTAACAAGCCGTGAGCAGGTAATCATCAACACATGGTACGGCGGTGAGATGAAGAAGGGTATGTTCTCAATGATGAACTACTACCTCCCACTCAAGGGCATCGCTTCTATGCACTGCTCTGCTAACTGCGACATGAACGGTGAGAACACCGCTATCTTCTTCGGCCTCTCTGGCACAGGTAAGACCACCCTTTCAACAGATCCAAAGCGTCGTCTCATCGGTGATGACGAGCACGGCTGGGACGATAACGGTGTGTTCAACTTCGAGGGTGGCTGCTATGCAAAGGTAATCGGCCTCTCAAAAGAGAACGAGCCCGACATCTATGGAGCCATCAAGCGTGACGCCCTCCTTGAGAACGTTACCGTAGCAGAAGACGGCAAGATAGACTTTGATGACAAGAGCGTTACAGAAAATACCCGTGTATCATACCCAATCAACCACATCAAGAACATACAGCCGGGTTCATCAGCACCAGCAGCAAAGAACGTAATATTCCTTTCAGCAGACGCCTTCGGCGTGCTGCCACCAGTATCAATCCTTACACCAGAGCAGACACAGTACTACTTCCTCTCTGGATTCACCGCTAAACTGGCAGGAACAGAGCGTGGTATCACCGAGCCAACACCTACATTCTCAGCATGTTTCGGTCAGGCATTCCTCGAACTGCACCCAACAAAGTACGCAGAGGAATTGGTGAAGAAGATGAAGATGTCAGGAGCAAAGGCATACCTCGTAAACACAGGCTGGAACGGCACAGGCAAACGTATCTCAATACCTGACACACGCGGTATCATCGACGCAATCCTTGACGGCTCAATCCTTAAGGCTGAGACCAAGAAGATACCTATGTTCGACTTCGAGGTACCAACATCTCTGCCAAACGTTAACCCTGCTATCCTCGACCCACGCGATACATACGACTGCGCTTGCAAGTGGGAGGAGAAGGCAAAAGACCTCGCTGGCCGCTTCATCAAGAACTTCGAGAAGTACACAACCAACGAGGCTGGTAAGGCACTCGTTGCTGCTGGACCACAGCTCTAACAGCATAACCACAACGCCCGTAGCGGCGTAAGAAACGATAAAGACGCACCATATTCCGTAAAGGAACGTGGTGCGTCTTGCGTTATTAGTATTTATTTTTTTGTGGTTGCGACATGTTTTGACGCA
>JALFNY010000021.1 GCA_022774105.1 Prevotella sp.
TACGAGAAGAACATCCGTTACCTTCATCTAACGTCTGAAAGAAAACCGAACGCCGATTATGAAATGAAGTTTGTAAATGTCGCATTAATACAAAATGAAAAAAAAGGCTATCCGCGGAAAAAGACATTAAGAAACTTCTACCAAATATATAAAACACTATACTGGCGTGAATTACTGAAAGTAATGTTCGGGAAAGACAGGACACGACTTGATATGCTAAAAGAAATGCTTCTCAAAATAAAAACATTAACCAAGAAAAACGGCTTATGACATTCCAAATACTGCTATCGTGTATGCACCAGCATGACATGAATATATTTGCTTCCTCCAACATAAAATGTGCCGCTCTTGCCATAAACCAATGTGACACAAACCTCGTCACACATTCCGAGGACAACTCCGTCTGCATGATTTTCACTACACAAAGAGGATTGTCACGAAGTCGTAATATGGCCATAGACAATGCTTGGAGTGACATTTGCCTCATATCGGACGATGATGAAATATTTGACGATGAAGTAGAGAGTAAAGTACTTGACGCATACAACACATACCCGGAGGCAGACATTATAGCATTTCAAGTGGACAACGCTTCTGGTTTTGGTGAAAATATACAAGGAGACAAAAAGAAATACCACGACAAGGCTTTTCGATGCAACTTCTTGCAAACACTACACATATCCAGTTGGCAAATCTCTTTCCGAAGAGACAGTATAAAGAAGAAAGGAATACATTTTGACGAAATGATGGGTTCCGGAACAGGAAACGGCGCACAGGAAGAGAGTAAGTTCCTTGCAGACTGCCACAAGGCCGGTTTAAACATTTGGTATGTACCTATTTCAATAGCAAGAATGGCTGACAGACATGAGTCACAGTGGTTCAAAGGATTTGACTATCAATTCTTCTTCAACAGAGGATGGGCAACACGTCGTTTTTTAGGCTGGACACTATCCACATTATATGCTGTCTATTTCGCTGTAAAAAAGCACAGTCTATACCACAAAGACATTTCTCTCTTCAAGGCATTAAATGCTATGATAAAAGGAATTAACTCGCCCAAGGAACGTCCGTTATAAGCAACAACTATACATATATGACAATATCTCTTATAACAACAACATATAACTCTGCCACTACACTGCGCGACACATTTAACTCCGTATTGTCACAAACATACTCTGATATTGACTATTGGGTGATTGACGGTGCATCAACTGACACTACTCTTGACATAATAAAAGAATATGAAGAGAAATTCAATGGACATATGCATTGGATTTCAGAAGCAGACAAAGGACTGTATGATGCGATGAACAAAGGATTGATGCACGCAACAGGAGATATTGTAGGCATATTAAACAGTGATGATTTCTTTACGTCCGACGATGTATTGGAGACTGTTGCAAAAACATTTATTGACGTAAACCCCTCGGAATTAGATGCTGTCTATGGAGACATACATTTTGTAAAACCTACAAATCTCAATAAATGCGTCAGATATTACTGTTCCAAGAATTTCCGCCCATGGCTGATGAGGTTTGGGTATATGCCTGCACACCCGTCTTTCTATGCCAAGAAAGAGTTATTTATACAATATGGCCTATATTCCCTTGACTATAAACTTGCGGCAGATTTTGATATGATGGTGCGCCTTTTCTGTAAACATCATATCAAAACAAAATATATACAGAAAGATTTTGTCACCATGCGTACCGGCGGAGCAAGCACCAGCAACTTATCTCACCGTTTGCTTCTTACAAAAGAAGATGCAAAAGCTTGTCGCCACAATGGTATATATTCTAATTATATCATGTGTTCTCTTAAATATATAACAAAAATTTTCGAGTTTTTATAAATAACATCATCAATAGGCTCTGTCCCATTTATCTCCGCTCAGTCTTTCCTTTCGTCCAATAAACAAATTGATTACATAGTGCATCAACACGTATAAAAGCACATCCAACACAACAATCAGCGTCTGGCTCATATATGCTGCAACAAGGTAATTGGACAATACGAACAGGAGTGAGAGGAGAAGTATCACCACCATTGTCTGACGCCCAGACAGTCCGGCACGCATTAACTTATGGTGTATATGGTTCTTATCCGGCAGAAAGGGGTTTCTGCCGTCTCTTATGCGCGATGCAAACACACGCACAACGTCCAACATCGGGATAGTAAGGGTACTTAACGCTACTATTCCGACATTGTGGAAGCGTGGATGCCAAACGGGATGTACCTGCCAGAAGTGCAGTACAAGGAAGGCTAAGGTGAAGCCAAGGGTCAGCGAGCCGGCATCGCCCATGAATGTTTTGGACTTCTTGTCAAAGACATTATAATAAAAGAACGCCATCACCACTCCTAAATATGATACTGACAGCATGGCCCACACTATGTCACAGACAATAATGTTCAGCAGCGTTATAACCACTAATGCTATGCAGGACAGTCCGGAGGCGAGGCCGTCGATGCCGTCAATGAGGTTCATGGCGTTGGTAACATAGACAACAAAGAGCACGGTTATTGGCATACCTATCCAGAAGGGCACCACATTGACAAAGAAAACGTATGAGAAATCTGCTACCCACAGGCCACTGACACAGAGCATCAGAGCACTTAGTGTCTGCACAGCGAACTTTACCTTGTAGCCTACTCCGTGTATGTCATCATATAGTCCCACCGTGTATAGCATCATGGCACCCGCCATATAGGATAGGAAGTGTTGTATCATCGTTCCACCGCAGAGGGTATCAACATCGTAATGCGTGCGGAACAGTATGACCATCACTATTGATATTGCTATTGTTACTATGGGCAAGAAGGTCATACCGCCCATACGAGGTATAGGGAGTTGATGCACTTTACGACTGTCAGGCATATCATACAAGTGGAGTTCCTTGGATATGGCCACGATGTAAGGCGTCAGTATCAGTCCCAGAGTGAAGGTTATGATTAACAGAATTAGTAATATTAGGTATGTAAGCATTGTACTTCGTTTTTATAAAAAAAACGTTCACATACCGCAATTATTGTTCTTAATATGCTCTTTCTGTAATTTATTTGGAGAGAGTCGGTACCTAACAGACCAAAATAACGGGCAATTAAAGATAAACCCAAACAGATTATTAGACCGCAGATAAATATCCTTTCCTTATTGGTCATTATACCGCAGATAGCCATCTTACCGTCTTATAAGTGGCTTTCCTGCTCCTTTCCGCTTCTCTGTGCACCATCTTGTGCCCCGCTTCATCTCGCCATAGCCCGCTATGCCTTAGATGAATCGTGACCCAATCTGGCACACATATAAGCGAAAACGAACAGAAATCTAATGACCGATTCGGGTTAAAGAGGACTTACTGTTACTTTACGTTCCTCTATACACCTTCTTGAATAACGCCTCACCTCGACATAGTCCGCCATGCCTTAGATGCTCATTGACACAACCATATACACAGAGGAGCGAAAGGAAAAGGAATATAACGCCCGAATTAGGATAAAAGAAAAACCGCACCGCTGGCGTCATTGCCAGCAATGCAGTTTGTTATTGGTTGGATAACGTAAGAGTTTCTATTAGAGGTTAGGATTGATTTCCTTCCACTTGCTTATCTCCGGAACGATGTTAAGTGTTACAAGTTCATCG
>JALFNY010000066.1 GCA_022774105.1 Prevotella sp.
ACAATACGTTTAGCCCTGTAAGGGCGGCATAGTTTCATATTTATGGTTTAGTGTGTTTATAGGGCTCACGCCCTTTTCCATTATATCGCCCCTACAGGGCTCTGAATGACTTTATAACTATCTGATTGATAGGGTTTACACCCTATCCTATACTATTTCGCCCTTTCAGGGCTACTGGGTGACTTTATAACTATCTGATTGATAGGGTTTGCACCCTATCCTATAGTATTTCGCCCTTTCAGGGCTACTGGGTGACTTTATAACTATCTGATTGATAGGGTTTACACCCTATCCTATACTATTTCGCCCTTTCAGGGCTACTGGGTGGGAAACTTCAGTAAGTTAACTCGCTATTTATATGTTAACCATCTATTAATAAATAACAAAGAAGAGGTGCACGATGCGCGCCTCTTCTTTGTTATGGATAAGTAACTGTCCTTATTTATAAGTTAACTGAAGTTTCCCACACTTAACCCCGTAGGGGTGGCATAGTATAGAATAGGGTGTGAGCCCTATTAATCAATGAGTTACACACAATACGTTTAGCCCTGTAAGGGCGGCATAGTTTCATATTTATGGTTTAGTGTGTTTATAGGGCTCACGACCTTTTACATTATATCGCCCCTACAGGGCTCTGGGTGACTTTATAACTATCTGATTGATAGGGTTTACACCCTATCCTATAGTATTTCGCCCTTTCAGGGCTACTGAATGACTTTATAACTATCTGATTGATAGGGTTTGCACCCTATCCTATAGTATTTCGCCCTTTCAGGGCTACTGGGTGGGAAACTTCAGTAAGTTAACTCGCTATTTATATGTTAACCATCTATTAATAAATAACAAAGAAGAGGCGCACGGTGTGCGCCTCTTCTTCGTTATGGATAAGTTACTGTCCGTATTTATAAGTTAACGGAAGTTTCCCACCCTTAACCCCGTAGGGGTGGCATAGTATAGAATAGGGCGTGAGCCCTATTAATCAATGAGTTACACACAATACGTTTAGCCCTGTAAGGGCGGCATAGTTTCATATTTATGGTTTTGTGTGTTTATAGGGCTCACGACCTTTTCCATTATATCGCCCCTACAGGGCTCTGAATGACTTTATAACTATCTGATTGATAGGGTTTACACCCTATCCTATAGTATTTCGCCCTTTCAGGGCTACTGGGTGGGAAACTTCAGTTATTGATAGGTTCAGAACAAATAACCCTTCTCTCGGCAAACAGTGATGCATTATTTGCAAAGAACTCATAACTTACAACTTAAAGTTAATAACAGGCTCCGTGCTGGAAGGTTATTTCCTGCCCTTTGCTTTGTGTGGAGAATCTGCCGTTGTCGTATATCAACGTGCCGTTACATATTGTTTGCAGTACCTTCCAATGGAAATGTTTTCCTTCAAGGGGACTCCAACCGCATTTACTCTGCACACATTCTTTTGTTATTTCCCATGGTGTGTCATCTCTCTTTATAATTGTTATGTCTGCTGCATAACCTTTACGCAGGAAACCACGACGCTCTACTGCGAACAGTGTTGCGGGATTATGACACATCAGTGTGACAAGTTGTTCTAATGTCAATATGTCTTTGTCAACGAGTGAGAGCATGGCAACAAGCGAGAACTGTATCATGGGCATACCTGACATGGCTTTTGCTGCTCCCCCCTGTTTTTCCTCTATGGTGTGGGGAGCGTGGTCGGTACCTATGGTGCTTATATGGGGGGCGGTTTGTGTGAGGGCGTTGCGCAATGCCTGCCTGTCATCATCAGTCTTGATAGCAGGATTGCATTTTATGAGCGTTCCAAGTGTGGCATAGTCTTGTTGTGAGAACAGGAGATGAGCGGTGGTGGCTTCTAATGTGATGTTGTTGTCTTTTTCTTCTATCAAAGACAACTCTTTGGCTGTACTGATATGTGCTATGTGTAGTGCTGTATTGTGTTTCCTGGCGAGTGTTACGGCAAGTTCTGTAGATTTGATACAGGCTTCTTCCGAACGAATAAGTGGGTGATAGGTTACATCGGGGTCATCGCTTTTTAATTCTGATATAACCCTTTGCATATTTTTGTTTATTATATCAGTATCTTCGCAGTGTGACATGATAACGAGATTCTTTTCCTTTGCTACGGAGAATATTTCATCGAGTGTTCGTTCTTTATCTACAAGCATATTCCCCGTGCTTGATCCCATGAAGAGTTTTATGCCAGGAATGGTATTGGCATCAATAGTGCGAAGTTCATCAATATTGTCGTTCGTTGCTCCAATGAAGAAGGCATAGTTGACGTGCATGCTTTGTCTGGCAATGTTCTTCTTCTCTTGTAGAGCCTCTATTGTGGTGGTCTGTGGTTTTGTGTTAGGCATATCGAACACGGAGGTAACTCCGCCGTATGCTGCTGCTCGGCTTTCTGTTTCCATAGTTGCCTTGTGTGTAAGCCCAGGTTCACGGAAATGTACATGTGTGTCTATCACTCCTGGCATTACGATGCAACCTTCTGCATCTATGACAACGTTGAATTTGTCTTGTTCCTCTGTGCTTACTTCGTCCCTTATCTCTTTTATATAACCGTTTTCGATGATAAGGTCAGCCCTGCATCGCACTCCTTCATTGATTATTGTTCCCCGTCTTATAAGCATTGTCTGGGGAGTTGTGTGTGTCGTGTCATTCATTATATCAAGGTGATAGGTGTCATTTCTCTGGCTTTGCCATATCATTAGGCGTAGGCACATGGGTAGGCACATCAGGCATAGCGGGTTGTTGTACATCGGCTACGCCTGTCATAACATCCTGATTATGCTGTGCCGCCTCCATATATTCCTTTATGATTGGATTGTTTTTGAAGGCATCTGTTGCTTTTGTCATCAGTGCCTCTATCCACGGTGTCAATATAGGGTATTCGTAGGCTTGTGTGGCCATGAAGAAAACATATGGGCCAAGACAATTGTCAAAGTTGTCAGCAATGAATCGACTTACAAGTTTATCTTCCTTTATCAGCAGTTCTCTTTCTGCCAATGCCAGACGCTTGTTTACCTCGTCCATGTCCTCTCCGTTCATGTATGCTTGATTCTGTGTGTGTTCGAGGTCTGCCATCTGCAGTGCCAGTTGTCTATAACTGTTAGTGAATGAGGTGAGAGAGTCATTCAATGGTGTGCCTCCACAACTTATCTTCTGTGCATTTATCTCAACTCTTATCTTGCCGTCCTCCAAGACAATGGGCATCATGGCGTTGTTATCCATACATAACATAACAACTTTAACGGAGTCCAAAGCACCAGAGAAGCGGAATTTTCCATGTACAACATCACATGAGTCTATTCCTTGTGGGGTTTCTCCTGTCAATGTACGTAGGTATATCATTCGCCCGTCAACGCCTTGCAGATCAGAGGAACCGATAATATCATATTTTGTACATGATGTAATGGTTACCATTGCAATGATTGCAAGACATACATCAGCGATAGATAAGGTTGTAAAATTATTCTTCATATATTAATTTACGGTTAATCCTGTGTGCTTATCTTTAAGCAAATGCAAAGATATTGAGAATAATCGATGTACAAAAACAAATTTACGGTATTTATGTAACAGGGTGTAGCATTTAATGTTTTTTCAGTTTCAAAGAAGTTGTGTTTAGGATTTATAAACAGTTCCCGCGGTGACTACTTTTGGTTTGTGTGCATATTAGCATTTGTCAAGGTATGCTGCAAGCATCTCTGCAGCACGTTCTCCATCAACTCCTGCTGATACAATTCCTCCTGCATAGCCCGCTCCCTCACCAGCGGGGAATAGGCCTTCTATTGTAATATGTTGTAATGTTTCTTGGTTTCGGGTTATGCGAATTGGAGCAGAGGTTCTTGTTTCGACACCTATCATTACTGCTTCATTGGTTAAGAATCCGTGGCGTTGACGACCGAAAGTCTTAAACCCTTCTTGTAAACGTTTAGTTATGTTCTTTGGTAACCAAAAATGCAATGGTGAAGAGACTACACCTGGGGCGTAACTTGTGCGTGGTATGTCGTATGAGAGTTTACCATTTACGAAATCGTACATACGTTGTGCAGGAGCTATTTGCTTCATATTTCCCTGTTGCCAGCATATTTTTTCAAGTTGTTCCTGGAATTTCATTACGCGTAATGTTTCCTGCATATTGGGAGACGTAATGTCTTCCATACTACATTCATTTGGCAATTGCATGGTTTCAATATCTTCTGGGCGTACTTCTACAACCATACCACTGTTAGACCATTGCCCACCACGATTGCTTGGACTCATACCATTTACTACAATTTGTTCTTCACCTGTGGCGGCTGGGATAATATATCCGCCAGGACACATACAGAAAGAATATACTCCACGGCCTTCTACCTGTGTAACAAAGGAGTATTCGGCGGCAGGAAGCCACTGTCCTCTCCCCTTTGGTGAATGATATTGTATTTGGTCTATTAGTAAGGAAGGGTGTTCAAGGCGCACACCTACGGCTATACCTTTGGCTTCTATGTCAATATTTGCAGATGCAAGATAGCGATAAACGTCGCGTGCTGAGTGTCCAGTGGCAAGTATAACAGGGCCTTGATATGTCTCTTCTTGTTGTGTTACAAGGTTTAATGCCTCACAGCCATTCACTTTATTGTTGTGTATAATTAGGCGTACCATCTTGGTAAGGAAATGTACTTCTCCGCCGCTATGTAGTATCTGTTTCCTCATGTTTTCAATGATACGTGGCAGTTTGTCAGTCCCTATATGTGGATGTGCGTCTGACAGGATGCTTGTTGACGCACCATGCTGGCAGAACACGTTGAGTATCTTCTCTGTGTTTCCCCTTTTCTTGCTGCGAGTATATAGTTTTCCATCAGAGTAGGCTCCTGCCCCACCCTCTCCGAAACAATAGTTGCTTTCGCTGTCAACTCTTTGCAGTTTTTTTATTAAAGCAAGGTCTTTCTTGCGTTCGTGTACATCTTTGCCACGTTCAAGAACAATGGGTTTTATGCCGAGTTCTATTAGACGTAGGGCTGCGAATAACCCGCAAGGGCCCTCGCCTACAACTATTGCATGGGGAGCGTTGGATACATCTTTGTAATCTGTTTTCTCATACTCTTCCAACTCGGGCTTTTCGTTTATATATACTCTCAGCGTCAGGTTCATAAGAACCTGACGCTGACGTGCATCAATGCTTCTTTTCAACACACGTACGTTTCTTATTGTACGAATATCTATTGACATTTCACGGCTTATATATGCCGCAATGTTTTGTTCGTTATATGCCACCTGTGGCAGTACACGAACCTGCATTTCTTTTACCATTCCCCTTATTATTTACAAGCCTCAAAGTCTTCAATGATTTCTTTGGATGGTTTCTGTGTTGATAGGGATATTATTATGATTATAAGTGCAGAGACTACGAACGCTGGCAGCAGTTCGTAGATGTTCCATGCTCCTCCCATTGGACGTACCATATACTTCCATACGAAAACCATTACGCCACCTGCTACCATACCGCATATAGCACCTGACAGAGTTGTGCGCTTCCAAAAGAGTGATGCAAGCATGACTGGTCCGAAGGCTGCGCCGAATCCTGCCCATGCAAAGGCTACAATGTTGAATATACTGCTGTCAGGATTCCATGCAAGGTACACTGCCAATGCAGCAATGAACGCTATTGTTACGCGTGCTACGAGCATTGAGGTCTTTGCCTTAACCTTAACGTTGCACACGTCTTGAAGTATGTTTTCTGAGAAACTTGATGCAGCAGTGAGTAGTTGTGAGTCTGCTGTTGACATGGTGCATGCCAATATTCCGGCAAGTACAATTCCTGCAACGAGGGCAGCAAGTACTCCTTCCTGAGCAAGAACGTTTGCAAGTTCTATTATGGTACGCTCTGCATCAGACGTGCATTGGAAGTTATGTATCACTCCTGCCTTTGCTACAGAGTAGCCGATGATTCCTATTGCTATTGCTACGAACATAGATATGAATACCCAAACTGTGGCTATTCTGCGTGATAGAGGTATGTCTGTCTCTTTTTTTATTGCCATAAAGCGCAACAATATGTGTGGCATTCCGAAGTACCCCAGTCCCCATGCCATGGTAGAAACTACTGTCAACCAACCGTATGGAGATTTTTCTCCTGTACTGACGTCATAGGTTGACGTAATAGAAAGATAACCTGGCATTTGCTTTGCATTGTCTATTACGGTGTCTATTCCACCTGCTTGTCCCGTAGCAAATACAACGATGACAACAAGGGCTATTGTCATAACAATGCTTTGTATAAGGTCCGTTGTGGATACAGCCATGAAACCACCCATGATGGTATATGATATTATTATCAACGCACCGACAATCATGCAGGCATGATAATCATAACCGAAAAGGCTATTAAGCAGAGTACCTACCGCCTTGAATCCCGCAGCGGTGTATGGAACAAAGAATACGAGGATTACAATGGCAGAGATACACATTAGCACATTGCGCTTGTCGTGGTATCGCTTTGAAAAGAACTCTGGAATGGTTACAGCTTTCAGTCTCACGGTGTATCTGCGTAACCTTCTTGTAACGAAAAGCCAGTTAAGATAGGTGCCTATTCCAAGACCGAGTACTGTCCAGAATGGGTCTGCAAGACCTGTTATAAAGGCAAGACCAGGTATTCCCATAAGTAACCATGAACTCATGTCTGAGGCTTCGGCACTCATAGCCGCTACCAGAGGACCTAATTGTCTGCCGCCAAGATAGAACTCTGCTGAATTTGATGTCTTCTGTTTGCCGTAGTAATAGCCTATGTATATCATCACGATAAGGTAGGCGACAAATGAGAAGAGTATTAAAGTTTGTGTCATTTCGTATAATTATTTTTATATAATTGCTTGTTTTTCCGTTTTTTCTGGTTTAGGAACGAAGCCGAGCACAGCGACAAGGCAACTCATTATGGGACTTATAATGTTGAAGAAACAGAATGGGAGATATACCAATGTAGGTATGCCGAGCACTGTACTCTGTGTCATGCCGCAGGCTGTCCACGGCACAAGCACTGAGGTGACAGTTGCTGAATCTTCTGTGGAACGGCTCAACAGTTCTGGTTTATAACCACGCTCCATGTATTCCTCGCGGAACATTGAGGCATTCATAATGATTGACAAGAACTGGTCTCCCATGACAAGATTGAGTAAAACACCCGATGTCACAGTTGAACATACAAGTGATACAGTATTGGTAATAGCCTTTAACAATACCTGTGTGATGCTTTTCAGCATATTACTTGCTACCATACATGACCCAAAACACATTGCACAGAGTATGAGCCATATAGTGTCCAGCATACCTGCCATTCCTCTTGTTGACACAAGGTCATTGATAGCCTCGTAACCAGTGTCAACGTGTGTTTTTGTATAACAGGTTGTCATTATGCCCATAAACAGGCTTTTTGCTGTTGTTGTTGTTTCTCCTGCAATACCGGCAAGTACGTCTGGTTGCATAATC
>JALFNY010000187.1 GCA_022774105.1 Prevotella sp.
CCCATAATGTGCGAAGAAAAAGAACACGTGGCAAACTCCATCGTCAACACATACGCCACGCAATGCCGGCTATGCATATCAGCCATCAAGACCGACGGACTGGAAGCCCTGTGCCAAGCCACACGCAACGCATTAGAAACCCTGAAACAGCAGAGACCATCACCACTGACACTTGAAAGACACAACGTGATACACTACTTCAAGACAAAACGCGTGCCCGTACTACACGATATGCAACACCTGATGAAGACAAACCTCAGCGAAGAAGAATACGCCAGATGGCTACCATACCTGAAAAACATAACCGTAACAAAACACTTCCCAGCCATAAACACCAACTACAACGACCTATGGATAACAGGAATAGGAATAAACTTCTACCTATTCAGGGACAACCTGACAGAAGAAAACTTCGGAGGAATAAGCATGATAGCACCAAGCGATGCCTACACAGCCGAAAAAAGTGACATAAACACAACCATGATGCAACTCGAATGGTGCAAAGCCGTAGGGTGGCAAAACCTCGGCTGGTAACAACAAACAACCCAAAACAAACAACAACCACAACACACAAAAAAACAATCAGCACCTAATCACGACACAATCAGGTGCAGATTACAACACAATCAGGTGCAGATTACAATACAATCAGGTGCAGATTACAATACAAAAAACAACAAAAAACAAAACAACCATACATGAAGAAGAAAGCAAAGAAGAAAGTATCCACACGAGAAGACATTTGGAACACCAGATGTGACGAAATATGGCAGTTCATAAAAAAGAACCACCGAGGACCATCACGCCATCACCCAGAAGAACACCAGTTGCTCAACTGGATGAAATTCAACCGTAAAACACTCAACAAAGGCAAAATGCCAGAACACAGAAAAATCAAATTCCAGAAACTGACAGAATACCTGCACACATACCATTCCATCAACCAATACATATAATCCCAAAACACCCATTAGACCACAGATAACCATTATCACCCTATTACCATGGCACCGTTACACATTTAAGACCACCAATACACCATCAAACACCCCACATCATCACGACATAGCCCACTATGCCCTCGATGAAACACGACACAATCCCACACACAAAAAAAGGGAATCAGACAAAAACACAAAACGATAAAAAAAGAAAGCACCTTGGTTCCAGATACAAAATATCCAGAACCAAGGTATTTTTATATATCACAAAGAAAAAAAACGATAAAAATTTGGTAATTCAAAAACTAATCTATAACTTTGCAGAAAGAACGAAAAAATTGACATCTGTCAAGTCTTGAAAACAAACACGACAACTATTACCTAAACAACTACAGCCAAGACACACGTCTCCCAACACCAGAAAAAGCAGGCAACAAACCAGCATTGACAGGCATGCACAGAGACATGGCAAACAAAATAAAAAACCTTAAATAACATATCTATGAGTTATCTGAAATTTGAAAGAGCCCTGATGACCAACCTGCAAGAATCCCTACGCAAGGAAGTTCTTCGCACAAGTCGCTCAGGAGCTTACAGTTCAAGTACCGTGGTGGACTGCAACACACGCAAATACCACGGATTGCTCGTTGTACCCATACCCAGCATTGATGACGAGAACCACGTGTTACTCTCATCATTAGACGTATCAGTAGTGCAGCACGGAGCAGAGTTCAACCTCGGACTACACCTCTATCAAGGAGGAGTATGCAGCCCTAACGGTCACAAATACATCCGCGAATACAGCTGCGACAAAGTACCAACAACCATTTACAGGGTCGGCGGCGTACTATTACGCAAGGAAATCATCTTCCAAACATACAACGACCGCGTGATGATACGCTACACCATTGACGACGCCCACTCGCCAGTAACACTCCGCATGAAGCCATTCCTTGCGTTCAGACGAGCAGACAGCCTCACACATGAGAACTATCAAGCACTACGTGACTACAAAAACGTCAGCGGAGGAATAAGCACCACGATGTACTCCAACTACCCACCACTGTATATGCAGTTATCCAAGAAAAACGAATTCATATTCTGTCCAAACTGGTACAAGGGTCTGGAATACTACAAAGAAGCCGACAGAGGATACGAATACATAGAAGACCTCTACGTACCCGGCTACTTCGAGATACAATGCAAGAAAGGAGACGAAATAGTATTCGCAGCATCACTCGAAGAAATAAAGCCCAGCACACTACGCAAAACCTTTAATAACGAAGTAGAACTAAGAAAACCACGCGACAACTTCTACAACTGTCTCGTAGCCGCAGCACACCAGTTCCACTTCAAGAAAAACGACGAACGCTACCTGCTCGCAGGCTACCCATGGTTCAAAGTACGCGCCCGCGACACATTCATATCACTACCTGGCCTGACACTCGCCATTGACGAAGTAGAATATTACCATGCAGTAATGCAGACAGCACTAAAAGGCCTGTACGAATTCATGGACGGGAAGCCACTAACCGTGGACATATACGAAATAGAACAGCCAGACGTAGCACTGTGGGCAATATGGAGCATACAGCAATACGCACATAAAGCAGGCATAGAACAAGCACAAAAAGAATACGGAAAAGTCGTAACAGACATCATAAAGTACATAGAAAACGGCAAGCATATCAACCTGACACCAAAAGAAAACGGACTGCTACACACAGAAGGACGCGACAAACCAATGACATGGATGAACAGCATGGCAGGAGGAAAGCCCGTTGTTCCACGCACAGGTTACATAGTAGAAATAAACGCACTATGGTATAACGCACTGAAATTCTGCGCAGAACTCATGGCCGTAACCAACAATACAGAAGCAATCAACGACCTTGAACACCGCGCAGAACTCGCAAAACAATCCTTCCAAAGCACCTTCCTGACAGAATCCGGCTACCTATTGGACTACGTAGAAGAAGGAATCGTGGACATGAACGTAAGACCTAACATGATATTCGCTGTGGCATTGGACCACTCACCACTCGAAACACCACAGCAAAAAAGCGTCCTCGACTTCTGTACCCGCGAACTCCTGACACCAAAAGGACTACGCACACTATCACCAAAAAGCGGAGGGTTCAACCCAATGTATATAGGACCACAAACCAAACGAGACTATGCCTACCACAACGGAACAGCATGGCCCTGGTTAGGAGGGTTCTATATGGAAGCCTGCCTCAAAGTGTTCAAACGAACAAGACTAAGCTTTATACAGCGACAGATGGTCGGTTACGAGGACGAAATGATGTACCACGCCACCGGAACCATATCAGAATTGTTCGACGGCAACCCACCATTCCACGGTAGAGGAGCCATGGCCTTTGCCATGAACGTAGCAGAAGTGCTGCGATCCATGAAGATGATAGACCAGTACAAGGACTAACCCGCACGGTAAAAGGCGACAAGCCTTGCATCAACACAAATTCCACCAAACAACTAAAACAGCCTAATAATGAAAGTATTAATGTTCGGATGGGAGTTCCCTCCTAAAATATACGGTGGCCTTGCAGTCGCTTCCTACGGAATAACGAAAGGTCTTTCCGTACAAGGTGACGTGGAGACAACTTTCTGTATGCCCCGTCCCGTGGGACAAGAGGAGCAATTCCTGAAAATAATAAACATGAGTCAGGTGCCAATAGCATGGCGAGACGTCAACTATGACAACATAAAAGACAGGTTTATAGGGCACACTGCCGAAGACTATTACCGCTTCCGTGACCACATATATGCAGACTTCAACTATATGCAGGGGCTTGATGACCTCGGCTGCATAGGCTTCGCAGGAGGCTATCCCGGCAATCTTCACGACGAGATAAATAACTTCTCCATCATCGCCGGTGTCTTGGCACGCTCTGAACAGTTTGACATCATACACGCCCATGACTGGCTAACATATCCAGCAGGTGTTCATGCCAAAATGGTAAGCGGCAAACCGCTGTGCATACACGTACATGCTACGGACTTTGACCGCTCCCGCGGCAAGGTAAACCCTACTGTTTATTCCATAGAGAAGAACGGAATGGACTATGCTGACTGCATCATGTGCGTATCAGAATTAACCCGACAGACCGTAATTAACCAGTATCACCAAGACCCGCGCAAGTGTGTGGCAATGCATAATGCCGTATATCCTCTTTCAGAGGAGTACCGCAACATACAGCCCCACAAGATTCCAGGCGAGAAAGTGGTAACATATCTCGGTCGAATAACAATGCAAAAGGGTCCAGAGTACTTCATAGAAGCAGCGAAACTGGTTCTGCAACGCACACACAACATACGTTTCTGCTTTGCTGGCTCAGGCGATATGATGGCTGCAATGATAGAACTTGCAGCGGCATACGGTATTGCTGACAGATGCCATTTCCCCGGATTCCAGCGTGGAAAGCAAGTATATGAGTGTTACAAGAACTCTGATGTCTTTGTCATGCCGTCTGTATCAGAGCCCTTTGGCATAGCTCCTTTGGAAGCGATGCAATGCGGTTGCCCGTCAATCATATCCAAACAGTCGGGCTGCGGAGAGATTCTCACCAACGTACTGAAAGTGGATTACTGGGACATACACGCCATGGCCGATGCCATTTACTCTATCTGCACCAATCAGGATTTCCACGATTACCTTGCGGAAGAAGGCATGAAAGAGGTTGACGGCATAACATGGGAGAAGGTAGGGCTACGTATCAGACAGTGCTATGACCAGTTACTCGGCAGAGGTTATTTCAACAATGACGACTACCTTGCCAACTATATAAAGTAAATCAAGAAGGTTTTTTGACAGTCCTGGGATTTGGTTATACATAGAACAAGCCAAAGAACATGACTTCACGATACCAGACAATCAAACCGCCCGGCACACATTGACAACTGCCAACGGCAAGAACAAACCGACAAAACCACCTAACAAATAAACAAAAAGAAGACTATGAAGACAATATGCCTATATTTTGAGATTCATCAGATAATCCATCTCAAGCGTTACCGTTTCTTCGACATTGGCACAGACCATTACTATTATGATGACTATGAGAACGAGCGTAGCATCAATTATATTACAGAACACTCTTATATGCCTGCTCTCAACACACTGATAGAGATGGTAAAGGAGCATGGAGACTACTTCCGCCTTGCGTTCTCACTATCAGGTGTTGGTATGGAACAACTCGAAATGCACGCTCCTCAGGTGCTGGAGAAGTTGCAGGAACTTAACGAAACAGGTTGTGTAGAGTTCCTCACAGAGCCATATTCACACGGTCTTGCAGGACTGGCTAACGAAGAAAGTTTCAAGCGTGACATAGAGAAGATGTCAGACAAGATAGAGCAATACTTCGGCAAACGCCCCACTGTAATGCGTAACTCCTCACTGATTTATACCGACGAGATAGGTGCTCAGGTAGCAGCATTAGGCTACAAGGGAATGTTAACAGAAGGGGCAAAACAGGTATTGGGTTGGAAGTCACCGCACTTCGTATATAACTGCAATATGGCTCCAGGCCTGAAACTGCTGCTACGAGACGTCAATGCCTCTGACGACATATCCCTGCGCTTCAACAATAGTTCATGGCCAGGGTACCCACTATTTGCTGACACATACATCAACAATCTGGCTTCATGCCCGGAAAGCGAGCAGGTAGTCAACATATTCATGGAACTCTCTGCCCTTGGCATCGCCCAACCGCTATCAAGCAACATACTGGAATTTCTGAAAGCACTGCCAGTATGCGCAAAGAACGCTGGTCTGGAATTCCTCACACCGGGCGAAGTCGTGGACAAATACCCCAGCGTTGGAGCAATAGACGTGCCAGACACACTGTCATGGGTAGATGAAGAAAGAGACTGCTCCGTATGGCTCGGCAACCAGATGCAACGTGAGGCGTTCAACAAACTGTACAGTGTGGCTGACAGACTGCTCATTGCAAAGGACCCACGTCTGCTACAAGACTGGGACTACTTGCAGGCCTCTAATAACTTCAGGTTTATGACCACCAAGCCAAGCAACAGCAACATAGACCGCGGAATATACGACGGACCATTTGACGCATTCACTAACTACATGAATATCCTTGGCGACTTCATCAGCCGTGTGCGCTCTCTGTATGGAGGTATAGACAATGAAGAACTGGAGAACATGCTCACCACCATCACCAATCAGGGCAAGGAGATAGAGAACAAGGACAAAGAGATACAGCGACTGCAGACAAAACTCGCAAAATACGAGGCCGCAAAACCTGCGAAGAAGACAACAGCAACAAGAAAAACCGCTACTGAGAAAAAGGCAGGACCCACAACATAAGCCCACAGTAGCAACATACTGACAACAGGAAGGGGACTTACATTATCTGGACGTAAGCACTAAAAAGCATTACGCAGACAGACGATGAAAGTCCCCTTTCCAT
>JALFNY010000067.1 GCA_022774105.1 Prevotella sp.
GAGAAGGTAGCAGCACAGAGTGCACGTCTCGCTACGGACAGTGAAGAGATGGAAAACCTTAATCGTACCCTCACTGGAATAAGCAGAGTATATGAGATGCAACTTAAATCCGCATCACAACAAATCACCACACAGGACGAAATCAACGAGCAGACACGTCGTATGGCACAGCAAATACAGGAGTTGAATACCATATATACACGCATGATAGAGGCCATGACAGTGAATATGAACCCACTGCAGACAGCCAAAAACGCTAACTAAGACGTGGCAATCAAGTTAATAATGACATGGCAATAAAGAAGAAACCCATATCTCCACGCCAGAAAATGATCAACCTTATGTACGTTGTTCTGATGGCGTTGCTTGCTATGAACGTCTCAACTGAGGTGCTTAACGGGTTCTCTATCGTTGAAGAAGGGCTGAATCGCTCTACTGATAACGTGTTCAAAGAGAATATACGCATCTATGATAACTTTGAGACGCAGATGAAGAGCAACCCTCAGAAGACACGAGTATGGTATGCAAAGGCGCAGGAAGTGAAGAAAATGAGTGATGAACTCTACTATTTCGCAGAGCAACTGAAATGTGCTATCGTGAAAGAAGCGGACGGAGAAGAGGGGGATATAAATAACATACGTAACAGAGAGGACCTTGAAGCCGCTGCACAAGTGATGTTATCACCAGGCAAAGGCAAAGGCCCTAAGTTGCAAAATATGATAGAGGACTACCGTTTCCGTATGAGTAACCTGCTCAATGACGAACGGTTGAAGAAGATAATCAATAGCAATTTCAATACGGACGTGTCTGAAACGGCAAGAGCAACGGGCAAGAACTGGCAGGAATATATGTTTGAGAGTATGCCAGTAGCCGCTGCTGTGACGCTACTTTCAAAGCTTCAGAATGACGTTAGATATGCTGAGGGAGAGGTATTGCACGCTCTTATCAGCAATGTTGACGTCAAAGACATACGAGTTAACAAACTCACCGCCTTCGTAATACCCAATGCACAGACTGTGGTGCGTGGCGACCGGTTCTCTGCCAAGATAGTGATGGCAGCGATAGACACCACACAACAGCCACGAATTTATATCGGAGGACGTGAGGTTAACTTGCATAACAACACCTACGAGTTCACAACGGGCAAGACAGGTGACTTCACTCTTGGTGGATATATGACCATGCTTGATGGTAATGGCGATATTATCCGCCGTGACTTTACTCAGAAATACACCGTTGTTGACCCCTCCGCAACGGTTTCCGCAGACCTTATGAACGTGTTATACGCAGGATATACCAACCCGATCAGCGTCTCAATACCTGGTGTTCCGCTCAACAAAGTGACGGCAACGATGTCTGGTGGCACTTTCACCCCTGTCGGGCCAGGTAAGTATATAGCCAAACCCGCAGCGGTAGGAAAGGATGTTACCATCACTGTTTCAAGCCTAATGACCGGCAAACCGCAGCAGATGGGGCAGTTTACCTTCCGTGTTCGCAAGTTACCTGACCCTACTGCTTATATACAGGTGGGCGATACGCGCTTCAAGGGCGGCGGTATAGCAAAGGGCTCGCTACTCGGTGCCACGGGAATAAAGGCTGCAATAGACGACGGACTGCTTGACATTGAGTTCAAGGTGATAGGTTTTGAGGCCGTATTCTTTGATAATATGGGCAACGCAGTGCCGATAGTGAGCAACGGAGCAGCCTTCTCTGCAAGGCAGATGGAAACTTTCCGCAAGTTGTCACGCTCTAAACGCTTTTACATTTCACGCATCAGTGCCATTGGACCAGACGGCATTACCCGTCAGTTACCAGCGTCAATGGAGGTAATTATAAAGTAAAAAATCCCCAACAGAAGTATGATCAAGCATATAAAAGCAATCGCATTTATCGGTGTTCTCGCCTTCTCTGCCCTGCAAGCAGTGGCACAGCCGGCCGCAAGACGCACCCAGCAACAGAAGGCTGGGCAGAAAACCTCCGTCCAGAACGCACTTACTACAAGGGCACAAATATCTTTTCCTACTGCCCAGAAGATGCAGGAGGACGTGGTATGGAGACGTGATATTTACCGTGAGATAGACCTTACGCATGGTGAGAACTCTGGTCTTTACTATCCGGTGGAGCCTGTTGGTTCTCAGATGAACCTCTTTACATATCTCTTCAAACTCGTACTGTCGGGGCAGTTGAAGGCCTACGAGTATCGTCTTGACGGCAACGAGTCCTTTGAGGCCGATGCAGTTGTCAAGCCATTAGCACTGCTTGACAACTACCATATATATTATGAGCGCAAGGATGGCAGGCTGAAACTTGACAATTCAGACATACCCTCAGCCGAGGTAAAATCGTATTACGTCAAGGAGTCGGCCTACTATGACCAGGTTACGGCCACTTTCCATACCAAGGTCATAGCCCTTTGCCCTGTAATGTCACGTGATGACGATTTCGGAGACGGTGTTTCAAAATACCCACTTTTCTGGGTTAAGTATGACGATGCAGCGCCATTCCTCACCAAACTCACTATTATGACCAGTGACATAAATAACGCTGCCATGATGAGTGTTGACGATTACTTTGTGAAAAATATGTATGCCGGCACCATATACAAAACCAACAACCGTCTGGGTAAGACCCTTGCGCAGTACGGTTCTGCTGCCAGTGCCGCCTCAAAGGACGATGCTGGCATAGGCGTTGAGCCCTCTGATTCCGCCATGTTGAAAGCACAAAGGCGCATAGAGGGTGAACTTAAGAAGTTCGAGGAGAACATCTGGGGCGATAAGGCACGCAAGGATTCCCTCGATTCCATAGCAAAGGCAGAGGCTGCCAACCCCAAGGCTGCCAAGAAAGCGGCAAAGGCTAACCGCCGTGCCAATGCTGATAAGTCAGCCACTGTGAGCAAAAAGACAAAGACACGCACATCATCCTCTGCGCCTTCCGCTGCAAGGGTCAGCGTCAGAAGGCAGAGACACTAATCACTATAAGCAACAAAACTATGATTAAGAAGGCATTATCCCTTTTCGTTATCGCAGCGGCGCTGCTCGTAACCATGCCTGCAAAGGCTCAGATCAAGTTCGGTATCCGTGGCGGTGCCAACCTTGTCAACATGAAGTTTACCAATGCAACGTTTGACAAGAGCAACCGTGCCGGCTTCTATGTAGGTCCAACTGTTAAGTTCACTGTCCCTATCGTGGGGCTCAGTGTTGATGCTTCTGCTCTCTATGATGAGAAAACCGCTGAGGTAGATGGGCAGACTATGAAGGCACAGTCCATTGACATACCTCTCAATGTGCGCTATGGCGTAGGTCTCAGTTCTGTTGCCAACGTCTTTCTCTTCGCCGGACCACAGTTCGGTTTCAACATCGCCAGTGACAAAAAACTTTACAACAGTGCCAGCGAGTGGACTTGGAGGTCAAGCAATGTCAGTGTAAACGTAGGTGTAGGCTGCACTGTTTTCAATCATATCGAGTTGAAAGCCAACTATAATATCGCCTGCACCAAGTCTGGTGAGGTTAGTAACAACAGCAGCGTTTCAGCCAAATACAACTCTTGGCAACTCGGCATGGCATATTACTTCTAATCTCATAGGCCTCTAATAGAGGAAATATTCCAGCCATTCCATAAACGTAACATTGCCTGACAACATTGTGTTGTCAGGCAATGTTGTGTTTTATCCCAAATCGGTCGTTATATTCTTGTTCCTCTTGCGTAACCATTTGCCAGTTTGTATCATGGTTCATCGAAGGTGTAGCAGGCTTTGTTGAGTTGAAGCGTGGCGCAAGATGGCGCATTGATGAGCGTAGGGGAGCAGAAAAGCCACGGTGATAAGGTAAAGAGAGTTGTCTGCGTTCTGATGACCAATTTGGGTTGCATCAGGTCATGTAACATGCATATACGAAAACTCCCACTTCTCACTTCCCGAGCAAGGAAGAAAGAGGTGGGATGTTTTTGTTTCTTTACGCTGTCATTTTCTGATACCTGCTTTGGCAGGTAAGAATAGAGATGCCTTTACTTTCCTATCTTGATTTTTGCGCCAGCCATCAGCCAGAAGCCGGGTTGTGACACGTTGCCAAGGTCGTAATAGCGGTATGAGGTCACGTTATTCATGGCTATTGACAACTCGTAACGTGGCTTGGTCCACATCAGTTTCACGTCAAGCAGTCCGAAGGGAGCGTATGGTTTAGATACGCCGGTGGACTTATTATTCTCGTATATGATGTAACTCCCCATGCGTTGCTGCCATCTGAAGTTCCATGTCGCCGTCAGGCAACCCACTATCCTGTGGTCAATGCCAGCCACAAACTTGTGGCGCAGATACTCCATGGCGTAGTTTGACTTAAAGAACTCCACGTCGTCCTTACGTTCTTGGTCAATGTAGGCATATCCAATCCTTAGTCTTGTCACTGCGTTCTGTGCCCATATCTCCTGTGGAAGCAGGCTGATGTTCACCTCGTAACCACGGTTGTCCAGTTTGAAGTTGGCTGAGTGGTATATGTCTGTGGCCGAGTACATCACCCAGTCTATCATGTCTGTCCCCCAATCATAGAATCCTGTCAGTCTGGCCTCTATGCCTTTGCTGCGATACTGTGCCCCTATTCTCAGCGACTGTGTTTTCTCTGGTTTCAGGTCTTTGTTGCCTTCCTGTGTTGGTGACTTGTAGAATAGGTCTGTAAAGGTAGGCATACGGAACGCCATGTTCCATGATGCCGTCATCTTCCACGCCTTTGTCGGGCGGTAACTCATGTCTATGCCGGGATAAAGGCGGAATGAGGAGTTATAGGCCGTGTTCATGTTTGCCACCATTCCTATTGAGGCAGTGAAGCGGTTGAGCAGTATGTTGTGCTCTATGAAGTAACTTACGTCGGTACGTTGTTCACGCTTTGTATAGTTTTTGTCACCGTGTCCCGCCACTGTCACGTATTCATTCTCCTGCAATGGCCTGCCGAGGTTGGTTGACAGTATTCCCTCCTGCCTCACGTCTGCGCCAAAGGCTGTGCGTCCCAGCCGCCAGTCGGTGTATGCGGTGATGGAGATGCCATATACATCCGTACGGTGGAAGTTCTCACCTGCCGCCATTCCGCGCGTCAGTTGGAAGTGGTCGTAGGAACGGTTCCAATACAGTGTGGGTACTATGTGTACCGTTCTCCCCCCTGCCAGCGTTGTGGTGGCATCGGCGTTTACTGCTGCGAATATTCTCGCATTGCTCTCATACTGGTTTGGGTAGGCTGCGGAGTAAAAGGTGTTGGCACCGTAACGCATGGTGCTCATGCCGAGTTGCCATGACAGTGTCAGGTTGCCATCGTAACTACCTTGATAAAAAGCCTGTGACTTACGGAAGTAGGAGTTGTCTGTTCCGCCGTCGCTCTGCTTGTATCCGGCTGACAGACTGTTGCTTGTCATTCCGCTTTTTACGCTGCCTCTGGCCGTCATGCCGAATGTACCATAACTTCCTCCCTCTGCTGACACGCTGCCACCAGTGTTCTCTTTGCCGCGGGTGACAATGTTTATTGCACCGTTGAAGGCCGAAGCACCAAACACACGTGATGATGCACCCTCAATAATCTCGATGCGAACAATGTCGTCTAATGAAACGGGGAAGTCGGCACTGAGGTGTCCTGTCTGCGGGTTGCTGATGTTGACACCGTTAAGTAGAATAGCAACCTGGTCGTATGTGCCGCCGCCAATGGAAATGTCCGTCTGTACACCAAAGCCACCTCGCTGCCGGACATCCACGCCGGTGACTGTCTTTAATAGGTCATTAACGCTCTCTACCGCCGCACGCTGTATCTCGTCGCGTGTGATGACAGAGACAATTTTTGCCGCCTCTGCCTGTGTGAGGGGGGCTCTGGAACCTGTCACCACGACCTCGTCGAGTTTCAGTTCCGTGCGTTGCAGGGTGTCGTCAGCCTTCTCCGTCTGCACACTCACGCCCTCTGCACGGGCATTAGAGAGTGTGGCAACGCTGAGAGTGCCGATGACAACTTCGCGTCCAAGGCATGAGAAGAGGGCATAACCCTTTCTTGTAAAGTGCTTGAAGCAAAGACTGCTACGCTGTTCAAAAGTTGTCTTTTGCATTGTTTTGTTGAAATTAATAATTAATAAACCGCTTGCCGATAACGGTAAGCGGCTGCAAAGTTACGAAAAAAAAGCGGTTCTACAAAGCGTTTGTTAATAAATCGCAAACCAATCAGCACCTGATTACCCTGCAATCAGGTGCTGATTACATTGCAAATAGGTGCTGATTATAACGTAATCAGGTGCTGATTGTTTGTAGTCTGACGGAGGTTGCTACGGTTAGTGTATTAACAACGTTTCTTCCATGTCAGCATAGCCACGGATATAAGTATAAGCAGTCCTCCGCTGACAGTGGCTGTTCCGCACGCTTCCCCTAACAGAGCCACGCCTACCACCATTGCCGTTAGTGGTTCAAAAGCACCGAGAATGGCCACGATGGTGGTGTCAATGAGGCGCAACGCCATGGTGATGCAGATGTTGCTGAATGCCGTTGGCAGCAGTCCGAGCAGCAACAGGTTCACCCATGAGGCCGTGTCGCTGACGGGGTGTATGCCTCCCTCCACGAGAAGAGTGTAGAGTGCCACATAGATAAAGGCGTTGAAGAAAATGTAGAAGGTCAGTTTCAGACTTGGCATCTTGCTGATTCTCAGTCGTGGAAGCATCACAAGGTATATGCCGTAGCCTATGCCTGAGCACAGACCGAGGAATATTCCCCATGCAGAAAACCGCGCATCATCAGCAAAAAAGCCAGACAACAGCATCACACCGAGTGTGGCAAGCACTATGGCTGCGCCCTTTTTCAGCGACAGCCGCTCGTGGAGGAAGAGCAGACCTATCACCGTACACCATATAGGATTAGTGTATATGAGTGACGTTGCCACGCCGGAGGAGATGTAGTCATAACTCATAAAGAGCGTGAAGGCGCAGATGATATATAGCAGTGAGAGCAGTGATATACGCCAGAAGTCACCCCATGATATGCGCAGTGACACCTGACGGTATAGCAGGAAGGCCAGCATAAAGATGGCACCAAAGAGAAAACGGTAGAGAATGATGCTGCAATAGCCCATGCCTGCGGCTATTACCGGAATGGTGAAAAGCGGTATCAGTCCGAAGGACGCACCAGAAGCGATGGCGAGAAAGAATCCCCATCCCTGACCCGCCGATGTCAGGGAGCGGCTGTTGTTATCCATTTATAATCGGTTGTTAAGTCTTTTTATGTTCTGTCCTGCCACACTATTGCTGTGGGGAGGCCGCTGTCGGCTCGCTGGAAGCATTGACATTGCCACCGCCGTTGGGCGCATACTTATATACAGCATTAACAAATTGCTTTATGATGTAGTTCTGTGTGGCCATGTCGCCAATACTCTCCGCATTTCTCTTGATATATGACAGCAGGGCGTTGGTATATATGCGCAGGGTGTATCTGTCGTTAGTCTGAACAAAATAGTCTATATTGTCCAGCCCCTCTTGACACAATGCCGCGGCAGACTGTATGTCATTGTCGCGCAACATCACAGTGAGGTCACGCTCCATGACACTCGCTATCTCAATGATGCCTGCCGAATCAGGCTTCTCCAGATACGTAGTGTCATGCTCAGAATCCTGCCCTGCCTTGCCGCCACACGACAAAAACAGCAGGGAAAACATAAGGCAGAAAAGGTAATGTCTCATAGTTGTAAACAGTTTTATACAGTGAATGTACCGCCCGGGGCCCCCATGCCTGACACCGTGGCATGCGGGCCACAGTGCAGAGGGCAGCGGGGTATCTTACAATCCGAATCCTTTGCAAAGATAACAAAAAAAGACGAATAACTTGGTGGAATGGATTTTTTTTTTTAACTTTGCCGTTAAAATGGTAAGAGTAACACGATATACCACCGCTGATGCACCGCTGTGGGATGACTTTGTGAGGGTCTCGAGAAACGGGACCTTCCTTTTTCAGCGTGCATATATGGACTATCACCATGACAGATTCCATGACCATTCACTGCTATTCCATAACGAAAAGGGTAGGGTGGTGGCACTCTTGCCGTGCAATGAAGACGGGGTGACACTCCATAGCCATCAAGGACTGACGTATGGAGGCTTCATATTGGCACCCGGAACACACACCTATGAGGTGCAGCAAGCCTTTGACACCACTATGAACTACCTGCGCCAACAGGGCTTCAAGGAGTGGATATACAAGCAAATGCCAAGCATTTACCACAGCATACCGTCGCAGGAAGATGACTATCTGTTATGGAAAAACGGTGCAGAGATGGTGGAATGTAACCTTAGCAGCACCGTGGACTATGGCAGTATGCCGTCTCTCAAAGCGGAATACTGCCGCAGAAACGCCCTGACAAGACTTGCGAGACAAGGGGCAAGACTTGACATGACAACGGACTTAGGACGCTTTTGGCCACTGTTAGAAAACTGTTTGAAAGAAAGACACGGTGTGAAACCAGTGCATACACTGACGGAAATGCAGTTGTTGCAGCACCGTTTCCCAGACAAAATAAGGTGTTGCACGGTGCAGGACACAACAAGCAGTATCCTTGCCGGTGTGATAATGTACGAAGCCGGGCAGGTGGCACATGCACAATACAGTACCACAACGGAGGCTGGAAGGCGTATAGGAGCGCAGGATTACCTGTATCTCGCACTGATAAACCATTACAAAGAGCAGCAATCAGTACGTTTTTTCGACTTCGGAATAAGCAACGAAGACGGCGGAAAGGTGCTGAACACATCGCTTAACAGATACAAAGAGGGCTTCGGAGCACGCGGAGTAACGTACAAGAAGTACAGGATTATGTTGTAAGCAGAGCCTCATACGGTTTCTGGTTGGAGGTAAAAAAGCGTAAGACACGATGTAAAAACCATGCTGCCAATACCCCAAGACCATTAGACCAAGACCAATAACCTATCCTTTCGCCATCTTCTTGAACTCCTTATAGTTCCTGATGTAGTCGTTTTCATCATAAAAATCCGACGCCAGAACCATGCAAACAGCACCAGAAGAGAAGTCCTCCAGGGTGCGCCAGACACCAGGATATATCAGCAAACCCTCCCAAGGGTGGTTCAAAAGGTAAGTGCTCTTCTCCTTACCGTTATCAAGTGTGACGGTAAAAGAGCCGCTTGTAGCCACGATAAGTTGGTAGATAGTCTTATGGGCATGGCCTCCCCGCTTCCCACCTCCGGGCACATCGTAGGTCCAATAGACGCGTTTTACCTCGAAAGGAATATCCTTACACTGCTCGCAGACGCTGAGGTTGCCGCGTGGGTCACTAATCTTCGGAAGTTGAATAATCTCTCCTAAGGGTCTCATTATATATTGATTTTAATGTGATTGCAAAGGTAATAATAAAAAACAAGACGGCAAAGAAAAAGTAATAAAAGAAATGTCATACAACAAATATAACGTAGTGTTAAAGGCAACAAGCTTTTTTGGTGGCGTGCAAGGGCTCAACATAGTCCTCAATATCATACGCACCAAGATAGTGGCAGTGCTTCTTGGCCCTGAGGGTGTGGGTTTGAATGGCATCTATAACGAGGCAAGGGAGACACTACACGGTACTACTAACCTTGGACTTGACGTCAGTGGAGTGCGTGGAATATCGCTGGCTTATGAGGAACTGCATGCTGCTCAGAGCGTGACGGAGCGTGAGTCGCTGCGTAAAAGGCTGTCAGACGAGGTGGCGTTGCTGCGTTCCTGGGTGGTATTGTTGGCTCTTTTCGGCACATTGTTGTGTATGTTGTTTGCTGCACCGCTGTCGTTCTTCACGTTCGGAGACTACGATCACACGTTGGCTTACGTGCTATTGTCGCCGGCAGTGGGCTTCAGCACCGTGGTATGTGGTGAAATTGCCGTGCTGAAAGGGTTGCGACATCTGAAGTGGATAGCCTCAGTTTCTGTGTTGAAGGTGGTTGCCGGCCTTGTAGTTACGTTACCTATATATTATATATGGGGCATAGATGGAGTGCTGGCAGCACTTGTTGCCCTTTTTTTTGTGTGTATGTTGCTGGCCTTTTACTATGGCAATAAGGCGGAAAAGTTTCGTGTTATCTTTGCGAAACGTGAGTTACGGAAAGGTCATAAGATGCTGTCCATAGGCTTTAACTTTGTTGTTTGCAACATAATAGCACACCTTTCGTTGCTCGGCATACAGGCATATCTCAACAATGTGGCGTCACTTGAGGTAGTAGGCCTTTATAATTCCGGCTATTCTTTGACCATGACGTATGCCGGAATGGTACTCTCCGCAATAGATATGGATTATTTTCCCCGTCTTACCGGTGTCATAACAGACTGTAAGGAGCGTGCTGACACGCTGCTAAAGCAGATGGATGTTGTGGCAATGCTTGCCACACCGTTGTGCGTTGGCGTTACAGTAGCCCTCCCGGTGCTTGTTCCCCTGCTGCTCGATGGGCGTTTTGAGACTGTTATCCCAATGGCTCAGGCAGCCACTGTGGGCCTTCTGTTCAGGGCAATATACCTTCCTAACGCCTATATGTCGCTGGCGGCAGGAGATAATAAGACGTTCCTTGCTATAAATACAGTGGGTGCTGTCGATATATTGTTGGTGCTTGTGGGGTATCATTACTACGGCCTTACGGGTATGGGCGTGGCTCTCACGGTGCAGAACGCCATTGATATGCTGATTGTCTTGGGTGTTTCAAAGTGGAGATACGGTGTTCGTTTCACGTGGGCGAGGGCTTATTCTCTCTCTGTATATGCCGCCATGCTGTGCCTCACGTACGTTATGTGCTGTGTGCTTACAGGCTGGAGGTACTGGGTTGTGGGCACGGTAGTAACGCTGTTGACAGCAATGTATTCTTACAAAAAGTATAAGGAAGGATGAGACAGAAACGTATAATGGTTCTCGGTGGCAACATAGTGCAGGCAGAGGCCACCCTCACGGCAAAGAGATTAGGTTATTATACCATCAGTACGGACTTGCATCCAGAGAATCCCGGTCATGCTATCGCCGATGAGTATTGTCCTGTTGACATTATAGACAGGGAGGCGGTGCTTCGTGAGGCACGCCGTCTTGAGATTGACGGCATAGTACCTTACACCTCAGACATTCTCGCTCCGGTGGCTTCTTACGTTGCCGAGAGCCTGTCATTGCCTGGTAATCCCCACGAGACGGTGGAGATAATGACTCACAAAAACCGCTTCCGTGAGTTTCTTGCAAGCCACGGTTTCCTTACGCCTCAGGGCAGAGCCTGCCGCAGTGTGGCCGAGGCCGTGGCGTATTTCCGCACGCTTGACGCTCCAGCAATGCTGAAACCGGTGGATAATGCGGGCAGTAAGGGTGTGTTCCGCATAGACAGTGAGGAGGAGATACGTCTGCATTGGGACGAGACAATGGGCTATTCCATGGAGAAGACAGCCATCGTGGAGCAGTTCATCGAGCGTCAGGGCTTGCAGCAAGACGGTGACATCTTCGTTATAGATGGCCGCATCGCCTTCTGGGGAGTGGGCGATCAGTACAAGGACCCCATAGCCCCCTATATGCCGGCGATGTACTCTTTCCCCTCTGTCATGCAGGAAGAATACCGTCAGCGGGCGCAGGAGATGGTGCAGGAGGCACTCACCGCCCTTGGTTTCAGGCAGGGACCTTGTAACGTGGAGTATATAGTTGACACGAAGGGAGACATATATATATTGGAGATAGGCCCCCGCAATGGTGGCAATCTCATACCCTTTGGCATACAGGAGTGTACAGGCCTTGACCTCACGGAACTGACAGTGCGTCAGGCAGTGGGCGAGAAGGTGGAGATACCTCGCTGGCATTACGAAGGCGTAGGCGTCTCTTTGCTGCTGCATGTACGGCAGGACGGCGTGTTCCACGGCGTGACGGTGGCAGAGAAATACTGTGACAACGTTCGTCGCAAATACTTGTTCCGTCGCGAGGGAGATGTTGTAAAACGCTTCCATAATGGTGGTGATGTCATCGGTTCTATGACATTCCGCTTTGATAACCACGAGGAAATGCAGCGGTTTATGGTTGACGAAAACGCAATAATAATAGACTGATGCGGCGGGCGCATACCGCCAGTTTTGTAAATAGGTGCTGATTGCATTGCAATCAGCACCTATTTGTTATGCAATCAACACCTGTTTACCGTGCAATCAGTACCTGATTGCAACGTGTGTAGCAGTGTTTGTCGCTGTAGTGGTGGCTTTCGGAAATGGTGTTACGCTTGTGTTGATGTTGGTTATAGGCTGTTGTAGATGGCTTCGTACTGCCTTGTCACCTTGCGGAAATCATAGTTTCGCATCACGTATTCGCGGCAATTACGCTTTAATGCCGCAATGCTTTCAGGGTGTAATACAAGGTTTTCCAACTGTGTGAAGACGCTTTCGTAGCATGGCAGCACGTTGATGATAGGCCGGCAGAGTGTCTCGCCCATTATGTCATAGTGCTCTGGCTCTCCGCCTGTCAACGTTATTATCCCCTTTGAGAGTGTTAGCAGCGCGTTCATTCCCGGTCCGTAGGAATATAGTTGGTCAAGCATGACGTCAGAATTGTCCATCATGTTCATGTATTCCTTGTATGGAATGTTCTCTACAACGGTCAGTTCCATGCGGCCCGGGTGCTTTGCCATGATGTCTTTTGCCGCCCGCAGCATGATGTCCGTGCCCTTATATTCGGAGCGTGTCCTGCTGATACCGATGAAGACACGCAGTTTCTCCGATGGTGCGAGACTGTTCTCCTCAGGCAGTTTGAAGGGGAAAGGCACGAGGTGCAGCCGTTCGCGTATCGGCTTGCCGTCCTCTCCGCAGTCTGATGACAGGTTGTAAGGCAGCCAATACTCGTATGTTCCCGCTATGATGGCATCGCAGGTACGGGCTATGTGGCGGTTAAGGCACTCTCTGGCAGTGCCCACCCAGTTGTCGAGTTTGGCCTTGGCGTAAGGAGTGTAACGCTCTTCCGCACCGTTGTTGCAGTCGGAATAGCGCATGGGTTTAAGTGTCTTGTTGATGAAATAATAGTAGTAATCGTCTCCTAAGGCTGATAATACTACCTTTTTGTTATGTTTCCGCAGGTAGTTATATAGCGGAAACACGCGTTCTCCCTTTAAGTCCACGAACATAGGGTTTATTAATTGTACTATATCAAAGCCCCTCATGCGTGGCAGGAGCCTTATGAGTTTCCACAGATATGCCACTCTCCCCTTTCTTGTGAGGTCTATGTCACGTGGGTAATCCTTCCATGTGTCTCCGTCACTTATTACTGTCACCTGATGTCCCAGTTCCCTCAGCCCCTCGGCAAGGGTACAGTGTACGCCACTGTATTCACCTATTAGCAGTATCTTCATGTCTCTTTCCTTTTATTCTCTTATGCAGCCAGCACAGCAGTCTCACGCCGGGCCACGGCAGTGTTACCTCTCCTGACAGTCTGTATAGGTCTATCTGTCGGCACAATATGGAGTAATACAAATTCCAACCGTGGTGTGACAGCGGTGTGGTGTGCATCGTCTTGATGCCGATTTGCAGTGCCTCTATATGTTGTTTCAGCCCCCATGCAGCGGCAGAGGCGGCCACAGAGATTCCACAATCGTTCCACTCGTAGCAGTAAGCACCGTGTGATGTCGTGGCAACACGGGGCTCTTGGGCAAGCAGGAGAGGCAGGATGTGGACGTCCTCAAATATTCTCCCGACAGGAAACCGTGTGCTCTCAAACAGCCATCGTCTGTATATCTTGTTCCAAGAGAAGGCATGGTTCCATGCCCTTGTGTGTTCCCAGTACTGTCGTGCGGAGCGGAACGTGCGGTTGTCAAGGGTCAGTGCCATTCTTTTCTCACCTATATGCCTCAGTGAGAACTCCAAAATATCTATGTCACCATGCCCCTTTAACCATTCCATCAGGGGCTGATAAGTGCCCGGCAAGAGCCAGTCGTCACTGTCAACAAAGGTTACATACTCCCCATTAGCAATGTCAAGGCCGGCGTTGCGAGCGTCACTCAGCCCACCGTTCGCCTTGTGCAACACTGTGATGCGGCTGTCTCTCTCCGCCCATCTGTCACATATTGCAGGGCAATCGTCAGTAGAACCGTCGTCAATGAGTATCACCTCCATCTCTGGAACGTCCTGACAGAGCACGCTGTCTATACATTTGTCAATGTAATCAGCAACGTTATATACGGGGATTATTACAGAAAGGGTCATAGGTAGAGGCGTGTGAACAGGTTGAACAATATGTACTTCGGCTCCCATCGCCATCGGAGCGGAAAGCGTTTCATGCTTTTTAGCGAGTGAACAATCTCTTTTCTGAACGCAATGTCATGCCTCTGGCGTATCAACATATACAAGGCATCAACCACAAGGTAGTCCATCTTACGCTCCATGCATTGTTTTAGTTCTGTGTCTTGTATCGCAAGCCGCTCTAATCCGTCAAGTATTGTCATCACGTCACGTAGTTTCCGCTTTTGCATACCGCGGTCTTCGGTGGTTGTTATGCTGCCTTTCCGCACTATTCTGATGTATATATCTACGTTGATTGCCATGAAGTTGCGTGCTGAGGCGAATGTTCTTACGGTGAAATCATCGTCCTCGTGCAGTGCGAACGGCAGGAATTTCAGTTGCTCCCGGCATAGGAACTCCCTGCGAAAGAGATATGCCCACACGCAGGGGAACAGGTTTCTGTCGTGTAGAAACGTCCTTGCCGGGGCGTATTCCTTGTTATAATGCGGTATATATCGGCGGTAATGGCCGGTTCGTCCGCGCAGGTTTGTCTGCCGGGTGCTTATCCCTATTATGTCAATCACGCCGCTTTCAAGGGCAGAAACCAGTTCTTTCGTGTTGCAATCGCAGTCTAATTTATCGTCAGCATCAACGAAAAAGATGTATCGTCCGTGTGCTTTCTCCATGCCGGCGTTACGTGCCATGCTTGGTCCGAGGTTCTCTTGGTCAAGCAAAAGCATTGTGGGATGGGCATCTTTGCATTGCTTTAATACCTCGATTGTGCCGTCTTTGGAGCCGTCGTTGATGGCTATCACCTCCCTGCCGTGCCCTTTTAGGTCAAGGTTGTACACGCTTTCTACGCACGCTTTGACGTAGGGTGCGGCGTTATAAGCGGGTATTATGAATGTTACGAGTGGCTGTTCCATTTAGGATAGGGTGCTGAGGTAGCCGAGTTTGTACATTGCAAACACCGTGAGGTTGGGTTTTTTGCCCAACAGGTTGTGGCGCATGAGGGGGCGGAATATGCGGAAGAGCAGTGCTGCGAGCCACTTTATGTGCCAGTGTTGCAGTATTATCACCGCCTGCCCTACGTGTGAATGGGGCAGCATCTTGTTGCCAAGGGAGTGTAATGTGCGCATGGCGGCTTCGGTCTTGGCTATGAATTGTGCGTTGGTTTCAAGCCCGGTGTGAAGCAGGGGGTTGTCGATGTGAGTTATGGTTATGCCCTTTTGCTGTAGTGTCACGCCGAAAAGGGTGTCTTCGTAGCCGTATTCTTTGCACTGTTCGTCAAAGGTTACTGACTGCATGACGTCTTGTCTGACGCAGAGGTTGAATGGTGTTATGTGCTGATAGGGTTGTTTGCTACGTTCTGCTGCGCTGCGATGACGGTCTGCTGCCTTCTCATATCGGTGGCGTAGTGATACTGTTGGTGATGGTAGTGTGTCTGCATGATGCAGTCCTCCGGATATTACTTGTGTCTGACCGGCGTTTCTTATTGCGTTGATTAGTTGCTGCGCGTAGTGTGGATTGTCCACTTTCGCATCGCTGTCGATGTATAGCAGCCATTGTCCTTGTGCTTCTTTGGCGAGGTAGTTCTTTATTGCTGCGCGTCCGGTGTTGGTTGTTCGCCGTATGAATCGGCAGTGTGGCAGTTCGTTTATGTGCAAGTTGGCTATGACGGTAACTTGATCTCGGCTGCCGTCATCGGCCACAATGATTTCATAGTTGCAGTCTTCTGCCTCCAGTTGTTGCTGTAATTCTGCTACCAGCGTGTAGCATTTGCAGTCGTATGTGGGTATGAGTACAGATAGTGTCATGCTTATTCTATACAATACCGCCTATCTCTTGCATCACGTTGCGGTTTATTTTCTTGCGTTCTTCGTCCTTTATCCAGCCCCATTTGTTGAAGTATTTTATGATGCTCTGTATGTGTATTATCAGCAGTCGCAGGCTCTTTCGTGAGCCGCGGGTAAAGGTATGGTAGATGGAGACGCAGGGATAGTAGAGTGTTTTGTATTTCTTGTGTATGCGACGTGTTAGGTCTATGTCTTCTGCATACATGAAGAACTGTTCGTCAAACATACCGACTTCGTCCACGGCACTCATTCTCAGGAACATGAAGCAGCCTGAGAGGAATGGTACGTTGAGTATTTTCGTGAAGCCGGATTGTTTTAATTCGAACAGGGCATTGCGTCGTTTGATGATGAAATGGGGTATGCACAGGCGGCCTATGAGGTCAAGTGGTGTTGGTAACATCTTTGCCAGACGTTGTATTCCGCCGTTGGGGAACAGCACCTTGGGCATTATCTGTCCTACGTCCGGGTGTTCCTCCATATAGTTTATGATTTTTGGCATTACCTCAGGACCGAACCATACGTCGGGATTCACTACGAGGTGGTAGCGGCTTCCTTCTTTCATTGCCTCGCGTAATGCTACGTTATGTCCTCCGCCATAGCCGTTATTGTTGTGGGGAAGGTATATGAGACGGAAGCCGGCCTCGGCTTTTCGCCGCAGTTCTGGTTCGCCTTTCAGCACTATCCGTGCGAACTCCTGTAACTCGTCTTTAAGTTCCAGCATGGAATCAGAGTGGTCTATCACGTAGATTATGTCCACCGGCGAGGCGAAGAGACTGCGCAATACGGGCTCAAATTCAAGCAGATGATGGTTGTATGTTACTACTGAGGCTGTTATTGTCATTAGGTTTGTATTTTTTATAAGAACGCACGATGTGGCTCTTTATTGTGTTTCGCCATGGTATGTGTGTTTTTGCACTGCCTTATAGTGACTTTCCTGCGCAGTTGGGGCACAGGCCTTTCACTATGTATTCTGTTTCTTTGACGTGGAATCCCTGCGGCAGTGGCACTTGGGGAATGGCACAGTCTTCAAGGCAGTAGGTCTTTCCGCAGTGCTGGCAGGTGAAGTGTATGTGGTTAATGTGACGGTTTGTCGCACAGCGGCATACGCAGTACTTCTGCTGTCCTGTGCCGTCGTCAACTTCATGTAGCATATCGTGCTCTGCAAACAGGCGCAGCGAACGGAATATGCTTGACCTTTCCATTGTGGGCATCCACCGTTCTACATCGGCAAGGGAGAAGGTTTCCCGTTGTCCTTGTACCTCTTTCCATACGAGGATACGCACGGCTGTGGGTTTCACATCGTGGGCTTTCAGATATGATTCTATGGTGGTCTCTGGCATAGGACAGTGGGGTTCTTGGTTTGTAAACGACTACAAAGTTACGGCTTTTTTTTTGTTTACCGATGGTTTTACTCGTTTTTTTGTCATTATAGACACGAAATTTGTGTGGCAGAGGTATGCCGGCAGCGCAGGGAGTGGCAGCGGTAAGGGAATGATGCGTGATGGACGTATTTGTAATCAGGTGCTGATTGAGATGTAATCAGGTGCTGATTGGGGTGTAATCAAGTGCTGATTGTAGTGTAATCAGGTGCTGATTACTTGTTTGGTTGTTTGCCCCCTTTGCGTGCAAAGCGGCAGAGCCGAGCGGTTTTGTTGTTTGGTTGACAGGTTGATAGGTGGTGATGTTATTTTGTTGTTTGATAGGTTGTTGCCTTGTTCCTGTGTTTTCTGCGTGCTGTGTGTATTAAGTGTGAAAATGTGTGGAAAGTTATTACAATGACGTTAACGCTGTGCTTATTCGTCAAATATAGTGTTCTATATGGCTTGTTGCGTTGTTAATTTTGTATAAAAGGGCTTTGTACCTGCTTGTAATATAGGAAATAATGAGTAACTTTGCAAGCGAAAACAGATTAAATGACAATAAGTTTTCGTTACGTCAGTTGTATGACAACTTGATGGGCGTAATAGAACAACGTTGCAAAGATAGTTTAGGCGCATGGTATCGGATTGCAGGCAGGCAATAGAAAGGCTCATGCAGAGGTAGGGATAACGAGACTTTAATGAGACCTCATCTGGTGAATGTGCGTAGGATAAGCAGAGATATTTAATACATAACAATAAAAAAGAATAAGAAATGAAAAAACTATTGACTGTAGCAGCACTCGCTGCGATGCTGGTTTCATGCGGAGGCGGAAAGCAAGGCAAGCCAGAATTCGGTGATAACGAGTACGCTGTGCGCACGCTCGGTACCTCAGACGCAAGTTTGCAGAGTACCTATCCTGCCACGTTCAAGGGCGTACAGGACGTGGAGATACGTCCGAAAGTGGCTGGTTTCATAACCAAAATTTATGTGAAGGAAGGACAGCAGGTATCTGCCGGACAGCCGTTGTTCGAGATAGACAACGTTACTTACAAGGCGGCAGTTAACCAAGCACAGGCCGCTGTGACCGCAGCACAGAGCCAGGTGAACACAGCAAAACTGTCATACGAGAACTCTCAGAAACTGTTTGCTAACAATGTGATTGGTGAGTTTGAGTTACAGTCATCAAAAAACCAATATGAAAGTGCTGTGGCAAACCTCGGACAGTCAAAGGCCAACCTCGCTTCAGCGCAGGAGACACTGTCATTCTGCTATATCAAGGCACCCACATCAGGCTTTGTAGGCGCATTGCCTTACAAGGTAGGCGCACTGGTAAACTCTTCAAACGCAGAGGCATTGACAACCATTTCAAACGGTTCTCAGGTGGAAGTATATTTCTCTCTGAACGAGAAAGATATGCTGGAACTCACACGTAAGCATGGCTCAGCGCAGGCAGGAATAAGCAGTCTCCCCGCAGTAAAACTGCAACTGGCTGACGGAACCATATACGAGCACGAAGGAAAAGTGACAAAGGCCAGCGGAGTGATAGACCCCAAAACCGGTGCCACAAGTCTCATAGCAGTGTTCCCCAATCCGAAACACATACTGAAGTCGGGCGGTTCAGGACGCATAGTAATGCCGTACACAGCGTCAGCAGCAATCATCATACCGCAGGACGCTACCGTAGAAGTGCAGGACAAGCACTTCGTATATATAGTAGGAAAGGACAACAAACTGAAATACACAGAGATAACGGTAGATACCCAGAACGATGGACAGAACTATATAGTAACCTCTGGCCTGAAAAAAGGTGACCGTATCGTGATAAACGGGGTGAACTCATTGCAGGAAGGCATGGAGATAAAACCGCTGACAGAAGCAGAGTACGCCAAGAAACTCAAGAAAGCAGAGGAACTCGGAAAGGTACAAGACCAGGGAGTAATAGCAGTAGGTAAGGCACTGAAAGGATAGTTAATAGTGAAGTTGGGTCGTTTAGTCGTTTAGTCGTTTAGATAATACATTATATATGTGTTAACTAAGCAATCAAACAACTAAACAACAAAATAACTAAACAACAAAACGACGAAAAGAAATGAAACTCGATAACTTTATCAATAAACCGGTGCTGTCCACCGTTATCTCAATAGTCATTGTGATACTCGGTGTCATCGGTATGGCAACCTTGCCTATTGAGCAGTATCCAGACATCGCACCACCAACGATAAATGTATCTGCATACTACTCAGGAGCGGACGCACAGACAGTGCAAAACTCCGTTCTCGCCCCACTGGAGGAGCAGATAAACGGTGTGGAAGGCATGACATATATGACGTCATCAGCAACCAATGAAGGAACCGCAGATATCACAGTATATTTCGAACAGGGAGCAGACCCGGACATGGCACAGGTCAATGTACAGAACCGTGTGTCACAAGCAACAGCCCTTTTGCCAGCAGAAGTGACAAGATCAGGTGTCAACGTGGAGAAAAGGCAGAACAGTAACGTGCTCATCATGGGTCTCACGTCATCAGACGGAAGATACGACGAGAAGTTCCTCGGTAACTACGCTGACATCAATATCATACCAGAGATGAAGCGTGTAGAAGGCGTGGGCAGTTGTGAAGCAATAGGATTGAAGTCATACACCATGCGTATGTGGCTCGATCCAGTGAAGATGCACGACCTGAAACTCATGCCATCAGACGTGGTAGCAGCACTCGCAGAACAGAACATAGAAGCCGCTCCAGGTAAGTTCGGAGAGCAGTCAGACCAGCAGTATGAATACTCCATGAAATATACCGGTCGTCTGAAAACACCGGAAGAGTTCGGAGACATGGTCATAAAGACCGATGAAATGGGCCATATACTACGCGTTAAGGACGTGGCCAAGGTGGAAATGGGCGCACTCTACTACTCAGTGTTCTCACAGATAGACGGCAAACCCGGTCTGATGATGATGGTAACACAGCGTGCAGGCTCAAACGCTACACAGATAGCAAATGACATTAAGAAGACCGCAGAGAGGCTACAAGGAAACTTCCCGCCAGGCATGGAACTGGTGTTCATGCAGGACGTGACCGAGTTTATCAGCGCATCACAGCACGAAGTAATCAAGACACTCTTCGAAGCACTGGTACTCGTGTTCCTCGTGGTGTTCATATTCCTGCAGGACTTCCGCTCCACACTCATACCGATGATAGCCGTTCCCGTGTCACTCGTGGGCACGATGTTCTTCTTGAAGGTAATAGGCTTCTCCATAAACCTGCTTACTCTCTCCGCACTCGTGCTTGCAATAGCCATAGTGGTGGACGATGCCATAGTGGTGGTGGAGGCTGTACACGCCAAACTCGATATGGGTTACAAGAGCGCACGCAAGGCTTCCATCGATGCAATGGAGGAAATCTCTGGCGCTATCGTGTCCATAACACTCGTCATGTCAGCCGTGTTCATTCCCGTATCATTCATGAGTGGAACAACGGGAACATTCTATAGAGAATTCGGTTTGACAATGGCTGTGTCAATAGTAATATCTGCTATCAACGCACTCACACTCTCACCAGCACTCTGTGCAGTGCTGTTGAAACCACATTCAGGCGAACATAAGCAGAGCATAACACAGCGATTCTTCACCGGTTTCAACGTAGCATACCAGCGATTGCAGGACAAATACCAACACGGAGTGGAGGTAATAGTAAAGAAAAAGTGGATAGCCGTAGTGGGAGTGATACTCGGTATCGTAATGCTCGGCTTCGAAGCAATGAACACAAAGACCGGCCTTGTGCCAGATGAAGACACAGGTACCATCTTCGTAACCTGCTCCACACCACCGTCAACATCGTTAAAAAAGACTGATAAGGTGATGGACGAGATACAAAAAATGCTTGATACCAACCCGGCAATAGATAAAACGTTGCGTATTACGGGCTATAACTTCATAGCAGGACAAGGCTCTAACCAAGGAACCTTCATCGTAAAACTCAAGTCTTTCGATGAAAGAAAACGTTCAGAGTATTCTACTATGGTGCTCGGAATGATTTACAAGCAGACCGCAGCAATAAAAGGAGCACAGATACTTGCCTTCCAGCCGCCTATGGTTACAGGCTTCTCAGTGTCCAATGGCGTAACACTCTCAATGCAGGACCGTACAGGAGGCAGTCTTGACAAGTTCTTTGACATAACCAAGAAGTTCCTTGCCGCACTGAACGAGAGACCAGAATTCTCCAACGCCATGACCGCATTCAACTCCTCTTACCCACAATATCTGATAACAGTAGATGTTGCTAAGTGTAAGCAGGCAGGCATAACGCCTAATACAGTGCTCTCTACCATGCAGGGATATTATGGCGGTATGTATTCAAGTAACTTCAACTCGTATGGTAAACTCTACCGTGTCTATGTGCAGGCAGACCCGAAGATGCGTGAGGATAAGGCCTCATTGCAGAACGTCTATGTACGAACTGGCAACGGAGAGATGTCTCCGGTAAGTGAGTTCATAACACTTAAGAAGGTATATGGCCCACAGGTAATAAACCGTTTCAACCTGTTCACCTCAATAGATGTTAACGCTACACAGGCAGAAGGCTACTCTACGGGTGACTGTCTTAAAGCCATCGAAGAGGTAGCAAAGCAGGTTCTCCCTGCTGGTTACACCTACGAATACTCTGGCTTGACACGTAATGAGGCGGAATCAAGTAATTCTACGGCGATGGTGCTTGTGCTTTGCCTTGTATTCGTGTACCTTATCCTCTCCGCTCAGTATGAGTCTTACCTGCTACCACTTACTGTCATTCTTTCAATCCCATTCGGATTGGCTGGCGCTTTCCTCTTTACGAATATGTTTGGGAAGAACAATGACATCTACATGCAGATTGCTCTCATCATGCTTGTGGGCTTGTTGGCGAAGAATGCGATATTGATTGTACAGTTCGCACTTGAACGTCGTCGTCTGGGTATGGCCATATCATGGTCTGCTATCCTCGGTGCAGCGGCTCGTTTGCGTCCTATTCTCATGACGTCTCTTGCCATGGTGATTGGTTTGTTCCCACTGATTGTGACGGGAATACCAGGTCTTAGCCTTGTAATGTCACCTGTTGTGGGTGAGAATGGTTACATAACGCTGGGTGCCGCGGCTATAGGTGGTATGTTGGTAGGTACATTCTGTCAGGTAATGATAGTGCCATGCCTCTTCGTTATCTTCGAGTGGCTGCAGGAAAAGATAAAGCCTATCGAGTTTAATGATGACAAAGCCTCTGTGGATTCAGAGCTTAAGCAGTACGCTATATCACAGGCAGTGGTGCAGGAAAATAGAAATTCAGGCAAGTAATATCCGCATTAGTAATATGAAGAAATTAAATATAATTGCAATAATGTCCGCAGCTGTCCTGTTAAACAGCTGTGGGCTCTACAACAAGTATGAGCGTCCGGACGTTTCCGCAGACAACATCATGCGTGATGCGGGTCAATATGCCAGTACTAATGATTCCACTTCCTTTGGTGATGTGGAGTGGCGTGAGGTGTTTACTGACCCTCAGTTGCAGGCACTCATACAGCAGGGACTGGACAAGAACCATGACCTGCTGAATGCAGCACTTGATGTTAAGATGGCGGAGGCACAACTTATGTCTGCCCGTCTGGCGTTCCTGCCGTCGTTTAAGTTTGAGCCTTCTGGTACGTTGGCAAAGGCTTTTGACACAGGTACGAACTGGTCCAAGACCTATGCGCTGCCTGTTAGTGCTTCGTGGAATGTTGACTTGTTCGGCAATCTCGTGTCTCAGAACCGCAGCAAGAAGGTTGCTCTCATCGCTTCTCAGGACTATCAGCAGGCTGTTCGCAGCCGTGTGATATGTGGTATTGCCAACTGTTATTACACGCTCCTTATGTTTGACCGCCAGTATGAGATTCTCACTGATATGGAGAAACTCACCAAGGAGACGTGGGAGATGATGAAGTTGCGTAAGGAACTCAGCGGAACTCGTGAGACGAGTGTGCTCAGTGCCGAGGCGTCTTACCTTGACGTGAAGGCGCAGGTGGTTGATATGCGCAGGCAGATACATGAGGTTGAGAATACGCTCTCACTGCTTATAGGTCAGCAGGCGCAGTCTATCACTCGTGGAAAACTATACGATCAGAACTTGCCCAGCACCTTCTCCGCCGGTATTCCTATCAACCTGCTTGCCAATAGACCTGACATTCACGCAGCGGAGATGTCGCTCGCGCAGTGTTTCTATGGCATACAGTCAGCACGCAGTGCGTTCTATCCCGCTCTGACCTTTACTGCCAGGGGTACGTTCACTAACAGTGTGCAGGAGATTATCAATCCTGGCAAGTTCCTCTTGAACTTTGTCGGCAGCCTCACGCAGCCTATTTTCAGTAACGGCAAACTCGTTGCGGGTCTGAAAGTAGCCAAGGCACAGTATGAGAAGGCGTACAACACGTGGGAACACACCATACTCACTGCGGGGTCAGAGGTAAGTGATGCTCTTGTACAGTATAACAGCAGCGACGAACAGAGCAAGATAGACCGTCAGCAGGTGGAGGTTCTCAAGAAGAACGTAGGCCATACACGTGATCTGTTCAAGATGGGTTCAAGCACATACCTTGAGGTTATCACTGCGCAGACACAACTTCTTAATGCTGAGATTTCGCAGGTAACAGACGACTTTAACAAGATGCAAGCCGTGGTAAGTCTGTATTCTGCCCTTGGTGGTGGAAGGAAATAGCACCAACAGCATGGCCGTTTGACGGTCTGGATGAACGTTGCCTTAAAGCCTATGCCTATGGCATTGTCGTCATACTGACTGGTATCCAGAGCGTAAAGCGGTCTTGCCACCAAACAATTAATAAACATATTCTTATGAGCAACATATCAGACAAGGCTGTAATCAGCCCCAAAGCACAGATAGGGAACGACGTGACAATCTATCCGTTTGTCTATGTTGAGGACGATGTCGTCATTGGTGACGGCTGCGTTATATACCCCGGAGTGAACCTAATGAACGGCACTCGCCTCGGAAAGGGTAACAAGATTTACCAGAACACCGTCATCGGCGCACAGCCGCAGGACTTCAACTACAAGGGCGGAAATACCCTTTGCGTTATCGGTGACAACAATATCATACGTGAAAACGTGGTGATTAACCGTGCTACATACGCTGACGGGCAGACACTTATAGGCAATGAGAACTTCATCATGGAGGGTGTGCACATCAGTCACGACGTGAAACTGGGCAACAAGAACGTTCTTGGCTACGGAACCAAGATTGCAGGAGACTGCGAAATACATGACTTCGTAATCTTCTCATCAGGCGTCATAGCCAATCCAGCCGTCCGTGTGGGTGACGCCGCTATGATACAGTCGGGTTGCCGGTTCTCAAAAGACGTACCGCCATACATCGTTGCCGGAGGAAGTCCTATCAACTACGGAGGCATAAACGCATACGTCATAGACCGCATAGGTATCACGGAGAAGGTGAAGAACCACATTGCCAACGCCTATCGCCTTGTGTTCCACGGACAGGACGCACTCGTTAACGTATGTGCACAGATAGACCAGCAGATTCCGAAGGGTGAGGAGATAGAGAAAATCACCACTTTCCTCAAAGAGTCAAAACTTGGCATCATAGCAAAGGTGCAGGGAGCGGAGTAACGACACCACTCCTTAATGACTCCAAGAAGTGGCAGAAAAATGGTAAAAGAATATTTATATCTTTGCACTTTTTGATAATTCCAAAGGCAGGTTGTTGTGAAACACCCTGCCTTTTTTGCTGTTTCAGGAAAAAATAGTAACTTTGTACCACTAATGACAACTAATACATACAAACTACAAATAACATGAACACAGACAGAATTACGCTCAGGCTCTGCCTGACCCTTGCTATCCTTATGTTTGCTACTGCGCTCCCCGCACAGCGCCGCAGCACCACACGCCGCAGCAAGAAGCGCACCACCGCCGTAGCGAAGCCTCAGAAAGCGGTGGCCATACTGCCCGTTGATTCGCTCGTAGGACGTGTCTATGCCGGCAAGGTGGGGCAGACGGTGGTAGATTTCTTCGGCAGTCGCACCACATACGGTGACGTAACACAGCAGATATACATCTGGCATGACAGCATAGCCGTTATCAATCAGCGTGACGGCAGCGTGGAGGCATACCACTTCCTGCCCTACACCCTCAGTGGTTCCACTCTTTCCATAGGTGCGTTCCGCTACACCACGCTCAGTGGCGGTGCTACGCTGGAGATGCAGAAAACCACGGAGAACAACGAGGTGAGGCAGGGAACACTGTCAAGGGTTGATCCCTCGATGATGGTAAATGCCCTCTTCCTGCATGGCAAGTACCTCGACGGAATGACTATTCAGACCGAGGAAGACAAGGCAAATGCCCTTACCTGCCTCAGTATAGCGGCAGGATATGGTCGCAAGGATGCGCAGGACTACCTCTACTCCTATTATAAGAAGAGGGCGGACCGTGGCGACACCGCTGCCGTCAAGCACCTGTTGAAGCATGAGACATCCGCAGGTAACTACGCAGAGGCACATCGTTGCTGTGATAAACTCATTGCTAACGAACCGCAGTCGGCCGCCTGGCTGTGTGAGAAAGGGTTGTTGTATATCATGGAGGGCAAAATGAGTGATGCAAAAAAGATATACAAGAAGGTGAAGAAACTGGACGAGGAGTATTATGACACAGCCGCACATCCCTTCCTGCAACGCATGAGGGACGGTAGATAAAGCAGGTTGTGGGGTTGTAGGTTGCTATCGTAGTTACAGTAAACGGGTGCTGATTGTGTTGTAATCAGCACCCGTTTACATTGTGATTAGCGGCAAGTTACGGTGTAATCAGCACCTGTTTACTTTGCTGCTGGTGTAAGGTTGTCTTTTGGCGCTTTGCCATGGGCGTTGCGGTTCACTGCAAACCCATCATTCTGAAGGCCTGTGGCAGGTGGCATATGATGTCACTTGCCATGAGACTTTCCATTCCCATCTCTTGCATTGCGAGGTCTCCAGCAAGGCCGTGGAGGTACATTCCTACCGTTGCAGCGTCCTGCTGGTTGTAGCCTCTGGCTAACAATGCTGTTATAATGCCTGTCAGTACATCACCGGAACCGGCTGTCGCCATGCCCGCATTGCCCGAGCTGTTGAACAGTATGTTGCCGTTAGGAAGGCATAGCGCACTGTAATGCCCTTTCAGCAGCACGAAGATACGCAGTCGCTGGGCCATCTCGCTGGCTTTCATCATACGGTCATAGTCATCGGCAGGCGGTGTGTCGAGCAGGCGGTCCATCTCCTTCGGGTGTGGGGTGAATATTATTCCGTCAGGCAGTTGTTGCAGCCATGCCCTGTGAGAGGCCAGTATATTGATGGCATCGGCATCAACTACCACGGGCACCTTTGCACTTCTTATCTGCGTCATCAGTGCTATGGCAGTGGCCTCTGTCACTCCCAGCCCTGGGCCTATTCCCATTGCGCTGTATTTGTTGGCATCGGTGGCCTGCGTGAAGGTGTCTTCTCCGCGGTCAGGTTGTACTATTGCCTCTGGCACACTGATCTGCATTATGTCGCTGTTACACGCTGGCGTGTGTACCGTTACCTTGCCTACGCCAGAGCGCAGACAGGCTCTTGCAGCCAGTACGGCGGCTCCTGCCATGCCTCGTGAGCCTGCCACGAGCAGTGCGTGGCCCATGACGCCTTTGTGGGCAAAGTCATCACGCGTCTTCATGAGGGCTGATATCTCCTCTTCTGTTATTATTCTGCACTGCGTCGGGGTGTTCTCTATGAACTCACGGCTTAGCCCTATGTTCAGCACCTGCACCTCGCCGAGGTACTGTTGGTTGTCGGCCATCATCATGCAGAGTTTCTTCATGCCCAGTGTCAGCGTGAAGTCAGCGTTGACGATGTTACTCTTCACGTTGAAGGTGTTATCCTCTGTCATCAGTCCCGATGGTAAGTCGATGCTCACTACGGTGGCGTCAGACAGGTTGATGTATCTCACTACCTCTGCGAATCCGCCCGTAAGAGGCTTGTTTAAGCCTGACCCGAACAGACCGTCTATTACCAGTGTCTCTTTGGTCAGCGTCGGTGGGTCAAACTCCTTGGTGACTTCTTTCAGCACATTGGGGTACTTCTTTTTCAGAAGGTTCATGTTTTCCTGACAGTCGGCGGACAGTTTTCCGCTCACGTTGAATAGATATGCCACGATGTCGTAGCCCCTTTGCTTCAGCATGCGGGCCACGGCAAGAGCGTCTCCACCATTGTTTCCAGGGCCAGCAAATACTACCATTGGGGTAGTCTCGTCCCAACGTATTGATATTGTCTCTGCCAGCGCGTCGGCAGCACGCTCCATCAACTTGATGGACGTTATGGGCTCATGTTCGATAGTGTACTGGTCAAGTTCCTGAATCTGTGTGGCTGTAAAAAGTTTCATCTGCTTATAGATTATATAATTACGTGTTGCTAATACCTGCCTTGTATGTCAGTGCCGTTTAGTATGCGGCGTACAGGACACCGTGGCGTAACAAACGGACTGTCAAGGCGGTGCGCACAAAATTACGAAAAATAGCCGAATAAAGTATCATTTTCTCGTAAAAAAGTATTGTTTTACAAAAGTTTTTAGTAATTTTGCACGCAAAATGTCAAAGAAGCAAATAATACTTAACGGCAAAACCTTTGAACTTACCATTCCTGAAAGCACCATACTATCGGCTGTCAGGGGTGTGGCAGAACGGTTGAAGGCAGACTATGAGGACAAGAACCCGGTCTTTGTGGTGGTGCTCAGCGGTGCCTTTGTCTTTGCCTCAGACCTCTTCCGCATGGTGGATTATCCCTGCCAGATAACCTTTGTCAAACTCGCAAGTTATGAAGGAACTGCCTCCTGCGGCACTATCAGTGAGCAACTGCCGGTTGACAGTACCGTGAGCGGACGCCACGTGGTGGTGATAGAGGACATAGTAGAGAAAGGTTACACCATGGAATACCTGCTTCAGCGCATCAGACAGCAGCAACCCGCATCGGTAGAAGTATGCGCCCTGTCGGCGAAGCCACACAAACAGGAGGTGCAGGGACTACACATAAAATACGTAGGCATGACACTTCCCGATGCGTTCATCGTGGGATACGGCCTTGACTACGACCAGCAGGGACGACATCTGCGTGACATCTACTCGCTGGTATAGGCTTTGGAGTGAAATGAAAGATAACAACACAATTTAAGGTAAAATGAAGAATATTGTAATTTTCGGTGCACCTGGTTCAGGAAAGGGCACCCAGAGCGACAAGATTATAGAAGAATTTGGGGTCGCTCACATCTCAACTGGTGACGTACTCCGTGCGGAGATAAAAGCCGGAACAGAACTCGGAAATACGGCATCAAAGTATATCAACGAAGGAAAACTGGTTCCAGACTCCCTCATTATAGATATGCTCGCTGCCACACTCGATGCAAAAGGCAAGGACATACCAGGCGTAATATTCGACGGTTTCCCACGCACCATAGCACAGGCAGAGGCACTTGACGTAATGCTCAAGGAGCGCGGTGAGGAGGTATCAGTAGTAATCGGACTGGAAGTAGATGACGAAGAACTCATCAAGCGCATCGTGGCACGCGGCAAAACAAGCGGTCGCGCAGACGATAATGAGGACACTGCCAAGAAGCGTTTGGCCACATACTACTCACAGACACTGCCACTCAAGGACTACTATATCGCTCAAGGCAAGTACGCTAAGATACAAGGCATGGGCACAATAGACAGTATCTACGCAGCAATAAGAGAAGCAATAGGATAGAAAGAGGCACAAAATATTCAGCCATACCATGCTAAAAGCGGTATTCTTTGACATTGACGGTACACTGGTGTCGTTCAAAACACACCGCGTCCCGCAATCAACGCTGGACGCGGTGAGCCGTATCAGACGACAAGGAGTAAAGGTTTTCATAGCCACCGGCAGACCATTGCCGTTCATTAACAACCTCGCAGAACTGGAATACGATGGCATAATGTCCGTAAACGGTGCTTGTTGCTTCACAAAAGAAGGACAGATCATAACACGGAAGCCCGTTCCAAAAGCAGACATACAGCGTCTCGTGGACGATGCCAAGGCCCATCCCATGCCCATAGCATTTGCAACTCACGACAAAGCCATTGCCGTAAACCCCGGCAAAGACATGGAACACCTGAAAGAAGTATTTGCATTACTCGACCTGACAGTACCCGAACAACGTCCGATAGAGGACGCACTCGACATGGAAGTGCTGCAAGTCATAGCCTTCTTCACAAAAGAACAGGAAGGAAGGATAATGCAAGAGGTGTTGAAAGGGTGCGATGCCAACCGCTGGCATCCATACTTTGCTGACTGTGTAGCAAAGGGAATAAACAAGGCAACAGGCATAGATGATATCTGCAAGTATTACGGTATCAATCTGAAAGACACCGCAGCATTTGGCGATGGAGGCAATGACATAGCCATGTTGAGCCATGCTGGCATCGGAATAGCCATGGGAAACGCCGCAGAGGAGGTGCAGGCCAGTGCGGATATGGTGACAGACAGTGTTGACGAGAACGGCATAGCAAACGCCTTGAAACACCTGTTCCCACAGTGTTTCACAACAGAGCAGAGGTCAAAGACCTTGTATTAAAGAAGTATAATAAAATAAAAAAAGGCAACGAGTGCACCACACTCATTGCCTTTTTTTAGTATCTTTGCGAAATGAATCATGTAAAAAGCAGAATAATATATACCACATTGTTGCTTGTCTCATTGCTGTCAGCGCACGCAAAGGAAGTGTTTACACCGCTGGAGCAACAACAAATCAGCATAGAGACGCCCGGATTGTTTGCCCGTTCAAACTCATTTCAGGTGGATTTCACACAGTTGACAAAGGAAGAATACTCTTTTCCGCTTCCTGTTGGCAAGGCATTGACAGTCCATGGCAGCGAGATTGAGATAGAAACAGTTAAAGGTGACGCTGTGAAAGCCATGTTTGACGGTACGGTAAGGCTGTCAAGACACAACGTAACGTATGGAAATGTAGTGGTGATACGTCACAATAACAGTCTGGAGACAGTTTATGCACTCAACGCTCAGAACCTTGTGCAGAGCGGAGAGAAGGTCAAGGCTGGGCAGACTATTGCCATAGTAGGAGGCAATGAGGGCAAGGTTTACTGCCTGTTCAGTATCATGGTTGACGGAAAGAGAATCAACCCCAGCACCATTCTCAATGTCAACAGACACACACTGCGCCAACAAACCGTGCTGATTAAGCGGGTAGGAAACCGCATAGAGGTCAAGACGTCGCGCCAGAAGGTAGAAAAACAGAATGAGGTGATGAGCCTCGAAACCAACAATCCGTTTCAAGACAGGGCGGTGTTTCGCCTTAATCTTGACGAGATAACAGACCGCGAATGGCACTATCCGCTTGCTAACTCCAAGGTAATAAGTGGTTATGGTGGCAAGAGAAGGCACACAGGAGTGGACATAAAGAACGGCCCTGGCACGGAAGTGTATGCTGCTTTCGACGGACTTGTGGTGCAGTCAGGAACATTTTCAGGCTATGGCAAATGTATAACACTGCGACACACCAACGGCTTAGAGACACGTTACAGCCATAACTCAAAGAACTACGTCAGCGTAGGCGATAAAGTCAAGGCGGGACAGGTGATAGGTATTGTAGGCAGGACAGGCAGAGCCACTACCGAACACCTGCACTTTGAAACAAGAGTAGCAGGCAAAGCCTTCGATCCTTCGTACGTTTTCGACCATGCAAAGCACTGCTTACAAAAGGGAACATTGCAGTTTAAGAAGAACGGTAGCGTTGCAAGGCTGAAGAAGTAAACACACAAACAAGGACAATAGTAAACATTCAGGCAATGAAGAAACTTTTAATCCTCATCATGGGAGCCATTATTCTCAGTTCCTGCGGTACCACAAGCAGCGGTGCATACAGCGGTGCTATGCTCGGCGGAATAGTAGGTTCTTGTATCGGAGGCATCAGTGGAGGTCCCAGAGGCAGTGACATCGGTACGCTGGTAGGTATGGCTACCGGTGCAATGGCAGGCGCAGCGATAGGCAATGCAGCAGAGACGCAGCAGAGAGAGGCATACTATGCGCAGCAGTCAGGCCGTAGTCGCAGTTATACCGATGACGTAGCATACAGCGATCGGTCAGGGCGTTCAGAGCAACCGATATATGATGATGTGATAAACATGGCCCCATCGTCTGTCAGTGTGCAGCAGTTGCAGGCGGTTAAGTATGATACCGACATCGTGATAGCCAACGTTCGCTTCATAAACAGTGACAATACGCAGCACATTTCACAGGGGGAACTGGTGAAGATAGCCTTCGAAATACGCAACGTCTCTGGCAGAACATTGCACAATATCGTGCCAGTAGTGCGTGAAACAACTGCTAACAAGCGGCTGATAGTCTCGCCTTCCACCATGATAGAGGCCCTTGATGCACATAAAGCCATACGTTACACCTCGTATGTCAGTGCTCAGGAGAATCTGAAAACAGGCACTGCCCATTTCCATGTCAGCGTTATGGCGGGTGGAGCCGTTGTAAGTAATACCGTAGAATTTGACATTCCGTTGAACTAAAAGAGGATAGTTATGAAGAAAATACTTGTCATCGTCGTTGCGGCCATTACCATGATGGCCTGCCAGGAGAAGAAAAACACAGGTGAGATAAGCCCAGTAGATATGCGCATTGACTCTTTACAGCGCATTATTGACCAGAAGGATAATGAGTTAAACGATGTAATGTCCACCTTCAACGAGATTCAGGAGGGTTTCAGACTCATAGAGGCGGCAGAGCAAAAGGTCAATATTATCAAGGACGGAGAGGGCACAAACAAGTCAGAACAGATACGTGAGAGCATACGTAGCATACAGCAACGTATGCAGCATAACCGCGAACTCATAGCGCGTTTGCAGCAACAGGTGCGTGAGGGGAGCACTCGTTCCGAGGAGTTGCGCCGCACAATAAACAACTTTGTCAAGGAACTTGAGAACAAGAATAACGAACTTCAGCAGTTGCGTGAGGAACTTCAGGAGAAGGATATACGCATAGCAGAACTTGACAATACCGTAAATTCCCTCAGCAGTGACGTCAGTCAGTTGCGTGAGGAGACGGCGAAGAAGTCAGAGACGATAAGCAATCAGGATATGCAACTCAACAGTGCATGGTACGTATTCGGTACGAAGAAGGAGTTACAGGAACAGAATATCTACCAGAGGGGCAAGGTGTTGCAGTCCAACTTCAACAAGAACTACTTTACAAAGATAGACATACGCGTTGACAAGGAAATAAAACTATACTCCAAGGACGCACGTATGCTGACGTCGCACCCTGCCGGTAGTTACACCTTGCAGCCCGATGCACAGAAGCAGTATGTGCTACGCATAACCAATCCACAGCAGTTCTGGAGCACAAGCAAGTATCTTGTGGTCCTTGTTAAATAACGCTTCTCAGTACAGAGGCGAGTTAAACAGTAGGTTGCGGGTTGTAGGTTTTAGGTCATTTTACTCACGGATTCCAATCCGAAAGACCTGAAACTTACAACCCGCAACCCCTTTTTTTACCACTAACAACCATCAATCCCCAAGGCCTCACCCTCTAACCACATCCCTTCAAGGTATTATGCGTGCTACGATACCCTACATACAGCAGAAGTTTGACGAGTTTAACCGTATGCTTTTTGATGGCAGACTACCGCCAATCCGTGTGGAGTTGAGCAAAGCAACGCGCTTCGTCGGCTTGTGCCAGTATAGAAAACGTCGAACGATGTTTGGCGGTATGGAGCATTATGACTTCCGCCTGCGCATCAGTACACGGTTCGACCTGCCGGAGAACGAATTGGAGGACATCATAATACACGAGATGATACACTACAGCATTGCGCTGGACAATATCCCCGACACCTCCAGTCACGGCAGGATCTTTCGTCGGTTGATGGACAATATCAACGCCAATTTCGGCAGGAATGTGACTGTTTCACACCGTTCTACCCCTGAGCAGCGTGACCGTCTGTATGAGGGACGGGGGCGGTATCACGTCATTGCCGTTGTGACGTTCACCAACGGACGCACTGGTTTCAAGGTGTTGCCACGTATAAGGGAACGCATACTAAACTATTATAATAAGGTGGGGAGGGCGGATAGCGTACACGCCGTAGCACTTTATATGAGTAACAACGCCTTTTTTGAACGTTATCCCAATTCCAGTACGCTGACAGTACATTATATTGATCGTGAGATTTTGGAAACATATCTGTGTGATGCTGACGTTATAAAGTGTGACGGGCGAAGTCTTCACGTTATGTAGGCAGACGGACATCACCGTCATACCACCGCAATCAGCACCTGATTACACCGCAATCAGTACCTGATTGTATCTCAATCAGCACCTGATTACATCTCAATCAGCACCAGATTACATTTTCACCCCTGCTGCCCTCTAACGGTGGTGGTAACAGGTGGCGTGGGCAGGCGATGCGGTGAGAATCACGAACAAAAGAGACACTGTGAAAACTTTGTGATACAAAAATGCAACAATCTTTGTCGGGAAATGCGTAATTTTGCGGA
>JALFNY010000082.1 GCA_022774105.1 Prevotella sp.
CGTTACTCACCCGTGCGCCGGTCGCCATCAATATACGCAAGCGTATATCATGCTGCCCCTCGACTTGCATGTGTTAAGCCTGTAGCTAGCGTTCATCCTGAGCCAGGATCAAACTCTCCATTGTATATTATTTATTTCTTGCGTCAAAAATTCATGCAATGCCTATATTTTATAAATAAAAGCATACATGCATCTTCAACTGCTGTTTGTCTGTCTTTTTGCCCAAGATGACCTTCTTTATCAAGTTCCTTTTCAAGAATTGATGGTTCGTATCTCTTACACCCAGATGATTCTATATACCTTTCTATTATATATAAGGTTTAGAAACATCCGCTTCTTGTACTACTTGTCTTTCTGTTTATGTAAATCTAATCAAAGAACGCTTGTCGTCTTGCGCTTTCTACATCACTGCGGAATGTTCAAAACCTTTTGGCCAAACTCCTTCGTTTTCGAAAGCGAGTGCAAAGGTACACACTTTTTATCAATCTACCAAATGTTTTTGAATGTTTTTTGAAAAACAATAGATTTTTCTTTGTTTTTGGACGGGATTTCTGTGTTTATGGTAGTCAATCACATTGATACTCTCTTGTACAAGGAGGGAAAACGGGGTGTAAGGTAGGGAGGGGTGAGTTATGAATACTTCTTTACTGTCTTTATAAGTTTAAGTGAGTCAGTGCAATACTGTAATACTGCTGGGCGATGGGTGATAAATATGACGGTATGGGAGGCATCGGCAAGCAGATTGTTTAATAGATGTTGCTCTGTCTGTGGGTCCAGAGCGCTGGTGGCTTCGTCAAGAATCATTAGTGGGCACTGTCGTAACAGTGCGCGTGCTATGCATACTCGCTGTGCCTGTCCCTCACTCATTCCTCCTCCCTGTTCTGAAAATTCTGTATCGAGTCCGTTTGGCAGTTCCTTTACGAAATCGGCGCATGCTGTTTCGAGTGCCTGATACATCTGTTCGTCAGTGGCATTGTTATCGCCAAGCAGCAGGTTATCGCGTATTGTACCGCTGAGCATGGTGTTTCCCTGTGGTACATATATGATGTTACACCTTGTTTGTGGCGTTACTTCTACTTTTTTCTCCTTATTATATATATATACATGTCCGCTGTCTGGTTGAACAAGGGATAATATCATGCGCAAGAGTGTTGTCTTCCCTGCTCCTGTCTCTCCTATTATGGCGGTACAGGAGCCTGGTTTGAAATCGTATGTGAGTTTGTCTATAACTGGGTGTTGTGGGTCATCGCTATATGCGTAGGTCACATTATCTATCATCACGCCGCACGGTGCCTTGATTATCACGGGCTCTCCTTGTTCCTCCTGCGGTACATTCTCCAGCGTCATCAGCCTTTCCGCTGCTGTCAGCACCTGCACAAACTGCGGTGCCAGTTTAGCAATGTCTCTTGCCGGGTTCTGTATTTTGTTGACAAGTTGTAGGAATGCTGTCATTCCGCCGTATGTTAATGCTCCTGCTGACATATGAATTGCGCTCCATGCGAAGGCGAGCAGATATCCGCAGGCAAAGCCTATGTTGACCATAAGGTTAGAGAAGAGGGAGAATTTCGTTCTTTTCACCACCTTGCGTTGCAGTTCCCGCTGCTGTCCGTCCAGCCTGCCTACCACGGTATCTTCTCCTTCCAGTGTTTTTACGAGCAAGCGATTCTGCACCGATTCCTGCATGGTGCTCTGCACTATACTATCAGACTTGCGTACATCCATTGCCAGTTGTCTCATTCTCTTGACGTAGAACCTGCTTAGTATGAGGAATATCGGGAATATCACGACCACGAGTATTGCCAAAGTATGGTCCATACTGAACAGGTAACAGAACGCTCCTACAAACAATGCTACTACCGCCAGTGCGTTGGGTAGTGTCTCTGCCACGAAGTTCACCACGCTTGTCACGTCCTGTTCCAAACGGTTTAGCACGTCACCTGTATGCATTGCTTCTCTGCCTTGCCATTCTGAGCGCAGTATTCTGCCCAACAATTTCTGGCGCATACGGTTCTGAGCCCTGATACCGAGTATGTTACGCACCCATACTGACGCCATTGCGAGTGCGAAGTTACTCAACACTAACAATGCCATTACCGCCACCGCCGGTATCAGGTCACCCTCCCTGCTATGTGCTGCTATATCCACTGCCCTTTGTACTGCCCATACTGAGGCAAGGCTCACCGCCACTTCCACCAGTCCGATGGCGGTATTGAGAACGGTTTGCAGACGATTGTCGCGTGACGACTGCCACAGCCAGAGTATTATTGTCCTTATGGGCACGGTGTCAGGAGGGTGTTGGTTTAGGGTTATTGGTTGATTGTTATCTTTTCTTTCTTGGTCATTCAGCGTTGGTCCATGCCCCACATCATCTTTTCTCGTAATGTGGTGAAGTAGCGTCTTTCTGTGAATCTCACTATACGTGCACTGTATGGAGCCCTGAATATGCGCACCACCGTCCCGTCATTGAGGCTCATGCTCCTTCCATCTACTGCTGCGAGAAAGTTGTGGCTACGGCTTTCCACCTTCATTGTTATAACGCTGTTGTCCGGCACTACTATCGGTCTTACCGTCAGGCTGTGTGGTGCTACGGGCGTAAGGCACAGTGTTGCCGTGTCAGGTGCTATAACCGGTCCGCCGTTAGAGAGGCTGTAAGCCGTGGAACCAGTTGGTGTGGTTACTATCACACCGTCTGCCTGATAGGTCATCAAGTACTCGTTGTTGATGCTGGTACGTATAGAAATCATCGAGGCGTTATCCCTTTTCAGCAGTGCTATGTCGTTGAGGGCATATGGCAAGCCTGTCACTTCCCCACCCTCCTCTGTCTCTATCTTTATCACCGAATGGTCATGCAACTGGTAGTCCCCCCTGTACAGTGCGTCAAAGGCCGTCTCTATGTCTGACGGATTGACCGCTGCAAGGAATCCCAGTCGGCCTATGTTCACACCGATGATAGGTATTCTCTTTGCCCCTATGCGTGCAGCAGTCTCAAGCAGTGTACCATCTCCGCCCATGGAGATGGCGAAATCGGCTTCAAAGTCATCGCCTTCAAATACTCTGGTAACGCTGATATCCATGTGTTGCCCCTGTGTAATAAACTCATAAAAGGGTTTGTCCATGAGTATCTCTGCCTTTCTCTGCTGTAAGAAGACTATGATTTTGTAAACTGCCTGTGACTTCTTTGCCTGATATTCATTGCCGAAGAAGGCGAAGCGCAATATTTCCTTTTTCATCCGTTATTATGTTATATATGACAGAGAACGCACCGTCTAAGCGTTGCTCCCGTTTTATTCACAATGCAAATTTACATTAATTCCCTCAAACTTACAAATAAAAGGTGTATTTATTTTCTGCTTTCTCCTCCAAGGACAGTTTGCCCTCCCGTCATCATGCTGTCCCGTACATGGTATTTTTCCTTTATTAGGATTTTATAATCTGAAGATTCAGGCGGGAACTTGCAAAATATTGCAGTTCCCGCGGCTCTACAGACTTTGTCCGTGGATAACCCACGCAAAAACTGTTAGCCAAATATCATCGTGCAACGGTACATTATTCAAAATAAGTCTGCGTATCTATAACTAATTATCTATCAGCACTTTCGTTATTAAACGGCAGAAAAGTGAAGACGTAGATTCTGTGAGCGATAAAAAAGTCGAAGATTTAACACTTTTAACTTTATTAAAAAACAAAAAAATGCCAATTGTAGATGGCAAAAAAATCGTTATATCTGATTCGACTAAAAAGAAAAAGCCACAGCGAATTTCGCCATGGCACATCTTTACTCTACCACAACCTGCCCCTGTGGTATTAGGGCTCTTCTCTAAACGGAGAGAATGCTGAGAGACTTATCCT
>JALFNY010000120.1 GCA_022774105.1 Prevotella sp.
ACACTGAGACACACCGATATAATATTTTCGTGGTGCGTCATTGCACGCAACAAACAATAAGATCAAGCAAGAGAATAGTAATTGTATAGCCTTCATTTCTTCTATAATATATTTAGATTAGCAGGAGAGTATAGATTAGCAGGAGCAAAGATAATAAATTTATCCTTGAAAAACGAATAAAAGCAAATTATCTTGAAAAAAAGTATTAAAAACTCGATAAATAATATTTCAACACAGTAGATTTGCCTCATCATACGCTGTAGAAACAAGAAAGAACTACAAATAGTTAGCGAATGTGAAGGTTATAACATAAAACCTTCTTGCTAAACTATCTGTAGTTCCTAATATAAATTATAGAAAGCACTATAGCACTTTTACGAGAAAATTAATAGGTACATTAAGAACACCTTTCTTTGTACGGATTGATAATTGTTTCTCTATTCTTTGTACACCTTTCGTCATAGAAGAATCAATATATACATCCAAAGAGAAATACTCACAACGATTGTTTTCATCACGATGAATAACAACTATTGTGCGCGATTTACGCTCACCTACCATCATATTCCCCAAATCGAAATGATCTGCCGACATATATATATTCTCATCAATGAAGATAGGGTATTGACGGAGAATTGTTTCTTCAGAAGAGATGCAATTCCCTTCAAGAGCAAACTCTATGCGCTTACGCTTTTCTCCATAGACAATACATCCACGCTCAATAAACTCTCCACCTTTTCCTTTCGGATTAAGCGAGAGAACGGCAAGGGTACTGTCACCTGGTTGCACTGTTCTTCCAAGTTCAAAATCGAGTTTCACGCACCCGCAAGAAGTGTATCCCTGCTTCAGTTCAACAGCCTCCGTCCCTTCATTTCTTATCCAGAACTCACCACTTTTTATTCCTTCATCTTCATGGAAAGTGCCCAGCGAAATGGTTGCAATGGTAATATGTAAGAGTGTGTCAATTGGCAACATACTTCTTCCCATTTAGTATGAAAATGGCACGCTTTGGAGTGCCTTTTATTTGGGTTCCATCAAGAGCGAATATTCCTCGGGAGGTTTCTGTTTCGTTCGAAACAGACGCTATTGATGTCTGAGAAGAAGAATTGGCATTGAGAACCCAAGCAGAGACGTTTACCTCAGTATCTGTTGTTGAGAACACCTCTGTTGTAGTAGCATCAACATCGGTAGGGAAGAGACGTACAGAGAACGCGAAACGTTCGTTTACAAAGACATCAACGATAGAACCATCAAGGTACATATGAAGAACAAGCGTCTCCCCTACTGCCAGACGTTCTGGAAGCGAAGCGGAATATATCCCATTGTAAGTTCCTGCATCGTTGCTGACACGCTCTAACCTTGAGAGATCAAGCGAAACGACGCCTGTTGCAGCATCGTATGAAAGAGAGGCGTAACGGTCGTTATTTTTCAGGAAACGGAATCCCACCTCACCTACTCCAACAGTAAATTTCCCTATCAATTCCAACTGTCTGCCAGTTACTGGGTCCAACGCTTGACTTCCCATCAGTCTGAAAGAGTTGTTAAACGACGTTTCTGTACGCATAGCAGCAAGTCCGGAATACGGTTTCTGACACATTTCACCATTCTTGTCGAGCCAGATTTCACGAGGTAAGGAATAATTATGTGCCCACCCCATACTGTAGTTTCTTTCTCCAGAGATTTTGTCAGGAACAATACCGAGCATAAGTGTCTTTCCCTCATGGTTCAGGATTGTTGGAGAGAGAAGTCCGTAGCCTTCTTTACTGATGCCATTGAGTTCAAGAGTCTTTGGACTTTCAGAGTCAGGAGCGAAAGTGCCGTCAGGGTTAATGGTTCCAATCCAATAAATTGTTTTGACTCCTGTTGACATGCCGAGAGGAGTTACCGTGAAAAGCCATTTGCCATTTGAGAGCGCCGTGACGTTAGGCATTTCCCAGAAAGAACCCTGCAGAGCCTTGCTTGATGCCTTGAAGAAAATCTTGCCGTCGTTTGTCCACGAACCATTCTCATATTTATGTACTGTGCAAGCTCCAAGACCATCCTTGCTGGTTCCTACGATTATATATTTCTGACCATATACGGAGAAGAGATAAGGGTCTCGGAAATCGTCTGACAATCCAGTCGGACGACCATTTATCACAACCCCTTCCTTTTTCCACGAGAATAGAGAGTTGTCTGTCGGTGAAGCAGATGCAATGACAGCCTTGGCATTATCTACCGCAGTGTACAATATCTTTGGATTGTTCTCTTCATCGGAATATACACACCCAGACCAGCATCCCTTGATATCATAAGCCTCGCCAGGAGCAATAGCAATAGGTTCTTCGGTCCATTTATATAGGTTCTCCGACGAGATGTGTCCCCAATGCAGGCGAGCCATATAAGGCCCATTCGCGTTTTTTTGAAAGAAGAGATGATACTTCCCGTTAGAGAACGTCATGCCATGCGTTTCGTTTGTCCATCCTCCAGAAGGCATGCCGTGAAACTGCGGTCGCCAAAGAGAGGCTAAATATCTTTCGGCAGGATAGTTAAAGTCTGGAGTTCCTGAACTAAGATTCTTTGCCAATGCAGTGACCTGCTCATTTGTCAGCGACTCATTGTATAGAGAAATCTCGTCAACAAGTCCGCAGAAAGTATTTATTAGGAAAGGTCCAGCCTTCACTTCCGTGGCATCCTTGCCAATATAGAAACTCCCTGTTGATGGAATAATCTCCGAACGGCTCATCTTGCATGTTCCCACGTTTCTTCCATTAAGAAATAGTGTGGCAAGATTAGCATCTTTATCGAGTACAGCCGTTATCTGACTCCAGATGCCACAAGGCAGTTTCTCGGCACTTTCGATGGTGAAGATATAGCCCTTTGCGTAGGCAGAAGCGAAACGAAAGCGGAAGTGTCCTTGCGAAGACAGTTGTATAGCAAATCCCGCCTTTGCTGTCTCGTCAAGATTCCCACAGACTGTTGCATAAGTTGGTGTGTTCTCCGCCTCGGCAGTGTTCATCATTGGATAAGTCTCTGGCGCAAGCACTACGTTTACAGAGAAATTTGATGTACTGAGTGCACTATTTGTCAACGTAGTTTCAACGTAATTGCTATACCCATCAAAACGCATTGCTCTACCATTCAGTCCCTCTACATCGAAGGCAGGGAGTGCAGAGTTTACCGTAAACGACTGTTTCGATACAGACTCTACTATTTCTCCATCACTGACTGTCATATTGAAATGAGCTGCCAGTTGCTGAGCCATGCCGACAGCCGAGAAGGCTGTCAGCATGGCTATTGTCAGTATGTTCTTAATAATCATATATAAATAGGATTATGTTATTTCAAGTAAGATATACAGTTGTCTGTAAACATCTCCAACTGATCCTTATACAGATTCTCGCCACCGATGTTCCATTCGTATGATGCAAGACCCACGGCAAGGATGCGACCCGGGAAAGTGGTAGTAGGAGCGAAGTCGATGATACCTGCACAACAGTAGTCAACAACGTGGTTCCATGTGCCGAGCACAGTGGAGTTGGTCTTTTCTTCCCAAGCCTTTACAACATTTGGGTTAGGAGCCAAACCATAGGCATTGAGGTCCCACATACAATTGTGGTCGCCCTTCACTCCTGTGCCCTCGAAGGTATAGATCGAACGCTCGTAAAGGCCAGCGGTGAAGTTCATGCCGCGATAGATATCATGGTTAGAGTGGTCATAGATCTGTCCCTCAGTATTACCAATGATAGGCTGCACACCCCATACATCCGGGTTCTGACCTCCCACTCCGTTACCAAAGATACCAGGAGCATAAGCCTCGTCAATGCGTCCTACAGCAGCCGTAAGTTGAGTGGCGTGGTTGGTAAGAAGGAGACTACCACCATCAGCAGCGAATGCCTTAAGAGCATTGACAGTCTCGTTTGAAGCCAGTCCACCGGGGAGATTCTTCCATCCTTTTTCCACTCCGATGCGGTCGCACATCACCCAACAAACAGCCTGTTCCTCAATATCGAGGTCGTCAATCTGAGAGGCTTTGATTAACTTGCCTGTGCCTTTCTCCACATAGTTTTTGTTGAACCATGCCACTGCATCTGTCTCATCAGCAGAGACCTCATAATCATCGGCCACGAGCATCGCCACCTTGGCAACATAGTCGATATTGAACCTTACTGTCTGTCCCTCAGACACACGTCCGTCCGTATATCGGGCCTTTACGGTATAGGCTACATCAACGTTTACCGGTGCTCTCTTTATGAAATAACTGTTGACTACCCCGTCAATGTTTGTCACATCTACATTGTCTTTGATAATCTGGATGCCCGACTGTCCCTCCATCGTTGGATTGTCCCAGTTTAGGGTCACTTTTCGACTGCTTGGTGTAAAGTCAGCAACTAAGTTACTTATGCCCTCCGAATAGTTGACTGATTCGAGGTCAACATCTGAGCAGGAGGCAAAGAATGTGATCACTGCACAGAGGAATATATTTATTTTTTTCATAATTATTCTTTTTATCTTTTTTAGTACTGCTTATATAGACCATTTGAATTATCGATTTCTGCGAGAGGTACAGGCAGATAAATCTCGTTGGCAGTCACGCTGCGACCCTCATAATACTGGCGCAGTTTAGCCTCCTCGGTCATATATTTGTTCATAGTGGTGACAAGGTAGTCCTCACCCCAGCGAACAAGGTCGAACCAACGGTTACCCTCAAGTGCAAGTTCCAAGCGACGCTC